>JBBQJN010000093.1:0-12508 GCA_038325945.1 Burkholderiales bacterium | reverse complement strand
TCAACTGATCGGCATCGACCTGCTGCCTTCGGCGTTTACCGATCTGCAGCTCGATCTTGCTTGCGCGAGGACGCCGGCCGCGACGGGCTGGCGGTGACCGTGCTGCGCCTGTCACGCTGCTTTGCCGAGCCTGCGCCCTTGATGGCGGCCTATCGGCTGCACCGCGGCATCGACGCGCGCGCCGTGGCCAGCGCAGCGCGCCCCGGCGCTGCTGCGCGCCTTCGAGCAGCGGCGCTGGCCGCTGCCGCAACGCATCGATCGGGTTTATGACGCCCAGCTGGCGTGCCGTCAGCTGGGCTGGCAGCCGCGCCACGGCTTTGACGAGGTGCTGCGCCAGCTCGACGCGGGCGCACCCGAGGTGCTGCCCTTCGCCGGCTGAGCCTGGCCTAATGTGGAGGTGTTCCATGATCCGGGGCGGTGCCCCGCACCATGAAACTTACAGCCAGATCACTTTCTTGCGTGCGCTTTCCCACTTGTCGTAGGACGCGGCATAAACCTCCTCGACGCGGTTGCGCTTGACCTTGAAGGTTGGCGTGATGAAGCCGTTGTCGACCGACCAGGGCTCGGTTACCAGCACCAGGCAGGCCAGCTGCTCGTGCGGATCCAGCGTCTCGTTGACCTGCGCCAGGTGCGCGCCCAGCGAGGTCTCGAGCTCGGCCCGCCCCTCGGGCTTGGCGGCCTGCGCCACCGCGCCTTCATTGAGCATCAGCACCGCCAGCGGCTGGCCCAGGTTGGCGCCGGTAACGCAGCAGGCCTCGACCGCGTTGTGCATCACCAGCTTGTCCTCGATCGGCGCGGGCGCCACATACTTGCCCTTGCTGGTCTTGAACAGGTCTTTCACCCGGCCGGTGATCTTGAGGTTGCCCTCAACGTCGAGCGCACCCTTGTCACCGGTGCGCAGCCAGCCGTCGGCGGAGATGGCATCGCGGCTGAGCTCGGGTTCCTTGTAGTAGCCCAGCATCACACCCTCGCTCTTGACCTGCACCTCGCCGCTGGTCGGATCAAGCCGGCTTTGCACGCCTTCATAAGGCTGGCCGACGGTGCCCGGGCGCTGCACGCCGGGCAGCGTGGCATGCGAGACGCCGCAGTTCTCGGTCATGCCATAGACCTCGATGATCGGCAGGCCCAGCCGTGCATACCAGTTAAGCAGCTGCGGCGGCATCGGCGCCGCGCCGCCGGCGGCGAAGGTGCACTGGTCAAGGCCCAGCGCACCCTTGATCTTCTTGCGGATGATGTTGTTGAGGATCGGGATCTTCAGCAGCAGGTCCAGCTTGGCCGGCGGCATCTTGGCCGACACGCCCTGCTGAAACTTCACCCACAGCCGCGGCACCGAGAAGAACACCGTGGGCCGGGCCCGCTGCAGGTCAGCGGCAAAGGTGTCGAGGCTCTCGGCGAAAAACACGCTCATGCCGGTGGCCAGCATGCCGCATTCCACCAGCGCGCGCTCGGCCACATGCGACAGCGGCAGGTAGCTCAGCATGCGCGCGTCCTGGTCGAGCTTGATGCGCTTCAGGCCGGCGTCGATCGACCAGGCGAAGGTGGCAAAGCTGTGCATCACGCCCTTGGGCATGCCGGTGGTGCCCGAGGTGTACATGATGGTCGACATGTCGTCGCCGTCACGCAGCGGATTGCCGGCCAACGGCTGGGTGCCGGCGATGATCTTGTCCCACTGCTCGGCGCCCTCGGGCAACTCGCCCTTGGCCGGCGCCAGCGGCATGGCGATGCAGTGCAGGCCCTTGGGCACGCCGGACTTCATGCCGGCCCAGCCATCAAGCTTGCCGATGAACAGCAGCTTGGCCTCGCTGTGGGTCAGGATCTGGCGGATGGTGTCGGCCGCCAGCGTGGGGTACAGCGGCACCGAGACCGCGCCGGCCATCCAGATGGCGAAGTCGGTCATCAGCCACCAGGCGGTGTTCTTGGAGATCAGCGCCACCTTGTCGCCAGGGCCGATGCCCTGCGCTTTGAGGTGCGCAGCCATGCGTCGGCTCTGGTCCATCAGCTGGCGCCAGGTGAATTCAGTGACCACACCGCCGCCCATGGGTTGCGTCAGCACGACGCGGTCAGGCGCCGTCTTCTCCCAGTGGTAGAGACGCTGCAGCGCCAGCTTGGAGGAATCGATGTTGACGTGAGGCATGACGGGCCCTTTCTTTATTGACGACAGATAAGCCGTGAAGCAGTCCGGCGCCAGGGTAGCGGCAGCGGCCGAGAATGCACAGCGGGGTTTGCCCAACACAGTCTGGATGCACGCCCCTAGATCGGCTTGCGCAAGCGCAAGGGCCGGGCGCGCCTGAGAGCCGGGCGGCCCGGCGGCCTTCAGCGGCCGTGGGCCTCGGCGGCGAGCAGGTCTTCGGCTAGCCGGCGCACGGCACGCAGCACCAAGGTCTCGTCCAGGCCGGCCTGGGGCGCCACCTGCGCCGCCACCTCGTCCAGCGTCTCGGGCGCCCGCATCAGCGCCCAGATGACCACCGACAAGGCCAGCACGGCGCGCCGCGCCGGCGGCGCGGTCAGGATCAGCAGGCCCTGCGCCACCACATGGCGGCGCACGCTGATCACCGCGTCCTGGCCCAGGCCCCAGCTCTCGCACAGTGCCGCACCCAGCGCGTCATGGCTGACGCCGAAGCCGGTGTGCTCAAGCTGGCAGAGATCGCCGTCGTTGTCGGCGGCGCGCAGCATGGCGCGGTAATGGTCGGGCGCATGGCGGTACAGCGCCGCCTTGCCGCACTCCTCGAACAGCCCGGCTGAGTGCGCGGCCCAGGCGTCGAGCCCCAGCGCCGCCGCCAGGCGGCCCATCAGCAGGCCTCGGCGCGCCGCGCGCTGCCAGATCGGCTCAAGCTCGACGGCTGGCGGAAACGCCGCCCGCAGACCCATCTCGAAGGTGATGCCCGCCACCTCGCGCGTGCCGAGGTAGGTGATGGCCTGCTGCACGCTCTGCACCCGGCCTGACAAGCCGTAGAGCGAGGAGTTCACCGCCTTCATCACCGCTGCTGCCAGCGCCATGTCGTCCTGCACCAGCCGGGCCACGTCCTGCTGGTTGACATCGTCCTCGGCCAGCAGCAGCGACAGCTTGACCAGCGATTCGGGCTGCGACGGGATGTCGATCTCGAGCTTGCGCAGTTCAGAGTTGACGGACATGGTGGCTGACGATGGGGGCACAGGCCGCAAGCCTAGCCGCGAGGGCGGCGCCTTGATGCGCCGATTCGGGCCCGCCTTGGCCTGCTTTTCAGCGGTCAAACGCGACTTGTTTACCCGACGGCCAAAAAAAACGCCAGACCGCGAGGCCTGGCGCTGTGCAATCGAGGCTGCCCTCCTGGCACGGCGATGCTGTGCAGGCGGGTCGGCCACGTCTGTTGTTGTGGCTTGCGGTGTCTCCTCAGCCCCCGAGGCTGGTGCGGCCGGTTTGGGCCGGCTCGCACCAGTCGAGTGGGCGCAATGTAGGCAGTACGCTGCGGCGCGTCAGCCGGGGATAACCCTGGCGCCCTGGTATCGGCGCCGCCGCAGCGAGCGGCCGCAGCGTCTCAGCGGGCCGCGGCGCGCAGCCACTCGGCGGCGCGCTCGGCAATCATCAGCGTCGGCGAGTTGGTATTGCCGCTGGTGATGCGCGGCATCACGCTGGCGTCGGCAATGCGCAGGCCGGCCACGCCGCGCACGCGCAGCTCGCTGTCGACCACCGCGCCGGCATCGCCCGCCGCACCCATGCGGCAGGTGCCCACCGGGTGAAAGATGGTGGTGCCGATGTCGCCGGCCAGCCGCGCCAGCTCATCGTCGCTCTGGAACTGCAGACCCGGCCGCACCTCCTTGGGCTGGTAGCGGGCCAGCGCCGGCTGCGCGGCGATGCGGCGCGTCAGCCGCAGGCTGTCGGCGGCCACCAGGCGGTCCTCGTCGGTGCTCAGGTAGTTGGCCTGGATCAAAGGCGCATCTTCGGGCCTTGACGAACGAATCTGCACCGTGCCGCGAGAACTGGGGTTGAGGTTGCAGACGCTGGCGGTGAAGGCGTTGAAACGGTGCAGCGGCTCGCCAAAGGCGTCCAGGCTCAGCGGCTGCACGTGGTATTCCAGATTGGGCCACTCATGGCCCGGTGCCGAGCGCGTGAAACAGCCCAGCTGCGACGGCGCCATGCTCATCGGCCCGCTGCGACGCAGCAGGTACTCCAGCCCGATCAGGCCCTTGCCCCACAGGCTGTTGGCCATCGTGTTGAGCGTCTTGACGCCTTGCACCTCAAACACCGCGCGGATCTGCAAATGGTCTTGCAGGTTCTCGCCAACACCCGGCAGATCATGCTGCACAGCGATGCCGTGGCTTTGCAGCAGCGCGCCTGGCCCAATGCCCGACAGCTGCAGGATCTGCGGCGTGCCGATCGCGCCGGCGGCCATCACCACCTCGCCGCGCTGATCAACCAGCAAGGCCTGCAGCGGCTCGCCGCGTTGGCCGTCGCGGCCGCGTGGCAAGGCCTGCACGCCGATCACGCGCAAGCCCTGCTCGTCGCGCCGGGTCAACAGCTGGCCAACCTGCACACCGGTCCAGATCTGCAGGTTGGCGCGGTGCTGCACCGGCCGCAGAAAGGCCTTGGTGGTGCTCCAGCGCACGCCGTGGCGCTGGTTGACCTCGAAATAGCCGACGCCTTCGTTGTTGCCGCGGTTGAAGTCGTCGGTAGCGGGGATGCCGGCCTGCTGCGCGGCGGCGGCAAAGGCATCGAGGATCTGCCAGGACAAACGCTGCTTCTCCACCCGCCACTCGCCACCGTCGCGCGCGCCGCTGGCATCAAAACCGGGGCCGGCATGGTGCGCATCGGCGCCGCGCCAGTGGTCCTCATGGCGCTTGAAGTAACGCAGGCACTCGTCCCAGCGCCAGCGCGCGTCGCCGCTGGCCTCGGCCCAGCCGTCGTAGTCGCGCTGCTGGCCGCGCATGTAGATCATGCCGTTGATGCTGCTGCAGCCGCCCAGCACCTTGCCGCGCGGGTAGCGCAGCTTGCGGCCGTTGAGGCCGGCGTCGGGCTCGGTGTGATACAGCCAGTCGGTGCGCGGATTGCCGATGCAGTACAGGTAGCCCACCGGGATGTGGATCCAGGGGTAGTTGTCGTTGCCGCCGGCCTCAATCAGCAACACCTGGTTGGTGGCCTCGGCGCTGAGCCGGTTGGCCAGCAGGCAGCCGGCCGTGCCGGCGCCGATGATGATGTGCGTGAAGGCGCCGTTGCTCACGGTTCAGCCGCGCAGCGACGCCAGTGCCAGCACGGGAAAAAGCTTGGTCAGGCCGTCGGCCAACAACTCAACCGCCATCGCCGCCAAGATCAGGCCCATCAGCCGCGTCATCACGTTGATGCCGGTGCTGCCCAGTACCTTGGCGATGCGCCCCGAGGCTGAAAACGCCGCGTAGGTGGCCAGGCCGATCACCACGCCATAGCCCACCAGCACCGCGTGCTCAAGGAAAGTGCTGGTCTTCTCGGCATAAATCACCACGGTGGAAATGGTGGCCGGTCCGGTGAGCAGCGGGATCGTCAGCGGCACCACCGCCACGCTGACGCCGGCGTCGGCCTTGTTCTGGCCTTCCTCGATCTCTTCCTTGCCGCTCTCGGCCGGCTGCGCATTGAGCATGTGCAGCGCCGACAGGAGCAGCAGCATGCCGCCGCCGACCTGGAACGAGGCGATCGAGATGCCAAAAAAGGCAATGATCTGGCCGCCCGCGATGCCGCTGATGGCAATCACGCAGAAAGCCGAGAACGCGCTGATGCGCAGGGTGCGCTGGCGCTGGGCCTTGCTCAGGCCTTGTGTCAGCATGAGGAAGAACGGCACCACGCCGATCGGGTTGACGATGGCCAGCAAGGCGATCAGCGGTTTGAGCAGGTCCAGCGGTGGCGGCGTCATGGTGGGGCTTTCTGGCGGCGGGCGCGGCAGACCGCTTGGCGAGGCCGTGTTGTACCCGCCTGACAACACTGATGATACTTGCGGGTTAGCCCTTGCCATGGCAGGCTGGTGGCAACCGGGGGTTTGCCACCATAATGCCTCGAGAGGGTGTCTGCACCCTCGGCCCGTGTCTGGAGACGGCGCCTGTAGCTTGAGTGTTTCACGCTGGGTAGAAGCTCCACATGGTTTACTTTTCTTCAGAAGGAGCTTCCCCTCATGGGAAACAAGCTTTACGTCGGTAACCTCGCCTACTCGGTCCGCGACGAATCCCTGCAGCAGGCATTTGGTCAATTTGGTGCCGTCACATCTGCCAAGGTGATGATGGATCGTGAAACCGGTCGCTCCAAGGGATTCGGTTTTGTCGAAATGTCATCGCCTGCGGAGGCGCAAGCCGCGATGAACGCGATGAACGGCCAGCCCCTGGAAGGCCGCGCCATCGTTGTCAATGAAGCCCGTCCGCGCGAAGAGCGCCCGGGTGGCGGTGGCGGTGGTGGCTACGGCGGTGGCGGCGGCGGCTACGGCGGTGGTGGCGGCGGCTACGGCGGCGGTGGCGGTGGCCGCAGCGGTGGTGGAGGTGGTAGCTACGGCGGCGGTGGCTCTGGCGGCGGCGGCTCGGGTGGCGGCGGCTACGGCGGCGGTGGCCGCAGCGGCGGTGGTGGCAGCGGCGGTGGTGGTGGTAGCGGCGGCGCCGGTGGTGGCGGCGGTGGCCGCAGCCCCTACGGCACCAGCCGCGGCCCGCGTGGCGGTGGTGGCAGCGGCGGCAGCGGCGGCTACGGCGGCGGTGGCAGCCAGGGCTACTGAGATATTGACTGCGGCTGAACCCAGCCAAAAACGAAAGGCGCCTCGCGGCGCCTTTTTTCATGGTCGCTGGCCTGAGAGCCGCGTCACTGCTGGTCGCCGCGTCACTCGTGCTGGCGGCGCTTGCGCGGCCGGCCAGCGAGCAGGCGGTCAAACAGCGCGTCGGGCAAGACGCGCAGCAAGGCCGCCACCAGGCCCATTTGCCAGGGGATCACGCGCGAGCGTACGCCGGCGCCGATGTGCTTGAAGGCTTTGTCAGCGAAGGCCTCGGCCGGCATCAGGAAGGGCATGGCATAGCGGTTGCGGCGCGTCAGCGGCGTGTCGATGTAGCCCGGCACGATGGTCACCACCTGGATGCCCTGGTGGCGGCACTCGCCCCGCAGGCTCTCGCAGTAGCTGATCACCGCCGCCTTGCTGGCGCAATAGGCGCCATGGCCGGGCAGGCCACGGATGCCCGCGACACTGGCCACGCCGACCAGCTTGCCGCTGCCGCGCGCGGCCATCGCCGCCACAAAGGGCTGGAAGGTGGCGGCCAGGCCCAGCACATTGGTCTCCAACGTGGCGCGCATCACCAGCAGGTCGGCCGCGTCGGCGGTGTCCATGCCGACGCTGATGCCGGCGCTGGCGATCACCACCTCGGGCAGGCCCATGGCGGCGATGCAGTCGCGCCCGGCTGCGGTGATGCGCTCGATGTCGCAGACGTCGGCGGCATAAACCGCGCAGCGGTCGGCGGCCAGACCCTGCGCCGCAGCCCAGGCGCGCAACTCGTCGCCGCGGCGCGCCACCAGCGCCAGGCGCCAGCCGGCGCGCAGGTAACGCAAGGCCAGGGCCTGGCCAATGCCGCTGGAGGCACCGGTGATGTAGACCAGCGGGGCGGTGGCGGCAATGCTCATCGGGAAGCTTCTCGTGTCTTGGGCGGCGGGCTGCGCCGGCCGGGCGTGAGCGTGGCGCGCACCGGACCGGCCAGCTGCAGGGTTTGTTTCACATGGTCGTAGTCGAGCCCACCGGCGCGGGTTTCCGTGCTGCCGTGGCGCACACGCACCGGCAGATGCGAGCGCAGCCGCTCGAAGCGCAGGAAGGCATGCAGAAACTCGCCCTGCACCTCCAGCACCGCGCTGCCCTCGAGCTGGCTGATCACCTGCGCGCCGCCGAGCAGTTGCACCTCGCTGCCGTCGCCATTGGCCAGCGCCCGGCGCGCGGTGGCGTGGGTGGTGCGGCCGTCGGGCGCGATGGCATCGATGGTCACGCCCTCGATCTCCAGCCGGTCGGTGGCCGGGTAGTGACGCAGTGTGTCGCCGGCGATGCGCAGCACCACCCGGCCGTCGGGCCCGAAGCGGGTGATGGCGAAGCCGTCCATGGTGTAGTCGGGGTCCAGCCGCTGCGGCCCCTCGGCGCGACTGCCCGGCGCCTGCGGCGTGTGGCGCACCAGCCACCAGGTAGAGATGGCCAGCAGCGCCATCAGCACCAAAGGCAGGTAGCTCGACAAGCCCTGGCGCAGCCGGTACGACCAAGGCTGTGCAGCGCGCGCCACAGCGGCCGGCTGTTCGTCCGGCGTCAGCGGCTGGTGGCCCAGCTGCACCGAGACCTCGGGCAGGTCAGGCAGGTGCAGCGACGGGCCCGGCCGGTCAGCGGCCATCCAGCGTGCCCTGCTGGGCCTGCAGCAAGGCCGCGTACTGGCCGCTGGCGAGCAGCAGCAGGTCGCAGAACTCGCGCGCCGCGCCCTCGCCGCCCTTCAGGCTGCTGACATGGTGGGCCAGCGCCCTGGCCTCGGCATGGGCGTTGGCCGGTGCGACGGCCAAGCCGGCGCGGGCCAGCAGCGGCAGGTCGGGCCAGTCGTCGCCGATTGCTGCCACCTGCGACCAGGCCAGACCACGCGCCGCCAGCAGTGATTCGGCCAACGCCAGCTTGTCGGCCACGCCGTAGTGGGCCTCGGCCAGACCCAGGTCTTTGATACGCCGACGCACCGCCGGCGAGTCGCGACCGGTGATGATGATCGGCGCGATGCCTGCCTGTGCCAGCAGCTTCAGGCCATGGCCATCGAGCACATGAAAGCCCTTGAAGACCTCGCCGGCCTCGCCGATGTACAGCCTGCCGTCGGTGAGCACACCGTCGACATCGAAGATCGCGGCTTTGGCGCCCAGCCCGCCACACTGCGCGCGCAGCAGCAGCTCCGGTGCAAAGCTCAATGCGCTCATGTCATGCACACCCGGGCCATGCCTGCCGCTGAGCCAGCCCAGCGGACGCCGCAGATCCGGCTCCGCCGGTCTGCTGGCGTCGCCTCCTTGAGGGAGAGGCGGCCGCAGGCCGCTTCGGGGGTGGGCTTGTTCACACCACCTTGGCCCGCATCAAATCGCCGATGTTGAGCATGCCCGCCAGCCAACCCTCGCCGTCGAGCACCACCACCGCGGTGATGCGGTGCTGTTCCATCAGCTCGGCCGCGGCCACTGCCAGCGCGTCGCTGCGGATGGTCTTGGGCTGTGCATGCATCACCTCGCCGGCGCTGAGCGCACGCAGGTCGCCGCCGCGCTCAACCTGACGGCGCAGATCGCCGTCAGTGAAGATGCCGAGCAGCTTTTGGCCGCCGCCGGCGGCCGGCTCTACCACCAGCGCCGTGCCCAGGCCCTTGGCCGACATGATGCGCATCATGTCGATGAAGGGCGTATCGCGGCCCACCAGCGGCAGCGCATCGCCCTGCACCATCAGGTCAGCCACATGCACCAGCAGCCGCCGCCCCAGCGCACCGCCGGGATGCGAGCGCGCGAAGTCTTCGGCGCGGAAGCCGCGTGCGTCGAGCAGGGCCACCGCCAGCGCGTCGCCCATCGCCATCTGCGCGGTGGTGCTGGCAGTGGGCGCCAGGTTCAACGGGCAGGCCTCCTGGTCAACCGCGCTGTTGAGCAGCAGGTCGGCGTGGCGGGCCAGCATCGATGCCGGTTGGCCGCTCATCGCCACCAGCGTGACGCCGAGGCGCCGCAACGCCGGCAGGATGGCCGCCAGCTCATCGCTCTCGCCACTGTTGGAGATCGCCAACACGACATCGCCGGCCTGCACCATGCCCAGGTCGCCATGGCTGGCCTCGGCCGGGTGCACAAAGAAGGCCGGCGTGCCGGTAGAGGCCAGCGTGGCGGCGATCTTGCGGCCGACATGGCCGCTCTTGCCCATGCCCATCACGATGACGCGGCCACGGCAATCGAGCATCGCCGCCACCGCGCCGGCAAAACCGCTGCCCTGGCGCGCAGCCAGCCCGAGCAAGGCGCGGGCCTCGATCTCGAAGGTCTGCGCCGCCAGTTGCAGCGCGCGATCAGCGCTGAAGGGGCCGTGCGAATGGGCAGGTGCGTTCACGGGGGTTCAGCGCGGTCGGCCGGGATGGCAGGCTGGCTTAGGATAAAAGGGTTCGTTCGATTCTAGGTGCCTGCCCGTGGGCGCCCCGTTGCCTTGGGACCGCATGGCATCCACCCTTGAAGTCGTCTTGCTCTACCTGGTTGCCGCAGTGCTGGGCGTGGTGGCATGCCGTTTGCTCAAGCTGCCGCCGATGCTGGGTTATCTGGCGGTGGGTGTGCTGATCGGCCCCAACGCGCTGGCGCTGGCCAAGGACACCGCCAGCGTCAAGTACCTGGCCGAGTTCGGCGTCGTCTTCCTGATGTTCGTGATCGGGCTGGAGTTCAACCTGCCCAAGCTGCGCAGCATGCGCACGCTGGTGTTCGGCCTGGGCTTGTCGCAGGTGATGATCACCATTCTGGGCACGATGGCCGGCAATGTGCTGCTGGGGCTGGGCTTTGGCTGGCTGGGCGTGCAATGGGGGCTGAGCTGGCAGGGCGCGGTGGTGTTGGGCTCGGCGATGGCGATGTCGTCGACCGCCATCGTCGTCAAGCTGATGGCCGAGCGGCTGGAGCTCGAGAGCGAGCATGGCCGGCGCGTGATGGGCGTGCTGCTGTTCCAGGACTTGGCCGTGGTGCCGCTGCTGGTGCTGATCCCGGCGCTGGGCGAGAGCGGGCCCGATCTGGCGCGCGCCATGGGCTTTGCGCTGATCAAGGCCACCGTGCTGCTGACCGTGCTGCTGGTCGGTGGGCAAAAGGTGATGCGCTGGTGGCTGACGCTGGTGGCGCGGCGGCGCAGCGAAGAGCTGTTTGTACTCAACCTGCTGCTGATCACCTTGGGCCTGTCCTATCTCACCGAGCATGCCGGGCTGAGCTTGGCTCTCGGCGCATTTGTGGCCGGCATGCTGGTGGCCGAAACCGAGTTCAAGCACCAGGTCGAGGCCGACATCCGGCCCTTCCACGATGTGCTGCTGGGGCTGTTCTTCATCACCATCGGCATGAAGCTCGATTGGCGGCCGGTGATCGACCAGTGGTTTCTGGTGGCGCTGCTGAGCCTGGGCCCGGTGCTGGTCAAGGCGGTGCTGGTGGCGGCGCTGGCGCGCGCCTTCAAAGCCTCGCCGGGGGTGGCAATACGCACCGGCCTGTACCTGGCGCAGGCCGGTGAGTTCGGTTTTGTGCTGCTGACGCTGGGCGCTGATCGCGGCCTGGTTGAGCCGCAGTGGGTGAGCCTGGTGCTGGCCTGCATGGTGCTGTCGATGCTGGCCACCCCTTTCATCATCATGTACAGCAACCGCATCGTGATGAAGCTGTCGTCGAGCGAATGGCTGATGCAATCGGTGCAGCTGACCTCGATCGCCAAGAAGTCGATCCGCACCGAGGCCCACGTCATCATCGCCGGCTATGGCCGCAGCGGGCAGAACCTGGCCCGGCTGCTCGACCAGGAGCACATCCCCTACATGGCGCTGGACCTCGACCCTGACCGCGTGCGCCAGGCCGCTGCGGCCGGCCAGAGCGTGGTCTTTGGCGACGCCGCGCGGCTGCCCAGCCTGATGGCCGCCGGCCTGGCCCGCGCCAGCGCGGTGGTCATCAGTTACCACGACACACCGTCGGCGCTGAAGATCCTGGGCCTGGTGCGTGAGCATGCGCCCACCGTGCCGGTGATCGTGCGAACACTCGACGACGCCCATCTGGAAGCGCTGCGTGAGGCCGGCGCCACCGAGGTCGTGCCTGAGGCGATCGAGGGCTCACTGATGCTGGCAGCGCAAGCCTTGGCCCTGGTGGGTGTGCCAATGCAGCGGGTGATCCGCATCATCCGCGATGCCCGTGATGCCCGTTATCACCTGCTGCGCGGCTACTTCCACGGCGCCGACGACGACACCGCCGAAGAGTTGCACCAGGCCCGGCTCAGCACGGTGACATTGCACGCCACCGCCGCCTGCGTCGGCGCGCCGCTGGGCCACCAGGCGCTGCATGCCATGGGGGTGCAGGTAGTTTCGGTGCGCCTGGCCGGCGGCCGGGTGGTCGATGCGCCGGACGACTTGATGTTGGGCAGCGGCGACACGCTGGTGCTGTCGGGCTTGCCCGAGCCGCTGTCGCTGGCCGAAGCCAAACTGCTGAAGGGCTGAGCGCGGCCTACAGCGGCTTTTTCAGCCAGCGCGCGAGCTCGCCGATGACGCCGCGGCGGAAGGCGAGCACGCAGATCACGAAGATCACGCCTTGCACCACGGCTACCCAGGCGCCGAGCTGGGCCAGGTAGTTTTGCATCGTGATGATGATCGCCGCGCTGATCACCGGGCCGAAGATCGTGCCCAGGCCGCCGAGCAGTGTCATCAACACCACCTCGCCCGACATCGACCGGTGCACGTCGGTCAGCGAGGCCAGCTGGAACACGATCGCCTTGGTGGCGCCGGCCAGGCCGGCAACACCGCCGGAGATGATGAAGGCGATGTGCTTGAAGCGGTCAGCGTCGTAGCCCAGTGAGATGGCGCGCGACTCGTT
>JBBQJN010000092.1:0-12652 GCA_038325945.1 Burkholderiales bacterium | reverse complement strand
GGCGCCAGCGCTGTCGCGCCCGCCCAGGCAGCGCACGCCCTCGGGCAGGCCGGTCGGGCAGGCCTGCGCTGCGGGTGCGGTTTCGGCAGGCCACACCGTTTGTGTCGGCGCGGATGCAGCTTGCTGTGCCGGGCCGCTGGCGCAGCCGGCCAGCAGCGCTGCCGCGGCGACGGTGAACCAGGCCAGGGCTTGACGCTGAAGCGGACGATGTTTGAGCGCCGCCATCACAGGCTCCCACGCCGCCGTGCCCAGCCCAGCAGGCCCAGCAAGCCGAGGCTGAACAAGGCCAGGCTGGCGGGCTCGGGCACCTGGGCGGCAAAGCCCAGTTCCAGCGCGGCGACGCGCTGCAGCCGCACCGCATCGGCGCTGCTGATGCCGAGGTCAAAGGCCGCACGCTCACTTTCGCCGAGCGACTGCGGGTCGACCCCGGTGATGCTGCCAAACAGCGTCAGCGCGCTGAGGTAGGAGCCATGCACGCTGGCATGGGTGCCATCGTTGAACCAGAGGTCGATCAAGCCGTCGCTGGCGGCGTTGCCGGCGTACAGGTTGCGCGTGGCCACACCACTGCTCACCGCGCGCAAAAAGGCATCGCCCACCGGTACCACGCCGGCAAAACCCCCGCCGTCGGTTGCCGCAAAGCTGGCGGCGCGGGCATAGGCGGTGCGCAAGTCGGTGGTCATGCTCTCCAGGTCGGCGTAAAACGAGGCGGCCGGCGCGCCGCTGTAGTTGGCGTTGCCGCTGGCCGGGTCGATGCTGGTGGTACCGGGCGCATTGATCAGGTTGGGTCTGGCCCAGGTCTGCTGCAGGTAGACCTGGGCCGCCGAGTTGGCATTGCCATTGGCCGCGATGGTGCGCAGCGTGTTGTTGGTGCTGCCGACGACCACATCGCGTTCGCGGTAGGACAACGCGTTGCCCAGGTGCACATGGTTCTCAATCAGGTTGGCATAGGCCTCGAAGCTGGCGTAGTTCGAGCCTAGCGTCACGCCGCCGACGGTCATCGCCGGCAGCGGCTCATCGCTCTGCTCCTGCAACACCACTTTGTCCCAGCGCTGGCTGGTGATGTTGCCGCGCAGGTCCCAGTTGGCGTTGGCGGTGTTCAGGAAATGCCCGCGCAACGAGGCGGCGTTGCGAGTCGACAGCGCCACGTCGTAGTTCAGGCCGGCCTGCATCGTCATTTGCTGGAAGATGCCGGGCACGCCGCCCCAGGCCAGGCTCTGGGTGTGAGGCGAGTACGAGGTGAAGGCCGCGCCGGTGCTCGGGTTGATGGTGCCTGCCGGGTAGGAGTTGGTGCCCGTCAGGTTGGTAAACGGCGCGCCCGAGACAAAGGCCAGCGCCGGGTTGGTGCCGCCGTGCAGTGGGCCCCGCGGCTGGGTCAGGTCACGCACGTTGGCCGCGTTGTAGTGCAACACCGGTTCGAGCCGGCCGAAGGTATAGCTGTTGCCGACGAACAGGATGCTGATCGGATCAGCGGCCTGGGCCGGCAGGGCAGCGGCGAGCGGCAGCAGCAGGGCTGCCAGGACCAATGGACGCATGGTGGAGTCTCCGGATCGTTGTCGTGTTGAAGTGCGCTGCCGCAAGTTAGGCGAGCCCTTGCAAGATGTCAAATATCTGAAACATCAGCTGACCATATGATCTTCATATGGATATCCGACGACTTCGCTACTTCCTGGCCGTGGCCGATAGCGGCCACATCACGCGGGCTGCGGCGCAGCTCGGCTTGCAGCAGCCGCCGCTGAGCCAGCAGATCAAGGCGCTGGAAAAAGAGCTGGGCTTGCTGCTGTTCGAGCGCCATGCCAAGGGCGTGAGCCTGACCGATGCCGGCCGTCTGTTGCAAGCCGAGGCGCGCCCTTTGCTGGCCGACATCGCTGCGCTGCAGGCGCGCATGCAGCAGTTGGCCAAGGGCGAGCAAGGCCGGCTGGCGCTGGGTTTCACCAGCTCGGCCGCCGCCCATGCCTACATGCCGCGCACGCTGCGCGCATGTCGGCAGCAGCATCCGCAGATCAGTCTGGCGCTGAGCGAGGCCAATGCCGCCGAGATCACCGAGGCGGTGCGCAGCGGACAGCTGGATTGCGGTTTCTTGCGGGTGCCGATCACCCGGCCCGAGGGTCTGGCCTTCGAGGCGATGTTCAAGGAGCCGGTGATGCTGGCGCTGCCGATCGACCATGCGCTGGCGCCGCCGCCCGGCGCCCAGAGGCGTGCGGTGGCGCTGGCGGAACTGCGCGACGAGGGTTTCATCCTGGTGCGCCGGCCCGGCGCGCCTGGGTTGTATGCCAACCTGCTGGCGCTGTGCGAGGCCCGTGGCTTCAGCCCGCGGGTGGTGGCCGAGGTGCCGCGCATGATGAGCAACCTGAACCTGGTGGCCGCCGGCGCCGGCATCTCGGTGGTGCCGGCGTCGATGCAAGGCGCCCATGGCCATGCCGTGGCCTATTGCCCGCTGGCCGACGCGCAAGCGCTGGATGCGCCGATGACCCTGGTCTGGCGCCGCGCCGACCTGGCCGGACCCACCGCCACCTTTGTCGCGTTGGCGCGCCGCATGGCTCAGGAACTGGTTGTCGAGACGGCCCAAGGTGCATGATGCCCGGACCATGGGCCAGGATCACCCGCCAGCACTGCCACGCCGCCGCCTGTTGGGCGCAGCCGTGCTGGCCGCGGGCGGTCTGGTCGGACGGCAGGTATCGGCGCAGCCGTCCCAGCCAACGCCACCACGCTGGCCGACCCGGGCGATCCGCATCTTGCTGGTCTACCCGCCGGGCGGTGTCAGCGACGCCATCCTGCGGCTGCTGGCCGATCAGCTGAGCTTGTTGCTGGCGGTGCCGGTGCAGGTGGTCTACCGCCCCGGCGCCAGTGGCAGCCTGGGACTGGAGGCGCTGGCTGGCGCGGCGCCCGACGGCCAGACCTTGGCCTTCACCGCGCTGAGCCCGATCACGCTGTACCCGCAACTGGCCAAGGTGCGCTACGACCCGCTGCGCGACATTCAGGCGGTGGCCAGCGTGATGCTGACGCCCTCGCTGCTGGTGGCCACGCCGGCTTTTGCCGGCGCCAGCGTGGCCGACCTGAACGCGGCCTCCTGCGCCGCGCCGGGCCGCTTGCGTTGGGCCACCACGGGTGCGGGCACCACCGGCCACCTGGTGCTGGCGCAGTGGCAGCGCGCCAGCGGCTGCGCGGTGACGCACATCCCCTACAAAGGCGGCGGCCAGCAACTGAACGACGCGCTGGCGGGGCACTTTGAGCTGTTGTCAACCAACATCGCGGCGGCGCAGTTGCAGCACATCCGCAGCGGCCAGTTCAAGCCGCTGGCGGTGGGAGCGCCGCAGCGTTTGCCGAGCCTGCCTGAGGTGCCGACCTGGGCTGAGCTGGGCCTGGCTGCGGCCAATCTGGCCTCGGTGTTCTGCCTGGTGGCCCCGGCCGGCACGCCCGCGCCGCTGGTGCGTCAGCTCAATGAGGCGGTGAACCAGGCGCTGACGGCGAAGGCGATGGTCGAAGCCTTGCGCAAGGCCGAGAACCTGGCCATGGCCGGCCCTGTTGAGCAGCTGGCGGCGCTGATCCGCCAGGAGCATGCGCAGCACCGGCAGTTGCTGCAATCGACTTTGATCAAGCTCGATTGAGTGGTTTGTTGTCGGCCTGCTGCAGCAACTGCGCCACCACCGCGATGGCGATCACTTCGGGCTGCTTGCCGCTGATGCCGGGCAGGCCGATCGGGCAAGTCAGTCGCGCCAGCGCAGCGGCGGCGATGCCGCGCTGCTCGAAGCGGCGCAGGAAGCGTGCGCGCTTGCTGGCCGAGCCGATCAGGCCCAGGAAGCCGAAGTCGCCGCGCTGCAGGATGGCCTCGGTGATCGCCTGGTCGAGCGCATGGCTGTGCGTCAGCACCAGGTAAAACGCACCCGCTGGCGCCAGCCGCACCTCGGCCTGCACCGGCTCGACACACAGCCGCTGCAGATGCGGCGCCGAGGGCGAGGCCGGGAATTCGCTGTCGCGCTCGTCGATCCATGACACGCTGCAGGGCAAGGTTTCAAGCAGGCGGGCGATGGCGCGACCGACATGGCCGGCGCCATAGAGCTGCAGGTGGAACATTGGCGGCTCGTCGGGCCAGGCCGCCAGTGCGGCGGTCTCCAGCGCCGCACTGCGCAGCGTCAAGGCGCCGCCGCAGCACTGGCCTAGCGAGGGGCCCAGGGCGATCGCCTGATCCTGCGCGGCGGTCTGTCCGGTGGCCAGCGCCTGGCGCGCGCGGCTGATGGCCTGCAGCTCGAGCTGACCGCCGCCGATGCTGCCGGCCAGCGCATCAGCGGCCACCAGCATGCGGGTGCCGGCCTCGCGTGGCACCGAGCCGCGGTGCTCGGTCACCGTCACCAGCATCGCCGGTCGGCCGGCGGCCAGCCAGGCCTGCGCCGTTTGCTTCAGCGCATTCAGCATGGCCTGCCTCGCACTAGCTGGCGCGCACGGCGTCCAGCGCGTCGAGCACCGCCTCGGGCGTGGCCGGCGCGCGCAGCGGCGGGTCGCTGCGCTGCCCGCCGCTGGCAGAGACCGCGTCGCGGATCGCCAGCAGCACTGAAAACGGCAACAGCAGCGGCGGCTCACCCACCGCCTTGCTGCGGTGGATGGTATCGGCCGGGTTGGCGCCGTCATAGAGCGCCACGTTGAACACCGCCGGGCAGTCATTGGCGGTGGGTATCTTGTAGGTGCTGGGCGCATGCGTCATCAGCTTGCCGGCATGGCCGCTGCCATCGGCGGGTTGCCACCACAGCTCTTCGCTCGTCAGCCAGCCCATGCCCTGGATGAAGGCGCCCTCGATCTGGCCGATGTCGATGGCAGGGTTCAGCGACGCACCGACGTCGTGCACGATGTCGACGCGCAGCAGCTTGTGCTCGCCGCTCAAGGTGTCAATCACCACCTCGGCGCAGGCCGCGCCATAGGCAAAGTAGAAAAAAGGCTTGCCCTGCAGCTTCTCGCGGTCCCAGTGCAGGCCGGGCGTGGCGTAAAAACCGTCGCTCCAAAGCTGCACCCGCGCTGCATAGGCTTGCGCCACCAACGCATCAAAAGCGATCTGCTGGCCGTCATCGGCGCTGACCTGGCCATCGGCAAAGCGCAGGTTGCCGCCATCGACGCCGATGCGACCGGCCCAGAACTCGGCCAGGCGATCACGCACCTGGCGTGCGGCGTCTTGCGCGGCTTTGCCATTGAGGTCGCTGCCGGTGGAAGCGGCGGTGGCCGAGGTATTGGCCACCTTCTGCGTGTCGGTGGCGGTAACGCGCACCCGCCCGAAGGCCAGGCCCAGCTCATGCGCCACCACCTGCGCCACCTTGGTGTTGAGGCCCTGGCCCATCTCGGTGCCGCCATGGTTGACCAGCACCGAGCCGTCGGCATAAACATGCACCAGCGCGCCGGCCTGGTTGAAGTGAGCGACGTTGAATGAGATGCCAAACTTCACCGGCGTCAACGCCAGCCCGCGCTTGAGCACCGGGCTGCTGCCATTGAACTCGGCGATTGCCGCGCGGCGTGCGCTGTAGTTGCACTGCGCCTCCAACTGCGCCACCAGCGGCGCGATGAGGTTGTCTTCTACCGTCTGGCCATAGGGCGTGACATCGCGCTCGCCGATGCCATAGAAGTTGGCACGGCGCACCGCCAGCGCATCGAGGCCCAGCCGGCGCGCCACGTTGTCGAGGATCATCTCGATCGCCAGCGCGCCCTGCGGCCCGCCGAAGCCGCGGAAGGCGGTATTGCTCTGGGTGTTGGTCCTGGCGCAATAGCCGTGCAGCGCCACATGCGGCAGCCAATAGGCGTTGTCGACATGGCAGATCGCGCGGGTCATCACCGGCGGCGACAAGTCGGTCGAGTGGCCGGCGTTGGCCAGCAGTTCGAGCTCAAGCCCGAGGATGCGGCCCTGCTCGTCGTGGCCGACGTCCCAGCTGAACTCGAAGCCATGGCGGCGGCCGGTGATGAGCATGTCGTCGTCACGGTCGGGCCGCAGCTTGACCGGCCGCTGCAACCGCTGCGCCGCCAGCGCGGCGACGCAGGCGAACAGCGCGCTCTGGCTCTCCTTGCCGCCAAAACCGCCGCCCATGCGGCGGCAGACCACCTGCACGCGGTGCGAGGCCAGTTGCAGCGCATGGGCCACCAGCTGCTGCATCTCGCTGGGATGCTGGGTGCTGCAATGCACCAGCAGGCCGCCGTCCTCCTGCGGCAGCGCGTAGCTGATCTGGCCTTCGAGGTAGAACTGCTCCTGGCCGCCCAGGCTGAAGCGGCCCTGGTGGCGGTGCGGCGCCTGCGCCAGCGCCGCAGCGGCATCGCCACGTGCCAGGTGCATCGGCGGCACCACGTACTGCTGCAGCGCATGCGCCTCGAAGGCGCTCAGCACCGCAGGCAGCGGCTCGAAGCGCAGCACCTCGGGCGCCAGTGCGGCGGCGCGGCGCGCTTGTTCGCGGCTGTGCGCGATCACCGCAAACACCGGCTGGCCGACATGGCGCAGTTCGCCATCGGCCAGGATCGGATCGTCGTGCACGATCGGCCCGCAGTCGTTGGGGCCGAGGATGTCGGCCGCGGTGTAGACCGCCACCACGCCGGGCTGGGCGCGCAGGCGCTCAAGGTCGATGCCCAACAGCCGGCCATGCGCGATGGGCGACAAGCCCAGCGCCGCGTGCAGCGTGCCGGCGAGTTCGGGCAGGTCGTCGATGTAGGGCGCGGCACCGGCCACATGCAGGTGGGCCGACTCATGCGGACGGGGGTCACCGATGCGGTCGCCGATGCGGTCGCCGACCTGGTCGCCCATGCGTTTGCCCATCGCCTGGCCCGTGCCGGCGGCTTCGGTGGCATTTAGAGCGCGCATCAAACGACGCTCCAGACCGACAGCCGCTCGGGTGCCAGCGGCGCTTCGGGCCGGGTTTCCAGCCACAGCCGCTGCAGCAGGTTGCGGGCGGCGCGGCGGCGGTAACTGGCGCTGGCGCGCAGGTCACTCAGCGGCGTGAAGTCGGCGTCCAGCGCCGCCATCGCTGCCCGCAACGCGGCTTCGTCCCAGACTTGGCCGCGCAGCGCGGCCTCGGCGCCGCTGGCGCGTTTGACGATGCCGGCCAGGCCGCCAAAGGCCAGCCGAACATCGCTCACCTGCTTGCCGTCCAGCCGCAACCAGCAACCGGCGGCCAGGCCGGAGATGTCGCAGTCAAAGCGTTTGCTCAGTTTGTAGACGCGCAGCAGCTCATGGGCCGCCGGCAGCGGCAGGCGCAGCGCCTGCACAAACTCGCCGGGCAGCAGCGCGTTTTTCATGTAGTCGAGGTAGAAATCTTGCAGCGGCAGCTCACGCTGCACCGCGCCGTGGCGCAGCACGATGCGCGCGCCGAGCGCGATCAGCACCGGCGCGCTGTCGCCGATCGGCGAGCCGTTGGCGATGTTGCCGCCCATCGTGCCGGCCTCGCGGATCGGCAGCGAGGCAAAGCGCTGGCCCATCTGTCGCGCTGCCGGCCAGTGGCGGGCCAGCGCGGCCCAGGCCGCTTCGAGTGACGCACCAGCGCCGATCTGCAGCCAGCCGTCGGCCTCAACGATGGCCTTGAGCTCGGCTACCTCGCCCAGGCTGATGATCTCGCCAAGATCGCGGAATTGCTTGTTCAGCCACAGGCCGACATCGGTGTTGCCGGCGAGCAGCCGCGCCTGCGGCCGCTCGGCGCGCAGCCGCGCCAGCGCGTCAAGCGTGCGCGGCGCGTGCCAGGGCGTGCTGCCGGCATAAGTCAGTGGCGGCTCGGCTTGCAGCCTGGCCAGCCGCTCGGCGGTGCCGGCGGCGCCCAGCGACGGTGCGGGCTGATCGAACATCGCTTCGCCAGCGTCCAGGATCGGCCGGTAACCGGTGCAACGACACAGGTTGCCTGACAAGTCGTCGGCGATCTGCTGTCGGCCCGGCGACTGCCCTGGGTGACGATGCCGGCAGCCGGCCAGCGACATCACAAAGCCCGGTGTGCAAAAACCGCATTGCGAGCCATGGCAGGCCACCATCGCCTGCTGTGCCGGATGAGCGCCGCCCAGATCCTCAACCGTCAGCAGGGCCTTGCCGTCCAGCGCCGGCAGCAGCAGCAGGCAGCTGTTGATCGGCTTCCAGGCCAGGCCGCCGGCGGGCTGCAGTTCGCCCACCAGCACGGTGCAGGCACCGCAGTCGCCTTCGTTGCAGCCCTCCTTGGTGCCGCTGCAGTGGGCGTGTTCGCGCAGCCAGCTCAGCACCGAGGTGGTGGCGGGCAGGCCTTGCACGGCGACGACCGCGCCGCGGTGTACAAAGCGGATCGGCCGCGACCCTGGCAGTGCGGCGGTGCTGGCGGCAGTGTTGGCGGCGGTGTTGGCGGCGGAGATCGGCTCGGACATGCGCGTAAGGTAAACGCTGGCGTTGCAAGTTGCAGGCGAAGGCCAAAAAAATCAGGGCAGTTTTGGCGATATGGTCGCAGCCATGCCCGCGATCTTGCCCCGCCCCGCCGCCTGGCCGCGCCGCGCCGGCCGCCGCGCGCGCAGCGCGCCGGGGGCCGGACCATGAAAACCGCGATCCTGGCCGACCTGCTCGATTTCAGCGCCGACCCCGGCCTGGCCGACCTGCACAGCCCGGCGGTGCGCTGGCGGCCGGCACATTGGCTGCTGATCGATGACCAAGGCCGCATCGAGGCGGTGCAGGCCGAGGCGCCGGGCGACGACTGGCGCAAGATCGACCACAGCGGCCGGCTGCTGATGCCGGGCTTCATCGACAGCCATGTGCACTGCCCGCAAATCGACGTCATCGGCTCCTGGGGCAGCGAGTTGCTGGATTGGCTCAACAGCTACACCTTCCCGGCCGAGGCCCGGCATGCCGATCCTGCGTTGGCGCGCGCCGCAGCGGCGTTGTTTCTTGACGCGCTGCTGGCCCATGGCAGCACCTCGGCGGCGGTCTTTGCCACGGTGCACGCCGTCAGCGCCGAGGCGCTGTTCGAGGCCGGCCAGCAACGCGGCATGCGGCTGATCAGCGGCAAGGTGCTGATGGACCGCCATGCGCCCGACAACCTGCGTGACGATGTGATCCAGGCCGAGCGCGACTGCCTGGCGCTGATCGAGCGCTGGCATGGCCGCGGCCGCAATGCCTATGCGCTGACGCCGCGTTTTGCGGCCACCAGCAGCACTGAGCAGCTGGCGATGGCCGGCCGCATGCTGGCCAGCGCGCCGGGGCTCTACATGCAGACCCATGTTGCCGAGAACCGCGCCGAGGTGGCCTGGGTGGCCGAGCTGTTTCCGCAGGCCCGCAGCTACCTCGATGTTTATGCCGGCCATGGTCTGCTGGGCGAGCGCTCGGTGCTGGCCCATGGCATCTGGCTCGATGACGCCGACCGCACGCTGCTGCATGACAGCGGCGCGCAGATCGCCTTCTGCCCTTCGTCCAACCTGTTTCTCGGCAGTGGTCTGTTCGGCTGGGCGCAGGCCGCAGCGGCGGGTGTGGCGGTCAGCCTGGCGTCGGACGTGGGCGGTGGCACCTCGCTGTGCGCGCTGCGCAACATGGCCGACGGTTACAAGGTGCAGGCGCTGGCCGGCCAGTGTGTCAGCGCCTGGGCGCTGCTGCATGCCGCCACCCGGGGCGCGGCGGTGGCGCTGCGGCTGGGCGACGAGATCGGCAGCCTGCAGCCCGGCGCGATGGCCGATGTCTGCGTCTGGGATCTGGCGGTGGGCCCGGTGGCACAGCGCCGCGATGCGCTGGCACGCGAACTGCATGAGCGTTTGTTCGCCTGGGTGAGCTTGGGCGACGAGCGTAACCTTGTCGAAACCTGGGTCGCGGGCGTGCGACGCCACGCGCGGCCGACCGCGGGCCTGTCCTGACCGCATCATCCACCGCCTGCCGCCCATCACAAACCGCCATGCTTCGACTCGAACTCGCCGGCATCAGCAAGCAATACCCCGCAGTGCGCGCCAACGACCGCGTCTCGCTGTGCGTGGCGCCCGGCCAGATCCATGCCGTGCTGGGCGAAAACGGTGCCGGCAAGAGCACGCTGATGAAGATCATCTACGGCGCGGTGCGGCCCGACGAGGGCCAGATCTTCTGGAACGGCCGCCCGGTGCAGATCGCCAGCCCCAAAGTGGCGCGTGCGCTGGGCATTGCCATGGTGTTTCAGCACTTCTCGCTGTTCGACACGCTGACCGCAGCCGAAAACGTCTGGCTGGGGCTCGATAAGGCGATGCCGCTGGCCGAGGTGACGCAGCGCATCCGCGAGGTGGCGCTTGAGTACGGGCTCAAGGTCGACCCGCAGCGGCCGGTGCACACGCTCAGCGTGGGCGAACGCCAACGGGTGGAGATCGTGCGTGCGCTGCTCACTGAGCCGCAGCTGCTGATCCTCGACGAGCCGACCTCGGTGCTGACACCGCAGGCGGTGGACAAGCTGTTTGTCACGCTGCGCAAGCTGGCTGGGCAGGGTTGCGCGATCCTCTACATCAGCCACAAGCTCGACGAGATCCGCGCGCTGTGCCACCACTGCACCGTGCTGCGCGGCGGCAAGGTTACCGGCGAGGTTGATCCGGCCTTGCATGACAACGCCAGCCTGTCGCGGCTGATGATCGGCAGCGAGCCGCCCGAGCTGTCGCACCGCCCGGCGCGGCCGGGTGCGGTGGCGCTGGCGGTGCAGCGGCTGTCGCTGGCCAAGCAGCACCCCTTCGGCACCACGCTGGTTGACATCGCTTTTCAGGTGCGCGCCGGCGAGATCGTCGGCATTGCCGGCGTCTCGGGCAATGGCCAGCAAGAGCTGATGGCCGCGCTGTCGGGCGAAGACCCGCGTGCCGAGCGCGGCGCGATCACGCTGTTCGAGGCCGACATTGCCCAGGCCTCGCCGCGCCGGCGCCGCCGGCTGGGCCTGCACTTTGTGCCCGAGGAGCGGCTGGGCCGCGGCGCCGTGCCCAGCATGAGCCTGGCGCAGAACACCTTGCTGACGCGCACCCACACGGTAACGCGCGGCGGCTGGATCCGCAGCGGCGCGGTGCGCCAGCTGGCGGCGGCGCTGATCGAGCGCTTTCAGGTCAAGGCCAGCGGGCCTGGTGCGGCGGCGCAGAGTCTGTCGGGCGGCAACCTGCAGAAGTTTCTGGTCGGCCGCGAGATCGACGCAGCGCCGAAGCTGCTGATCGTCTCGCAGCCGACCTGGGGCGTCGACGTGGGTGCGGCGGCGCAGATCCGCAGCGCGCTGCTGGCGCTGCGCGATGCCGGCTGCGCACTGCTGGTGGTCAGCGAGGAGTTGGATGAACTGTTCGAGATCAGCGACCGGCTGCTGGTGATGGCCCAGGGGCAACTGTCGCCCAGCGTGGCGGTGACTGAAGCCTCGGTCGAGCAGATCGGCAGCTGGATGTCGGGCCTGTGGCAGGCCGCGCCATTTGCACGGGAGGCCCGCGATGTTCAAGCTTGAGGCCCGTGCCCAGCCCTCGCAGCTGATGAGCCTGGCCTCGCCGCTGATCGCGCTGTTGATCACCGTGGCGCTGGGCGTGCTGTTGTTCTCTGCACTGGGCAAGGACCCGGTGCAGGGCCTGCGCATGTTCTTTGTCGAGCCGGTGAAAAACGCTTATGCCTGGAGCGAGATCGCCGTCAAGGCCACGCCGCTGGCCTTGATCGCGCTGGGCTTGTCGATCTGCTACCGCAGCAATGTCTGGAACATCGGCGCCGAAGGCCAGTTCATCCTTGGCGCCATCTTTGCCGGCGGCGTGGCGATGACGGCCGGCCCTGACAGCTCACGCGCCATCGTGCTGGCCATCCTGGGCGCCGGCGTGCTGGGTGGCATGGTCTGGGCCGGCGTGGTGGCGCTGCTGCGCGACCGCTTCAATGCCAACGAGATCCTGGTCAGCCTGATGCTGGTGTATGTGGCCGAGTTGCTGCTGGGCTACCTTGTCTACGGCCCCTGGAAAGATCCCAAAGGCTACAACTTTCCGCAGACCATCACCTTTGCAGCCGTCACCCAGGTGCCCAAGCTGGTCGACGGTTTTCGCGCCCACATCGGCGTGCTGATCGCGCTGGGCGCGGCGGCACTGGGCTGGTTGCTGCTGTTTCGCACCTATGCCGGTTTCCAGCTGCAGGTCGGCGGGCTGGCGCCGGCGGCGGCGCGTTATGCCGGCTTCTCGTCACGCCGTGCGCTGTGGCTGGCCTTGCTGCTGTCGGGCGGGCTGGCCGGCCTGGCCGGTGGCCTGGAGGCGGCCGGGCCGCTGGGCCAGCTGACACCGCATGTGCCTGCCGGTTATGGCTTTGCCGCCATCATCGTGGCCTTCGTCGGCCGTTTGCACCCGGTGGGCGTGGTGGCCTCGGCGATCCTGATGAGCATGTTCTACATCGGCGGTGAACTGGCGCAATCGCGATTGGGCATGACCAAATCCATCACCGGTGTCTTCCAGGGCCTGCTGCTGTTCTCGCTGCTGGCCTGCGATACCTTGATCCACTACCGGGTCCGCCTGCGCGTCCACCTGAACGGCCGGCCGGCCAGCAAAGGCTGAGTCATGGATGCCATGGCCTTGCTATTGGCGGCAACGCTGAACGCCGGCACCGTGCTGGCGATCGCCGGGCTGGGCTTGCTGATCAATGAGCGCGCCGGCGTGCTCAACCTGGGCGCCGAGGGCATGATGCTGGTGGCGGCCATTGCCGGCTTTGCCACCGGCGTGCACACCGGCAGCGATCTGCTGGCCTTTGCTGCCGGCATGGCGGCCG
>JBBQJN010000091.1:0-12740 GCA_038325945.1 Burkholderiales bacterium | reverse complement strand
GTACGCGGCGCGTTCCTTGGGCTCCAGCATGTCCTGCCGGTGATGATCGGCCAGAAGGCGGGCAGTGTCATCAACATGTCGTCGATCGCCGGGCTGAAAGGCAGCCCGAATCTCGCACCCTACATCACCTCGAAACATGCCGTCGTCGGGCTGACCAAGGCTGCGGCGATAGAAGCGGCAGTGGCGAACGTGCGGGTCAATTCGGTGCATCCCTCGCCGGTCAATACGCGGATGATGCGCTCGCTGGAAGAGGGCTTCCAGCCTGGGCAGGCGGCAGCGGTCAAGGAGCAACTCAGCGCGACGATCCCGCTGGGCCGCTATGGCGAAACGGAGGACATTGCGAAGCTGGTGCTGTTCCTGGGCTCGGACGACTCCGCCTTCATCACCGGCGCCCAGTTCCCCGTCGATGGCGGCATGTCCGCCGGCTGACGCGTGGGCACACCGCCCGGCGGCGGCGATGCGAACGGCAAGCAGCAGGCCGCGTGATGAACAGGGTCGAGACGACGCCGGAGGACGCAGGGCGGGCCGCCGGCACCGTTGTCGCAGTTCGTGGCGGCGTGGTGGACATCGCCTTCGCGGCTGACGCGGCGCGCATCCATGCGCTGATCCGGCCGGTGGACTCAGAGGTTGAGAGGCAATCCCATGGGCCCACGCCGGGGTGGTCAAGGGCCCTGAGCAAGGCGCAGCGCGACGCTCGGACTCACGTCCGAGCTAGCGATGCAACGCCGCGCAGGGCCCTTGACCACCCCGGCCCTACGGGTAAGCCCGCAAAACAGCCCCACTCGTCGTTGCAAATGCTCCCTGGGTCCCAAACCCAGGTCCGCTTTGCGCCTGGATTGGAGCCGTTTTGCGGGCTTACGTGGGCCCATGGGATTGCCTCTCAACCTCTCAGCCCTTCGGCAGGCACAAACCGTATGCCGTTTGTGTCTGCGAGGGCTGGACGGCATGCTTGGCGGCCGACGACGCCAGCAGCCCGGCGAAGCCGGATCTGCGGCGTCCACTTGGCGAAGTCGGTAAGCTGCGCGAATGCGGACGGGGTTGCCGTCAAGCGTCCGGTGCCGGGTAGTGCACCTTGATCACCTCCAGCACCTCCACCCCGCCAGGGGTCTGCAGTGTGACCTCGTCGCCCTCACGGGCCTTGAGCAAGGCGCGGGCGATCGGCGCGATCCAGCTCACCTCGCCGGCCAGGCTATCGGCCTCGTCAATGCCTTTGATGGTGATGCAACGCTCCTCACCGCGCTGGTTGGCATAGGTGACCGTGGCGCCGAAGAAAACCTGGTCATGGCCATGGTGGGCGCAAGGGTCGGCAACCTCGGCGATCTCGAGCCGGCGCGTCAAAAAGCGGATGCGGCGGTCGATCTCACGCAGCCGCTTCTTGCCGTAAAGGTAGTCGCCGTTTTCCGAGCGATCACCGTTCTTGGCCGCCCAGGACACGGTGTCCACCATCTTCGGCCGCTCGTCGTCGATCAGCGACATCAGCTCGGCGCGCAAGCGCTGGTAGCCGGCCGGTGTGATGTAGTTTTTGCCGCCAGGCGGCAGCGGCGGCAGGCCGACGCCGCCGTCATCGTCGTCATCCTCGGCATCGGCATCGGTTTCGCGGGTAAAGGCTTTGCTCATGGTCAGCGGCCAAGTCTAACCAGCGCGCTGTCCGGCGGACATTCTGGCGGACATGCACTGGCAGGCATCCGGGCTTGCGCACGCCAGGCACCCGGCGCCTGCCCGGTCCATTTGCGGAAGGCGCGGTAGAAGGTGCTGGCATCGTCAAAGCCCAGCCGCGCCGCGATCTCGCCGACGCCGAGTTCACCCTCGGCCAGCAGTTGCAGCGCCAGGTCGCGCCGCACTTCGTCCTTGAGCAACTGCCAGCGGCTGCCCTCGTCGTCCAGCCTGCGTCGCAGCGTGGCCGCCGACAGCCCCAGCACTTTTGCCAGCGCCTGCAGCGTGGGCGCGGCGTCGCCGCGGTCGATCACCGCGCGGCACAAACGGCGCACCCCGTCGGCCAGGCCCTGGCCCCTTACCTGTTTGAGGAACACCGATTGGGGCGCGTCGCGCAAAAAGGCCTTCAGGCTGGCATCGCTCAGCCTCAGCGGCGCGGCCAGCACGCGGGCATCAAACTGCACCGCCGTGGCCGCTGCGTCAAAGTGCAGCAATGGCGCAAACATGCGTCGATATTCTTCAGCATGGGCCGGCATCGCATGGCCCCAATCGACCCGGGTCAGGGGCACGCGCCGACCGGCCAGCCAGCACAGCAGGCCGTGCAGCATCACCAGCAGAGTCTCGTCGGCAAAACGCCGGGCGTCGCGAGCGTCGGCGTCGTCGCGGCCGGCGGCGATGCGGTTGTCGATCTGCAGCGTGGCGCTGCCAGCAGCCAGGCGCAGGCTGGCGGCGATGTCGTCAAAGCACAGGCCAAAGCCGCGCAGTGCCAACTGCAGCGCAGCGCCCACCGTGGCCTGGCCGGCCAGCGCACGGCAGAGCATGGCAAATGTGCCCACCTTCATGCGGCGGCTGTCGAGGCCGAAAAACTCGTCGTCCAGTGCCCGCGCCACCGCCATCCACAACTGCGCGAAGGCCGCTGCCGGCACCCGCGCCGACGGCTCGGTCAGCAGCGCGGCTTCTATCTGTGCCACAGCCAGCACTGCGGTGCGTTGGCGTTGGTCCAGCGCCCGCAACGCGCTGCGCACGAAGGTGATCGAAACGCTGTGCTCGGGCGGTGCAGACGCGGCAGGCATGAGCGCATTCTGGCAAAAACGCTCAGCAGCGGGCAAGATTGCGCCATCGCGCTGTGCCGACCACGGCCCTAGACTGGCCGCTTGCCGGCGTCACGCCCAAACCGGGCAGCGCCCTCACGCTGGAGACACGCCCCATGACCGATCTGTCCGCCGATTTCAAGGCCCTGGCCAACTACCGCCCCAAGCACAAGCTACGCTTTGTCACTGCGGCCAGCTTGTTTGATGGCCACGACGCAGCCATCAACATCATGCGTCGCATCCTGCAGGGCATGGGCGCCGAGGTTATCCACCTGGGCCACAACCGCTCGGTTGACGAGGTGGTTACCGCCGCGCTGCAAGAGGACGTGCAGGGCATCGCCGTCAGCAGCTACCAGGGCGGCCACAGCGAGTACTTTGGCTACATGGTCGAGTTGCTGAAGGCCCGTGGCGGCGAGCATATCCAGGTCTTTGGCGGCGGCGGCGGTGTCATCGTGCCGACCGAGATTGCCGCACTGGCCGAGCAGGGCGTGCGCATCTTCAGCCCCGAAGATGGCCAGCGCATGGGCCTGGCCGGCATGATCGGCGAGATGGCGATGCGCGCCGACCGCGACCTCAGCGCCTACGCGCCCAAAACCTTGGCAGCCATCCAGGGCCATGCCGAATCGAACTGGCGCGCGTTGGCGCAACTGATCACCGCGCTGGAAAGCGGCCAGGCCGACGCCGGCCTGCTGGCCGATGTGCAAATTGCCGCAGCGGCCAGCCAGACGCCGGTGTTGGGCATCACCGGCACCGGCGGCGCAGGCAAGAGCAGCCTGACCGACGAGCTGATCCGCCGCATCCGGCTCGACCAGGACGACGCGCTGCGCATTGCGGTGATCAGCATCGATCCCAGCCGGCGCAAGAGCGGCGGCGCGCTGCTCGGCGACCGCATCCGCATGAACGCGATTGCGCCATGGCGCAGGCCGTCGGCCGACGCCGACGAAGATTCGGGCCAAAGGGTGTTCATGCGCAGCCTGGCCACTCGCGACACCGGCAGCGAGGTATCGGCGGCGCTGCCCGACGTGCTGGCCGCCTGCAAGGCTGCGGGCTTCGACCTGATCATCGTCGAGACCTCGGGCATCGGCCAGGGTGATGCGGCGATCGTGCCGCTGGTGGATGTGCCGATGTACGTGATGACGCCCGAATTCGGTGCCGCCAGCCAGCTCGAGAAGATCGACATGCTCGACTTCGCTGAGTTTGTGGCGATCAACAAGTTTGACCGCAAGGGCGCCGCCGACGCGCTGCGCGACGTGGCCAAGCAGGTGCAGCGCAACCGCGAGGCCTTCAACGTGATGCCTGACCAGATGCCGGTATTCGGCACCATGGCCAGCCGCTTCAATGACGACGGCGTGACCGCGCTGTACCAGGCGATCAAGCTCCGGCTGACCGAGTTGGGGCTCAAGCTCGCTGAAGGCCGGCTGCCACGGGTGGCTACCCGGCACAGCACCCACCAGACGCCGGTGGTGCCGGCCGCGCGCAGCCGCTACCTGGCCGAGATCACCGACACCGTGCGCGGCTACAAGGCGCGGGCCCGCAAGCAAGCGGCGCTGGCGCGCGAGTTGCAGCAGCTGCGTGAGACCGCGCGCATGCTGGACGAAGATGCCGCTGCGCAGAACTCGACCAGCTCGGGCGCCAAGAACACCGTGCTGCGCCTGGCCGAGCAGCGCGCCGCCGGCCAGGACGGCGGCGCCGCCAAGCTGCTGGCGCAATGGCCCGAGATGCAGAAAGCCTACGCCGGCGACGAGTACGTGGTGAAAATCCGCGACAAGGAGATCCGTACCGCGCTGGTGCACACCACCTTGTCGGGCAGCAAGATCCGCAAGGTCGCCCTGCCCCAATTCGAGTGCCATGGCGAGCTGCTGAAGTGGCTGATGCTCGACAACGTGCCCGGCAGCTTTCCGTACACCGCCGGCACCTTTGCCTTCAAGCGCGAGGGCGAAGACCCGACCCGCATGTTTGCTGGCGAGGGCGACGCCTTTCGCACCAACCGGCGCTTCAAGCTGGTGTCCGAGGGCATGCCGGCCAAGCGGCTGTCGACCGCTTTTGACTCGGTCACGCTCTACGGCAACGACCCCGACCGCCGCCCCGACATCTACGGCAAGGTGGGCAACTCGGGTGTCAGCATCGCCACGCTTGATGACCTCAAGGTGCTGTATTCGGGCTTTGATCTGTGCCACCCGGCCACCAGTGTGAGCATGACGATCAACGGCCCGGCGCCGACGATCCTGGCGATGTTCATGAACACCGCGATCGACCAGCAGATCGACAAATTCAGCGCCGACAACGGCCGCGCGCCGACCGAGACCGAGACCGCCAAGATCCGTGAATGGGCGCAGGCCAATGTGCGCGGCACGGTGCAGGCCGACATCTTGAAAGAAGACCAGGGCCAGAACACCTGCATCTTCTCGACCGAGTTCTCGCTCAAGGTGATGGGCGACATCGCGCAGTATTTTGTGCACCACAACGTGCGCAACTTCTACTCGGTGAGCATCAGCGGCTACCACATCGCCGAGGCTGGCGCCAACCCGATCAGCCAGCTGGCCTTCACGCTCTCCAATGGTTTCACCTTCGTCGAAGCCTACCTGGCGCGGGGCATGCACATCGACGACTTTGCGCCCAACCTGAGCTTCTTCTTCAGCAACGGCATGGACCCCGAGTACACCGTGCTCGGTCGAGTTGCCAGACGGATTTGGGCAGTGGCGATGAAGCACAAATACGGTGCCAACGAGCGCAGCCAGAAGCTGAAATACCACGTGCAGACCAGCGGCCGTTCACTGCATGCGCAGGAGATCCAGTTCAACGACATCCGCACCACGCTGCAGGCGCTGATCGCGATCTACGACAACTGCAACAGCCTGCACACCAATGCGTTTGACGAGGCCATCACCACGCCCACCGAGGACAGCGTGCGCCGGGCGATGGCGATCCAGCTGATCATCAACCGCGAATGGGGCCTGGCCAAGAACGAGAACCCCAACCAGGGCGCCTTCGTGATCGAACAGCTGACCGAGTTGGTGGAAGAAGCGGTGCTGGCCGAGTTTGAGAAGATCGCCGACCGCGGCGGTGTGCTGGGCGCGATGGAAACCGGCTACCAGCGCAGCAAGATCCAGGAAGAAAGCATGCACTACGAGATGCAGAAGCACACCGGCGAGTTGCCCATCATCGGCGTCAACACCTTCCGCAACCCGCACGAAGACCAGAACGCCAAGCCGATCGAGCTGGCGCGCTCGACCACCGAAGAGAAAGAGTCTCAGCTTTCGCGGCTGGCCGATTTTCACGCCCGCCATGCAGCCGAGGCGCCGGCCATGCTCAAGCGGCTGCAACAGGCGGTGATAGCCAACCAGAACGTCTTTGAGCTGCTGATGGACGCAGTGCGCTGCTGCAGCCTGGGCCAGATCACCCACGCGCTGTTCGAGGTGGGCGGGCAGTACCGGCGCAGCATGTAAGGCCGGCCGCGCCAGCCGACGCCGCTGCGGCGCCGGCATACCGGCCAGGGCCGCAGCGGGTTTCAGCGCTTGGGCGCGACCAGCGCAAACATCGCGCCCTGCGGATCACTGCACTGCGCGATCCACTCGTCGCCCGGCACTTCCATCGGGCCGTTGAGCAACTGGCCGCCACTGGCCTTGACGCGGCTCACCGCCGCGTCCAGCGCATCAACCCGGAAGTAGAACAGCCAAGCCGGACGCGGCATCTGCTCGGGCTTGTTCATCATGGCGCCGATAGCCTCGCCGCCGGCAGCAAACATCTGGTAGCTGCCCGCCTCGCCCATGTCCATCGCGTCGGTCTTGGTCCAGCCGAACAGGCCGCTGTAAAAGTCCCAGGCGCTGTTGGGCTCGCCGGCCGCCAACTCATGCCAGCCGATGGTGCCGGGCGTGCCCGCTTCGGGCTGAGGCGGCGTCTCGTCCCCGTTGCCCTGAAACAGGCAAAAGGCCGCGCCGTGCGGATCGGCCACCGCAGCAAAACGCCCGACGCCGGGGATGTCTTGCGCCGGATGCAGCAGCTTGCCACCTGCCTTGATCAGTTGCTCGGCCTTGGCATCGACATGGTCAACGCCGACAAAGCCGGTCCAGGCCGGACTGGCGCCGGCTTGGCAGGCCTCGTCGGGCAGCGCCATCACGCCGGCCACCTGATATTGACCCGCGCTCATCAAGGTGTAGCGCATGCCCGGCATGCCGGAATCGGCGCTCTTCCAGCCGATTGCCTCGCGGTAGAAGGCCACGGCGGCCTGGTCGTCGGTGGTCATCAGTTCATACCAGACAAAAGGGCTGGAGTTCATGGGCTGGGCTCCTGGGGTGGAAGTGCTGCGCAGCCGACTGGCGCGCCGGGCTTTAACGATAGGTCGGGCCGCCGCTGCTGGCAAGTGCGAGTGCGAGTGCGAGTGCGAGTGCGAGTGCGAGTGCGAGTGCGAGTGCGAATGTCTGGCCGGACAAGCGCGGCCTGTCCAGCGCGGCCCCTCATGCGCGACCGTACAAGCTGGCACACTGGGCGCCGGCAGAACGCGTTGCCGTACAGCACTGTCTGGAGATCAGCATGAGCCCCGAATCCGTCATCAGCGCCTGGCACCATGTGGTTAGCAGCCGTGACCCCGCCGCGCTCAAGGCCTTGCTGGCTGACGACGTGGTGTTCCACTCTCCGGTGGTGCACACACCGCAGCGCGGCAAGGCGATGACCTTCCAGTACCTGATGGGCGCCACGCAGGTGCTGAACTCGAAGCACTTTCGCTACGAGCGCCAGATCCTTGGCAGCCACGACGCGATGCTTGAATTCAGCACCGAGATCGACGGCATCCAGATCAACGGCGTCGACCTGATCCGCTGGAACGACGAAGGCCTGATCAGTGACTTCAAGGTCATGCTGCGGCCGCTGAAGGCGGTGAACCTGGTGCATCAGAAGATGGGTGAGATGCTCGAACGCCTGAAGGCCGACGCGCCGGGCCAGCCGCAGCTTTAGTCGCAGCCGCAGCCGCAGCATTTTGATTGGCAACGGCAAGCCGCCGAGCGCTCGTTGCGGCCGGCTTCAGCCGGCGCGTGGGGCTCAGCGTGGGCAGTGGCGCGGCGCGTTGATCGACGGCAGCGCCGACAATCGCCGCCATGACAGCTGCACCCCTTGCCCACACCGAGACGGCCGCCGAAAGCGACGCGCCGGCCCGCTTTGTTGACCGCTTGCGCCAGAGCCTGGCCGACGACAGCTTTGTGCGGCTGGTGCTGGGCCGGCCGCAGGGGAATGAGCCGTCGCTGCAGAAGCTGCTGGCGCGGCGCATCGTGCTGCGCGGTGCCGAGCAGTTGTCCTTGGTCTGGCGCCACCAGACCAAGGACATCACCAAGAACCTGCCGCTAGATGAGGCGCTGGCCTTGATCGCCTCGCTGCTGGCCGACAGCTTCCGCCATGCCCACCTGGTAACCCGTGGCCACGACATCCAGCTGGCACTGGGCAAGAAGGGGCGCTGGGGATTGCGTATCGGCAAGCTGGCCGCAGCCGGCGATGCCGCGAACACTGACGCCGACGACGCCGACGCTGGTGCCGACGGTAAGCCGCTGGCGGCAGCGCTGGCCCATGACCGCGCCCGCCAGCACGCGTTGGCGCTGAACACGCCCTTCCTGACTGAGCTCGGGGTCACCGACGCTCAGCACCGGTTGGTGCCGGCGATGGCGCGCAAGTGGCGGCAGATCAACAAGTTTGTCGAGATCCTCGGCCATGCCATCAGCCAGTCGCCGCTGGCCGGGCGCGACCCGGCGCTGCCAGTGCGGGTGCTGGACTTTGGCGCCGGCAAGGGCTACCTGACCTTTGCGGTGCACCACCACCTGCAGGCCATCGGCAGGGCGCCCGAGGTCACCGGCGTCGAGCAACGCCAGGAGCTCAGCACGCTGTGCAACCAGGCCGTGGCCCGGCTCGGGCTCAACGGGCTGCACTTCGAGTGCGGTGATGTGCGCCAGCATGCGGCGGCCGCCAGCGACATCATGATCGCGCTGCATGCCTGCGACATCGCCACCGACGTGGCGATGCACCGCGGCATCACCAGCGGCGCGGCCATCATCCTGTGCTCGCCCTGCTGCCACCAGCAACTGCGCCCGCAGATGCACAGCCCGGCGCTGCTGCAGCCGATGCTGCGCCACGGCATCCACATGGCCGAGCAGGCCGAGATGCTGACCGATACGCTGCGCGCGCTGCTTTTGCAATCGGCCGGCTACGAGGCCCAGGTCTTCGAGTTCATCTCGCCCGAGCACACCAGCAAGAACAAGATGGTGCTGGCGGTACGCCGCGACCGGCCCCTGCCCGAGCCCCGGCGCCTGGCCTTGCTGGCGCAGGTGGCCGAGCTCAAGGCCTTCTACGGCGTGCGCGAGCAGATGCTGGAGAGCCTGCTGGCCGCCGATGCGGCGTCGCTGCCCGTGGCCAACGCCGCGGCGCAAGCCTGAGCCTGGGCGCCGCGCCCTGGGGCGAACCGCAGTGGGCAAGCTGCTGCGCGCCGGGCATCATGGCCTTGCCACCAGCCACCGCCCCGACATGCCACCACTGACCGAAGCGACCCGCAGCGCACAGCATCGCGCCCTGATGCAGGCAGCCGCCCGCGCGGCGCTGGCCCTGAGCGGGCGCAGCCGCGAGATCGAGGCCCAGCGCTGGCTGCCACAGGACATCGCCGATTCGCTGGCCGAGGCCGGCCTCTACCGGCTGCTGACGCCCAGTGAACTGGGTGGCCATGAGGCCCCGCCCAGCAGCTACTACCTGGTGATCGAGCAACTGGCACGGGCCGATGCCGCCGCCGCGTGGTGCTGTTTCATCAGCTGCACGGCCAGCGTGCTGTCGGCTTACTTAAGCGCCGAGGCGGCAGCCGAGCTGTTCAGCGCGCCGCACCTCAAGGCCGCCGGTGTTTTTGCGCCGCGCGGTCGAGCGCTGCCAGCCGAGCAGGACGGCGTTCAAGGCTTGCGCATCAGCGGCCGCTGGGCCTGGGGATCGGGTGCGCGCAACGCCGACCTGATCACCGCAGGCTGCCTGTTGATTGGCGACGACGGCAAGCCGGTGCTGGGCGACGACGGCACGGCGCGGCCGCTCAGCGTGGTGCTCAAACGCTCGCAGGTGCAGTTGCTCGACAACTGGGACGCCTTCGGTCTGTGCGGCACCGGCAGCGGCGAGTTCGAGGTGCGCGAGGCCTTTGTGCCGCTGGCGCACAGCGCCTCGCTGTTCGACGGGCCGCGCCTGCAAACGCCGCTCTACCGCTTTCCGGTGTTTGGCCTGCTGGCGCTTTCGATCGCAGCGGTGACCACCGGCATCGCGCGGCAGGCGCTGGATCACTTCATTGAGCAAGCCAGCGCCAGCGTGCCGCAAGCCAGCAGCAAACCGCTGGCCTCCCGGGCTGTCGTGCAGACCGCCGTGGCACAGGCCGAGGCGCAATGGCAATCAGCGCGCTGCTACCTGCTGGCCAGTGTCGAAGCCGCCTGGCTGGCGGCCCAGGAGGCGAGCGAGCCGGGTGCCCTGCTGCCGCTGCCGGCCCGACGTGATCTGCGGCTGGCCGCCAGTCACGCCGTGCAGACTTCGGCCGCAGTGGTAAGCCGGCTCTACACCCTGGCCGGTGGCGCTGCGGTGTTTGCCAGTTCGCCGCTGCAACGAGCGCTGCGCGATGTGCAGGTAGCCACCCAGCACATGATGGTCAACGATGCCACCTTTGAGCTCACCGGCCGGCTGCTGCTGGGCCAGCCCAGCCAGACGCAGATGCTCTAGGAGCCTGGCCCCGCACAACGAGCCGACAACGACGACTGCGCCGCAAACCTCCCCGGTTTTTCAGCCCCAGCGCGTGTTGTCGTCGACGTGCAAATGGCCTTGATCGTCGAGCGCGCCAAACTCTGGCGGTGGCGCCGTCAAGGCCTTCTCCAGCAGCTGGCCCCAGGCGCCTGCCGGCCCCTGACGTGCCTGCTCGGTCTCGCGCTGCGACACCAATTGCTGCATCGACTGCCTGGCCAAACCGCGCTGGCGATCCAGCGCCCTCGGCTCCGGACTGCCCAGGTGCGTGGCAATGCGCCGGCAACTGGCCTTGAAGATCTGCGACACCCGCGACACGCTGACTTGCATGTCGCCCGCCAGTTGAGTCGGCGACAGGCCCACGCCCAGGTAGGCATCGATGACCTGGCGCTCACGCTCGGGCAGCGTGGCCACAAAGCGCTCAAGCCGGCGCATCACGATGGCGGTATCCACCCGCGCCTCCACTTCGTCCTGCGCGGTGGCGGGTTGCAGCTGCGCGCTGCGCTCAAACTGTGAATCGTCATCCGACAAGCTTTGCGCCTGGGCCATCTGCGCCGCGTGATCGAGTTGCGAGATCTCGTCCAGCGGAATCCCCGAGAGCTGCTGCAGCTGCAGCAGCGAGGGCACGGCGCCATGCTGTGCATGCCAGCGTTCGCGGGCGATCTGGATCACCTTGATCTTGCGCCGTTGGGCGCGGCCGAGGTGGTCCATCTGCCTCAGCTCGTCGATCATCGCGCCCTTGACGCGCAAGCGGGCATAACGAACAAAGGCCTCCTTGGATGCTTCGCTGTCGGGATCGCCCGGCCACTTGAAGTTCATTGCCGCCTGGGCGACGGCGATCAAGCCCACCTGGATCAGGTCGGCCTTTTCCACGTTCGACGGCAGGCGGCGCATCATGGCGCCCGCCTGCTTGCGAACCCAAGACTCGTTCCTCGCGATCAGCGCCGAGCTGACGCCCTGCATTGAGATCATGCGCGTGCTTCCAACCGTTGGCGCAAACGCGCCCCGGTGACCATCGGTGGGCAACCGCCCAGTGGGCGGACCAGCTGCCAGCATAGGTTTTGCCGGCAACGCCGATCGGCGGAAATGAAGGGCTTCCCGGCGCCATCCTGGCCAGCCGGCGGCGGCAAGCGCGTAGAACGTTGGCCCAATGCCGCGCCTCTACACGCCACACGCCACACGCCACATGCCAGAAGCCAGAAGCCACACCACGCCCGCATTGGACAGGTACCGGGCCGCGAAGCGATCCGGATTACCATCGCAGCCGCAGCCGCAGCCGCACCGTTCGGTGGGCCCTTGGCAGAGACCGGGACATGACGTGATGAAGTTGTTCAAACTGGGGGTCAGCCTGATGGGTTTGTGCCTGGCGCCCTTGGCCGCAGCCCAGCCGGTGACGGCAACGCCGGCCGCCGCAGCGCAGGCTGCAGCGGTCGTGGTCCGGGCCGGGCTTGTCAAGAGCAGCCAGGGCGATGTGACCCGACAACGCGGTGAGCGTATCGAGCCGGCCACGGCGGGCATGGCGGTGGCCGTGGGCGATACGCTGCGCACCGGCACGGCGGCCTATGCCGGCATCACGCTGAGCGACGACACGCTGCTGACCCTGGGGCCCAACAGCGAACTGCTGATCAGCGCGTACAAGTTTGATGAAACGACCCAGGATGGCAGCCTGCTGGCCTCACTTTGGCGCGGCACGCTGAGCGTGGTCACCGGGCTGATCGCCAAGAAGTCGCCGCAAAACGTCAAGGTGCAGACCCGTACTGTGGTGATGGCGGTTCGAGGTACCGAGTTCATCGTCGATGCAAAGCAGGTGGCGCCATGAACCGCACGCGTTCAACGCTAGGAGCCTGTCGGGCTTGGGGCGTCGATAGCGAGAATCGGGCCCAGCGAGGGCAGTTCTTGCCGGATTTGCAGCCCCATAGCCCAGCTATGGGGCAAAAAGACGGTGAGAAATGGACCGCTGCGGTCGATTCGCAGCCGACGCTCCCCAAGTCCGACCGGCGCCTAGCGAAAAGAGCGCTGGACTGCGGTTGCTGGATTCAACCTAGAAACCGCAGTTGACCGCTTGTCTCCGCTGGCTACACCGCATGAATTCTGGCTTTCGCAGCCACGACCACCTTCACCTCCTGGGTGACAGCGCTACGCACCCGATTGAGCCGCACTGGCGCACGCTGGCGGGCCTTCAGGCCGTGTTGCTCAGCCAGGGCACAGAGGCCCTGGCCTGCGCCAGGCACAAACAGTCCTCAGGACTGTTTATGTCCGGGCACA
>JBBQJN010000090.1:0-12789 GCA_038325945.1 Burkholderiales bacterium | reverse complement strand
GGCGCTGGGCTACATGATCGGCCAGCTCAAGATCATCGAGCTGCGCGACCGGGCGCGTGCTGCGCTGGGAGCGCACTTCGACATCCGCCGCTTCCACATGGCCGTGCTCGACCAGGGCGCTGTGCCGCTGAGCGTGCTGGAGCGGCAGCTCGACGACTGGATCGCCAGCGAGCAGGCCAGGCGTTGAGGCCCTGTTGCCCTGTTGCCCTGTTTTCTGCGGCTCAAGCCTGCCAGACGCCATAACCCTGCTCGCGCAGCGTGATCGCCAGTTCCACCTCCATGTCGCGGGCGGCGTCGTAGGGCATCGAGTTGAAGACCTCGTACAGCTCGGTAGGTTGGAGCTAGGTAGGTTGGAGTGAACAGAGTGAACTCCAACAGCAGTTCCATGTCATCTGGGGCGCGTTTGGCATGATCAGATCCCTGCACACCCTTGTTGGAGTTGCCACTCCAACCTACCGGGCTCGTTCCACACGGGGTCGGCTCGGTAGGTTGGAGTGAACAGAGTGAACTCCAACGGCAGTTCCATGTCATCTGGGGCACGTTTGGCATGATCAGATCCCTGCACACCATTCGATCACATAGACCTGATGTTGGTGTCGGCGCGCGGGGCGGGGCCTCATGTGTGCATCTTGCCAGCCGCCATGGCGGCGCGGGTAGCATGGTCTGCCCATGCCCCAAGCCCTGCGTTCCTTCCTGATCCAGCTGCGCGAGCTGCTGCTGACCACCGGCCCCTTCGTGCTGCTGGCGGCCGGGCTGTTGGCGGGTGCCTACTGGCTGCTGCAGCCCAATCCGCCGCGCCATGTGGTGCTGGCCACCGGCGTGGGCCAGGGCGCCTACGACGAGTTCGGCAAGCGGTATGCCGCGCAGCTGGCGCGGCATGGCATCACTGTGGCGCTGCGCGCCACCGAGGGCTCGGCCGACAACCTGGCCTTGCTGCAGGACCAGGCATCGGGGGTGGACATCGCCTTCGTGCAAGGCGGCACCCGCGCGCCGCAGCAGGGCGGTGAAGCGCCCGACCATGGCCTGGTCTCACTGGGCAGCATGTTTTTCGAGCCGGTCTGGTTGTTCTACCGCGAGGATGCGGCCAAGCGCCTGACCGGTGGGCCGGCGCTGACCCAGCTGGGCCAGCTGGCCGGCGGCAAGCTCAACGTCGGCGCGCCGGGCAGCGGCACGCCGCCGCTGATGCATGCCCTGCTGGAAGCCAACCGCATCGCGCCAGAGACCATCACGCTAACCCAGCAGCCGCTGACGCCCGCGGTGATCGACCTGCTGGCGGCGGATGTCGACGCGCTGGCGCTGGTCTCGGCGCCCGAGGCGCTGATGGTGCAGATGCTGCTGCAGACCCCAGGCATCCGCCTGTTCGACGTGGCGCAGGCCGAGGCCTATTCGCGGCGGCTGCCGTATCTGCGCGCGGTGACGTTGCCGCGCGGCGTGGTCGACCTGGCCCGTGACATGCCTTCCGCTGACCTGCGGCTGGTCGCACCCACCGCCTCGCTGGTGGCGCGCGAAGGCCTGCATCCGGCGCTGGTGCAGCTGTTTGTACAGGCAGCGCAGCAGGTGCATGGCGGCGCCGGCTGGTTCCAGCGGCGTGGCGACTTTCCCAATGCCGATGGCGCCGAATGGCCGCTCGCCGCCGAGGCCCAGCGCTTTTACCGCAACGGCACGCCCTGGCTGCAGCGTTACCTACCGTTCTGGCTGGCCAACCTGGCCGACCGCATGTGGCTGGCGCTGCTGGCCATCATCGGTCTGCTGATCCCGTTGTCGCGGGTGCTGCCGCCACTCTACGAATTCCGCATCCGCCGCCGGGTGTTCCGCTGGTATGCGCAGTTGCGCGAGGTGGAAGAAGCACAGGGCCAGCGGCCCGCCGCCGAGCTGCTGGGCGCGCTCGACGCCATCGAGGCCAAGCTCGAACACATCTCCGTGCCGCTGAGCTATGCCGACGAGTTGTACGCACTGCGCGGCCACATCGACATGGTGCGGCGCCGGCTGCGCGCGGCTGAATAAGACGGGGCCGCCGCGCCGGCCTGAGGCGGCCCCCTTGCTAAACGCGCGCCGCCAGGGCTGTGGTGGGCACCTTGGCCTGATCGCGCGACGTCTCCTCGCGCACCGTGATGCGACGGAACCAGACCGTGACCGCGCTCGAAACCAGCACGATGAACAGCGAGTAGAGCACCGGAATCAAGAGCACATCCTGCTGCATCTGGCCATTGAAGGTCAGCAGCACCACCAGGATGGCAAGCGGCCCGTTCTGGATGCCGGTTTCCAGCGCGATGGTGCGCGAGCGGCGGTTGTCCTGCTTGAGCAAGCGCGCCAGCACATAGCCCAACGTGATGCCGATCATGCCCAGGCCGATCGACGCAAAGTACACGTTCCAGGGCGTGATGCTCAGCAATTGATGGTTACGCGGCACCCAGGTGACGAGCAGGAACAGGATCACGATGATGCCCAGCATGCCGCCGAGCAGCTCAATCGTGGCGCCCACGTTGGGCCGCCACTTGCGCAGCGCGATGCCAATCAGCGTCGGCACGATCAGCACCACCAGGATCTGGGCCACGTTGCCGGTGGGGATGGTGTACTCGCTGGGCAGCTCCTTGAGCCCGGAGTAAAAGGCCAGCAGCACCGGCACCATGGCCACGGCCACCAGCGTTGAGCAGATCGTCATCATGATCGACAGCGCCAGCACACCCTTGCTGAAGTAAGTGAAGATGTTGGAGGTTGTGCCGCCCGGCATGCAGGCCATCAGGATCAGACCGATCGACAGCGCCGGCGACAGGCCCAGCACCACCGCCATGGCATAGCCCAGGAAGGGCATGATCGCGTACTGGCAAAGTATGCCGACAAGGATGCCCTGCGGCTTCTTGAAGGCGATGCGGAAGTCTTTGAAGGTCAGCGAGGCGCCCATGCCGAGCATGATGACCATCATCATCACGCCCAGCAGCTTGGTTTCGAGGTCGGTCAGCATGATTTGAAAGTCCTCCGGATCGGGTGCAAGGTTGGGCTCATCGGGTCTTGGCTGCCTGGGCCAGAAACTCTGACTTCAGGTTCTTGCGCAGGATCTTGCCCACCGGCGTCTTGGGCAGTTCATGCCGGATCTCGATGCCCTTGGGCAGCTTGTAGTCGGTCAGCACCTTGCGGCAATGCGCCAGCACCGCCTCCGCGGTCAGGCCCTCGGTCAGCGGCACAACATAGGCCCGCACGGCCTCACCGGTCTTGGCATCGGGCACGCCGATGACGCCGACTTCAAGCACTTCATCCATCGACGCGATCGCGTTCTCGACCTCGTTGGGATAGACGTTGAAGCCCGACACCAGGATCATGTCCTTCTTGCGGTCGACTATTTTGAAGTAGCCGTCGGCGTCCATCTCGGCCACATCACCGGTGTAGAGCCAGCCGTGCTTGAGCACCTTGGCAGTCTCGTCCGGGCTGTTCCAGTAGCCAGCCATCACCTGCGGCCCCTTCACGATCAACTCGCCCGCCGTGCCGACCGGCACGCATACACCGTCGTCATCAACCAGCCGCACCTGCGCGCCCGGCACGGGAATGCCGATCGAGTCAGCCTTGTGCCGGCCCGACAGCGGGTTGAACGACACCACCGGCGCGCACTCCGTCAGACCAAAGCCTTCAGCGATGCGCGTGCCCGTCATCTGCTCCCAACGCACGGCAATGGCATGTTGCAGCGCCGCGCCGCCGGCCACGGCGGCCTTCAGGTGCTTGGGCGGGAAGGCGCTGAACCACTCCTCGTTGAGCAGCGCATTGAACAGCGTATTGACGCCTGAGATCCAGGTGATGGGGTAGTTGTCGAAGGCGCGCTGCAGGTTCTGGATCGGCCGCGGGTTGGGCGCCAGGATGTTGTGCGCGCCCGCAACATGGAAGCACAGCAGGTTGAAGTTGAAAGCGAAGATGTGGTACAGCGGCAGCGCCGTCAGCACCACTTCCTTGCCCTCGGCGATGTGCGATCGGCCCATCGCCATCGCCTGCTCGATATTGACCAGCAGGTTGCCATGGCTGAGCATCGCAGCCTTCGACACGCCCGTGGTGCCACCGGTGTACTGCAATGCCGCCAGGGTGTCGGCGCCCAGGCCGCGCGTATAGGCGGCCACGTCCACCTTGGACTTGAGCCGCGCGGCCTCGCCCTCGGCCAGCGCCAGCTTCAGGCTCTGATGTGCTGTGGCAATCGGCGGCAAGGTTTGGTTCCACCACTTCTGCACTAGGCGGATGACACCACGCGGGATCGCAGGGAAGAACTGCGAGACCTCGCACACCACCACTTTGCGCAGGCTGGTGCGTTGGCGGATGGCCTCAACCTTGTCCGCGAACATGTCCACCACCACCAGCACCTCGGCACCACTGTCGCGCAATTGGTGCTCCATTTCGGTCGGCGTGTACAGCGGGTTGGTATTGACCAGCACGCAGCCGGCACGCAGCACACCGAAGGCCACCACCGGATAGGCCAGGCAATTGGGCGTCTGCAGCGCCACGCGGGCGCCCGCCTGCAACCCCACCACCTCGCGCAGGTAGACCGCAAAGTTATCGGCATGCTGCTGCACTTGCTCATAGCTGAGCGTGGCGTTCATGCCGTTGGGCATGCAAGTGGTGAAGGCGGGCTGCTTGGCAAAGCGCGCCGACGACGCAGCCACCAGCTCAGCCAGGTGCTGGTGCTTCAACGGTGGCAGGTCTTGCTGGATGGCCTGGCCATAGGCCGCCGTCCAGGGCTGGGTATCGTAGAGCGCGGCGTTGTCCGTCGTCATGTCAAAGTCCTGGTAAACCAGCGCGGCTAGCGCGCGTCGATTTGGCGGCGTGCGCGATGCTATTCGCGAACCGGGCTCGACAAGATCCGCACCTACCCCAGGAGGCGAAGAGGTTCGACCCTGGGATGCGTTGAGGGGCAAGGCAGAGGGCGGGTCGTCTGGAGGGCAAAAACGGGCCGCAAGATCTGCGGTCGAGGCCGCGCCCGCTCAGCGCGCCGCTGCCGGCGGCACCAAGGCCAGCCGCAGCGCGGCAGCGCAGCACAGCATCGCCGCCCATTGCGTGATGCCCAGCGGCTCACCGTGCACCCAGGCGCCGACCAGCATGGCCACCACCGGCACCATGATCGCCGACAGCCCGGCCACCGACGCCGGCAGCAGGCCGACCACCGCAAACCAGGCGGCGTTGCCGATGGCCATCGGCACCAGCGCGATGTAGCCGATCAGGCCGATGGTGGTCCACGACGGCCAACCCCAGGGCCCGTCGGCAAAGATCAGCGCGCCGATCGTGGTCGGCACCGACACCAGCAGCAACTGCCAGCCCGACAGCACCAGCGCCGACACACCCACATTGCCGCGCTTGAGGATCAGTGTGCCCACCGCCCAGCCGATGCCGGCCACCAGCGCCAGCGCCACGCCCAGCGGCGCCTGCGCATAAGCGCCCAGGCTGCGCCAGGCCAGCAAACCCACCGCCGCAGCGCCCAGCGCCAACGCCAGCAGCAAGCGCGGCCCCAGCCGCTCACCCAGCACCGCCCAGCTGATCAGCGCCGCCCACAACGGCATGGTGAAACCCAGCACGGCGGCCTGGCCCGACGGAATCATCACCGCCGCATAGGTGCTGCAGATGTTCCACAGCAGCAGGTAAAAAAAGGTGGCCAGCGCCACGGTGCGCCAATGCTGGCGCGGAATCAACAGCGACTGGCCACGCCAGCGCGCCACCAACAGCAGCGTGACGCCGGCGATGACCACCGAGACGGCGCGGAAAGTCCACACCGAAACCTCGCGCACCACCAGCGGAAACAGCGACCAGTTGGTGCCCCAGACCAGGGTGATCACCGCCAGCAAGACCAGCGCGCGGGTCGGGATGCGGTCGGTGGCTGGCGCGGGCACGGGGGGCATGGGATAGGGGCGCCGCTGAAGGGCAATGAGCGAAGGTGGCCGAGTATCCTCGCGACACACCCAAAGCCCGGCGCTGCGCTTGCACACTGGAGCTGCGGTCTTGCAAAGACATCGGCCGCCCGCCGGCCCGACCCAACCATGACATCCGCGCCCACCGGCCCTGCAACCCCCACTGAGCTGCGCCAGCTGATGCAGCAGTTTGCCAGCCCTGGCCGGCTCACCGGCATCGGCCTGCGGCCCGGCCGCGGCCAGCCGATGCTGGCCGTGGCCGAGGTGGAAGCGCTGGCCGGCCAGGGCCTGGCCGGTGATCGCGCGGTGCGTGCCCGCCCCGGCAGCCTGGCCACCGGAGGTGGCAAGCGGCAGGTGACGCTGATCCAGGCCGAGCACCTGCCGGTGATCGCCGCGCTGGCCGCTGAGCGCTGGGCCGGTGACGCGCTGGACGCGCTGCTGCTGCGCCGCAACCTGGTGGTGGCCGGGCTCAACCTGCTGGCCACGCGCAGCCTGTTCAAGGACCAACCGCTGCGGCTGCGCCTGGGCACGCCCGGCGCCGATGCAGCCAGCCAGGTGCTGCTGGAAATCACCGGCCCCTGCGAGCCCTGCTCGCGCATGGAAGCACTGCTGGGCCCGGGCGGCTACAACGCCATGCGCGGCCATGGCGGTGTGACCGCGCGCGTGCTGCAGGGCGGCTGGCTGCGGCTGGGCGATTGCGTGGTCTGCGAGCGCGGCTGAGAGTGTGTGAGGCCCTGAGGCCCCGCTGGCTGGCACCTGGGTGACCGTAGGCTGGCCGCCGCTGGACATAATTCGCATAGCCGGCGATTCGCCGCCTTGGCCCCATTGAAAGGACAGCCCCATGTTTTCGCACATCATGATCGGAACCAACGATCTGCCACGCGCCAAGGCGTTTTACGACGCGCTGCTCGGCACGCTGGGCGTACCGCCAGGCTTTGTTGACCGCCACCGCGTTTTCTACCGCACGCCCACCGGCGTGTTCTCGGTGACGCTGCCGATCAACGGCGAGCCGGCCACCGTCGGCAACGGCAGCACCTTCGGCTTTGCCTGCCAGTCGGCCGAGCAGGCCGACGCCTGGCATGCGGCCGGTCTGGCCAACGGCGGCACCACCTGCGAAGACCCGCCGGGTGTGCGCGCTGGCGCCGCCGGCCAGCTCTACCTGGCCTACCTGCGCGACCCCGACGGCAACAAGATCTGTGCGCTGCAACGGATGCCGTGAGACCGAGCGCGACGACGCCCCCCGCATGGATGAGCCGACGCCTACCAGCAGGCCTGCGATGAACGACGACCTCGACGAGCGCATCCGCTCGGGCCGCGCCTTGAGCGAGTCGATGGGCAACTTCCATGTCACCGGCTGGGAGCCCGAGCGCCGGCTGGTGCACGCGGCCTTTACCGTCAAGCGCGAGTACTGCCACACCAACGGCACCATCGCCCAGGGCGGCTTTGTCACCGCCTGGCTGGATGCGGCGATGGCCCATGCGTTGATCCACGATACCCAGCGCGCACAGACCGTCTTCAGCCTGGAGATCAAGGTCAGCTTCTACGAGAAGGTCGGGCCTGGTGAAGGCCGGGTGGAAGCCCGCGTCATCCGGCGCGGCAAGCGAGTGGCCTTTCTCGAGGCCTCGCTGTTCAACCCGGACGGCAAGCTGGCGGCGCAAGCCAGCTCGACAGGTGTGCTGGCCGATCTGGGCTAGCCTGCGAAGGCCTCGCTCAGCGCATGCACGAGAAGCAGGCGCGCAGCTCGGCAACAAGGGCCTCGGGCCGCTCAAAAGCGGCAAAGTGGCCGCCGCGGTCCAGCTCGTTCCAGTAAACCAGGTTCTTGAAACGTTTTGCCGCCCAACGCTGCGAGGTCAGGAAGATGTCTTTCGGAAAGCTGCTGATGCCAACTGGCAGCGTCAGCGGCTCGCTGCTGCGCCGGTTGAAGCTCTCCCAGTAGAGCCGCGCCGACGAGCCGGCCGCGTTGCTCAACCAGTACAGCATCACGTTGTCGAGCAGCTCGTCGCGGCTGGCCACGCTCTCGGGCCGGCCGCTGCAATCCATCCAGGCGCCGAACTTCTCGATGATCCAGGCCAGCTGGCCCGACGGCGAGTCAGCCAGACCGTAGCTCAGCGTCTGCGGCCGCGTGCTCTGCTGCTTGCTGTAGCCCGAATCCCAGTCCTGGTAGTGCTGCATCGCGGCCAGCGCGCGCTGCTCGTGCGGCGTGAGGTCGCCCAGCGTCGCCTTGTCGGGTGCCACCGTGGCCATGTTCAGGTGGATGCCCAGGCAGGGGCCGGCATGGCGCAGGCCGATCTGCGTCGACACGGACGCCCCCCAATCGCCGCCCTGCGCAAAGTAGTGCGCATAGCCCAGCCGCAGCATCAGCGCATGCCAGGCATCGGCGATGCGCTCGACACCCCAGCCGGTGTGGGTCGGCTTGTCGGAGAAGCCAAAGCCCGGCAGCGTTGGGCAGACCAGGTGAAAGGCATCGGCCGCGCTGCCGCCAAACGCGGTGGGGTCGGTCAGCGGCGCGATCACCTTCTGAAACTCGACCATCGAGCCCGGCCAGCCATGCGTCATCACCAGCGGCCGGGCCTCGGCATGGCGCGAGCGCACATGCACAAAGTGCAGGCCCAGGCCATCGATGGCGGTGCGGAACTGCGGCCAGCGGTTCAGCAAGGCCTCGCGGGCGCGCCAGTCATAGCCTTGCAGCCAGTAGGCGCACAGCGCCTGTGCATCGGCCAGCGGCAGTCCCTGCGAGCCGTCGGCCACGGTCTGCGCGTCGGGCCAGCGGGTGGCGGCCAGCCGCCGGTGCAAGTCAGCCAGGGCCTCGTCGGCGATGGCGATGGAAAACGGCTCGATGCGGTCGCTCATGCGCTGCTCCTGGATGCGGCTGGCCCCCTCACGCCCAAGGACGCGGTCAGACGCGGCAGATTACACCGTGCTACACCGCGCTACACCGCGCTACACCGCGCTCTGTCCGCCTCGTTGTTTGAAAGTTGGGGTCGACACTGTATTGCCGGGCGCGAGATCACCGACGCGGCCATCCGGTGCATGATGGGGCCATGAAATCCCCTGCCCTGTTTGCCGCGCTGCTGAGCGCCACCACCATGATTGCCTGTGCCAACACGTCGCCGGCCGAGCCCGGCTTGCCGGAAATCCAGCGCCAGGCCCTGGCCGACGCCGCGAAGCGCAGCGGCCTGCCCGCCTCGGCGCTGACGGTGGTCAGCGCCGAGGCGGTGATCTGGTCCGACGGCTCGCTCGGCTGCCCGCAGCCGGGCATGCTGTACACGCAGGCGCTGGTGCCGGGTTACCACATCCGCATCCGCGCCGGCAGCGAGGTGCTGAGTTACCACGCCGGTTCTCGCAGCGGCCCCGCCTTCTGCCCGGCGTCGCAAGCCAAGGCGCCGCTGCCGCGGGACCTGCAGCGCTGAGCATGACGGCGCGCAGTGCGCAAGGCGGCACGCCGTTCTTGATCGGCTCGGTAGTGGCCCGCTGGCGACCTCGGCTTGACTTGGGCAACATGGCCGGCTCGCCTTGCCGCCCTGCCCTCAGCCACCATGCCACCCTTGCTGCGCTCCACCGACCCGCACCCCTTCCAGCGCCTCGACGTGCCCACGCTGCTGGCACATCGCGCCAGCAGCCGGCGTGACCACCCCTTCATCGTCTGGGAGCCGTTCGACGGCTTGACGCAGCGCTGGACCTACGGCCAGTTCCATGCCCAGGTCGGCCGCATCGCCGGCGGTCTGGCGCGGCGCGGCATCGAAGCCGGTGACCGCGTGCTGATCCACCTCGACAACTGCCCCGAGACACTGCTGGCCTGGTATGCCTGCGGCTGGCTGGGCGCGGTGGCCGTCACCACCAACGCCCGCGCCGCCGACGATGAGCTGGCCTATTACGCCGAGCACAGCGGTGCGGTGGCAGCGATCACCCAGCCCCAGTTTGCCGAGCGCGTGGCGGCGAACTGCCGGCACTTGAAGTGGATGGTGGTGACGGCCACCGACAACGGCGCGCCGGCCGCGACAACGGTCGAGCCCGGCCAGCGCTTCGAGACGCTGGACGCCGAGCCCGCGCCGCGCCGTGCACCCGATCCGCTGGCGCCGTGCAGCGTGCAGTACACCTCGGGCACCACCAGCCGGCCCAAGGCGGTGTTGTGGAGCCATGCCAATGCGCTGTGGGGTGCGCGCATCAACGCGGTGCATGAGGATTTGCAGGCCAGCGACGTGCACCTGGTGCACATGCCGCTGTTCCATACCAACGCGCAGGCCTATTCGGTGCTGGCCACGCTGTGGGCCGGCGGCACGGTGGTGCTGATGCCGCGCTTCTCGGCCAGCCGCTTCTGGCCGGTATCGCTCAAGCACCGCTGCAGCTGGGCCTCGATGATCCCGTTCTGCATCAAGGCCTTGATGGCGCATGAGGTGCCGGCCGCCCACCCCTACCGGCTGTGGGGCGCGTCGGCCTGTGACCTGCCCAGCGATCCGCACTTTCGCGTGCAGACCATCGGCTGGTGGGGCATGACCGAAACCATCACGCATGGCATCGTCAGCTGCCGCCACTGGCCCAGCCCCAGCCTGGCGATTGGCCGGCCGGCGCCGGAGTACGGCATCGCCATCGTCGACGACGATGAGCTGCCGGTGGCCGAGGCCCGTGCCATCGAACCCGGCGGCTCGGGCCAGCTGATGGTGCGCGGCATCCGGGGCTTGAGCCTGTTCCAGGAATACCTGGGCAACGCTGCGGCCACCGCCAGCAGCTTCACCGCCGACGGCTGGTTTCGCACCGGCGACCGCGTCGACCTGCTCGCGGACGGCTCGATCCGCTTTGGCGACCGCAGCAAGGACATGCTCAAGGTCGGCGGCGAGAACGTTGCCGCCAGCGAGATCGAGCGCGTCATCGCCGCCGTGCCCGGCGTGCACGAATGCGCCGTAGTAGCGCGCCAGCACGCCATGCTCGACGAAGTGCCGGTGGCCTTTGTGCTGCCGGCCGCCAACGCGCCCGCCGACCTGGCCGAGCGTGTGCTGGCGGCTTGTGCGGCGCAGCTGGCCGACTTCAAGCGTCCGCATGCGCTGCGGTTGGTGAGCGACTTTCCGCGCTCGACGCTGGAGAAAATTGCCAAGGCCCAGCTGCGGGCCCAGCTGGCCCGCGAAAACGAGGCCACCTGATGCGGCCGCTTTGCAACGCGCCGCTGCTGCGGCGTGGCCTGGCGCTGGCGCTGCTGGCCGCTGGCTTGCTGGGCCCGGCCACCGCCGCTGCCAACCCACCGTCACCGCCAGCCCCACCACCGCTGATGGTCGAAGAGGTGCCCTTCATCACCACGCCCGACCATGTCACGCTGGCCATGCTGACGCTGGCCGGCGTGGGCTCGTCCGATCATCTGATCGACCTCGGCTCGGGCGACGGCCGCATCGTCATCACTGCGGCGCTACGTTTTGGTGCCAGCGGCCTGGGCGTGGAGATCGACCCGGCGCTGGTCACGCGCAGCCGCGACAACGCCCGTCAGGCCGGCGTGGCGCAGCGGGTTGAGTTCCGCACCCAGGATTTGTTCGACGCCGCGTTGTCGACGGCCAGCGTGATCACGATGTACCTGCTGCCGCAGGTCAACATGGCGCTGCGGCCGCGCCTGCTGGCGCTGGCGCCGGGCACACGCATCGTCTCGCATGACTGGGATCTGGGCGACTGGCGGCCCGACCGCACACTGACTGTGGCCGTGCCCAACAAGGCCGTCGGGCTGGAGAAGCTCAGCCGCTTGCACCTGTGGACCGTGCCGGCGCGGCTGCATGGCCTGTGGTGTGGCGATGGTGGCGTGGCGCTGCGGCTGGCGCAACAGCATCAGCAGCTGGGCGCCACGCTGGACAGCGGCGCCGACAGCCACACTTTCAGCGGCCGCGTCGACGGCCACAGCCTGCGGCTGCTGGGCACCGGCGGCGCGGTCTGGTCAGCGCGCACCGAGGCCGACGGCCTGCGCATCGTCGAGGTCTCAGCCGGCTTGCCGCTGCAGGCCGGCCAGCGGATGCGGCCGGCGCTGGGCGAGGCCTGCGCGGGCGCTATCAAAACGTAGCGCGGTACGGCGGCCAGCCTCGCAGCGCAGCATGGGCGCTGCGCCGGCTTGAATTCAACTGATGGCCGGTGCGTCGCTGCCGACAAATTGCCGGCGCAGCTCACGTTTGAGCACCTTGCCGGTGGCGTTGCGCGGCAGTGCCGGCAAGATGGCGATGTCTTGCGGCGTCTTGAATCGCGCCAGCCGCGCTTCGCAATAGGCCAGCACAGCCGCCTTCTCCAACTGCTGGCCGGGCTTGAGCACCAGCACCGCCAGGCCCACCTCGCCCCACTTGGCGCTGGGCACGCCGATCACTGCGGCCTCGGCCACCTCGGGCAACTGGTAGAGCACGTTTTCAACCTCGGCCGGGTAGACGTTTTCACCACCCGAGATGTACATGTCCTTCCAGCGGTCGACGATGTAGAAATAGCCCTCCTCGTCCTGGCGCGCAGCGTCGCCGGTCTTCAGCCAGCGGCCCTCAAAGGCGGCGGCGGTGGCATCGGGCCGGTTCCAGTAGCCGGGCGTGATGTTGGGCCCGGCCACCCACAGCTCACCGATCTCGCCGGGCGCGCAGTCGGCACCGGTCTCGTTGACGATGCGGGCCTCGGTATGCAGCAGCACCTTGCCGGTAGAGCCCAGCTTGCGCCGTGCATCGGCCGGATCCAGAGAAATGCAGGCCGGGCTGGTCTCGGTCATGCCGAAGCCCTGCACCATCAGCACACCGCGGCCCGCCCATGCCTCCATGATCGTAAGCGCGCATGGTGCTCCGCCCACCCCGGCGACACGGAGACGCGTGAGGTCGGTCGTCTCGAAATCGGGGTGCTGCATCATGAACTGGTACGGCGCCGGCACGGCGAAGAAGTGGGTGATGCCCTGCGCCGGATCGCCCAACAGCCGCAACGCCTG
>JBBQJN010000089.1:0-12806 GCA_038325945.1 Burkholderiales bacterium | reverse complement strand
CAACGGCTCTTTTTAACGTGCGCTGTCCACCACCTGCAAAGCAAGCGGTGCCAAGCAATCCGGGGTACGAGTGAACGGCGGCGGGTCGAGTTAGCTTTCGCGGTCTGCGCCATCAAAGGTTTTCGCGACCTCAGCCTTCGGGCAACTGCACGCCCTCAGTGTCTTTCATGATCAGGGGTGACTCGCCCTGGAATCATGAAAGTTAGCCCAGAGGCTGAGTCACCTTCCTGCTGCTGTCTGGCGTCCAGCGCAGCCAAAGTGGTGGGCTGAGTGCTGGGCTAGACCATTGAATCGACTCTAAGTCATTGATTCATATGAAAAATTGGCGGAGAGAGCGGGATTCGAACCCGCGGGGGGCTGTTAACCCCCACACGCTTTCCAGGCGTGCGACTTAAACCGCTCATCCATCTCTCCGAGCAGCCCGAGATTCTAGCCGACCGGGTTTAGCGCGCTGGCCCGCAGCCAGTCGATCGAGACAAATTCGGTGGCCCGGGCATGGGTGCTTTCCAGCACCACTGGCGGCGCGCAGCCTGCTTGCCAAGCCTCGCGCCAGCGCAACGCGCAGACGCACCAGCGGTCGCCTGGTTTCAGGCCGGCAAAGCGCGTCTCGGGTCGCGGTGTGATGAGGTCGTTGCCGCGCTCGAACTGGAAGTTCAGGAAGGCCATCGTCATGCGCGCGCAGATCAGGTGGCTGCCGGCATCCTGGGCATCGGTGTGGCAGCAACCATCGCGGTACCAGCCGGTGAGCGGGTCGTAGGAGCAGGGCACCAGGTCTTCGCCCAGCACATTGAACGCGCCCTCCCGGCTCATCGCCTGATCTCCGGCGGGCCGCCAACCCGCTTCATCACCGCCATGGCGGTGGCGATCAGGCCCGCCACCTCGGTCATGTTGCCGGGCACGATCATGGTGTTGTTGGTGCGCGCCAGCTCGCCATAGGCCTCGATCGCCCGCTCGGCGACCTTCAATTGCACGGCGTCGCTGCCGCCGGGCAGCTCAATGGCTGCGGCGATGCGCCGAATCGCGTCAGCGTTGGCTTCCGCCAAGGTGGTGATCGCCGTCGCCTCGCCCTGAGCGCGGTTGATCTCGGCCTGTTTGTCGCCCTCGCTGCGGGCGATGCTGGCCTCGCGTTCGCCGGTGGCGATGTTGATCTGCTCCTGGCGCCGGCCCTCGCTGGCGGCGATCAGCGCGCGCTTTTCGCGCTCGGCGGTGATCTGCGCCTGCATGCTGCGCAGGATGGCGTCGGGCGGCGTCAGGTCCTTGATCTCGTAGCGCAGCACCTTGACGCCCCAGTTCAGCGCCGCTTCGTCAAGCGACAGCACCACCGAGGCATTGATTTGGTCGCGCTCTTCGAAGGTCTTGTCGAGTTCCATGCGGCCGATCACGCTGCGCAGCGTGGTCTGCGCCAACTGGGTGATGGCGACGATGTAGTTCGACGAGCCGTAGCTGGCGCGCATCGGGTCGGTGACCTGGAAGTACAGGATGCCGTCCACCGTGAGCTGGGTGTTGTCCTTGGTGATGCAGACCTGGCTGGGCACATCCAGCGGGATTTCCTTGAGCGAATGCTTGTAGGCCAGGCGGTCGATGAAGGGCACCAGCAGGTTGAGCCCCGGCGTCAGCGTGGCATGGAACTTGCCCAGCCGCTCGACCACCCAGGCGTTTTGCTGCGGCACCACTTTGATCGAACGGGCGATGAAGATCGCCGCGATGACCAGCAGTACAAAAACGATTTCCATGACGGGTTCCTTGTGGCGTTGTGGCGTTGTGGCCTTGTGGCTATGCGGGGTGGATCAGTGAAGCACGCGTTCGAGCAGCAGCAGGTTGCCATCGACGGCGCGGATCACATGCTCGCCGGCCGCAGGCTGGCCGCTGCCGGCGTGGCGTGCCTGCCAGGACGCGCCGCGGTAGTGCACGCGGGCATGGCCGTCGGCTTGCCAGTGCTCCACCTGCACCCGGCTGCCGACATCGAGGTTGACATCCGGGTTGGTGGCTGCGGGCAAGCCGAGCGGCTGGCCTCTGCGGCGCAGATACCAGGCCACCACTGCACCGCCGCCCAGCACTGCGGCGACAGCCATCTGGCCGGTCAAGCCCAGGCCAGCATGGGCAGCTACTGCGCCGGCCGCTGAGCCCAACGCCAGCATCAGCAGGTAGAAGGTGCCGCTGGCCAGTTCAGCCGCGACCAGCACGCCGGCGGCGATCCACCAGAGGGTGGCTGCGCTCCAATCCATGCTCGACTCCTGTTGCCCGCGCCAGGGTCGGGCCCGGGCCCAGTGTAGCCAGCAGACAGGAGCCGGGCGATGCGCTGGCGATCACCCCTACACTTCGCGGCTCGCCCGCGTCATCGGCCGCCTGTTACCCGGTTCTCAGCCCGTCGCTCCCAAGGAGCCCTGCATGCAGCATTTCCGCTTTCCGATCGTCATCATCGACGAAGACTACCGCTCCGAGAACACCTCCGGCCTGGGCATTCGCGCGCTGGCCCAGGCGATCGAAAAAGAGGGCTTCGAGGTGCTGGGCGTCACCAGCTACGGCGACCTGAGCAGTTTTGCCCAGCAACAAAGCCGCGCCAGTGCCTTCATCCTGTCGATCGACGACGAGGAGTTCACCCCCGGGCCCGAGCTCGACCCGGCGGTGCTGAACCTGCGCAAATTCATCGAAGAAATCCGCTTCAAGAACGCCGACATCCCGATCTACCTGTACGGCGAGACGCGCACCAGTCAGCACCTGCCCAACGACATCCTGCGTGAGCTGCATGGCTTCATCCACATGTTCGAGGACACGCCCGAGTTCGTCGCCCGGCACATCATCCGCGAGGCCCGCAGCTACCTCGACGGCGTGGCGCCGCCGTTCTTCAAGGCGCTGGTCGACTACGCGCAGGACGGCTCCTACAGCTGGCATTGCCCGGGCCACTCGGGCGGCGTGGCGTTTCTCAAGAGCCCGGTGGGCCAGATGTTCCACCAGTTCTTCGGCGAGAACATGCTGCGCGCCGACGTCTGCAATGCGGTGGACGAGCTCGGCCAACTGCTCGACCACACCGGCCCGGTGGCGGCCAGCGAGAAAAACGCGGCGCGCATCTTCAACGCCGACCATTGCTTCTTCGTCACCAACGGCACCAGCACCAGCAACAAGATGGTCTGGCACCACTCGGTGGCACCGGGCGACGTGGTGGTGGTTGACCGCAACTGCCACAAGAGCATCTTGCACAGCATCATCATGACCGGCGCGGTGCCGGTGTTCATGAGGCCGACGCGCAACCACTACGGCATCATCGGCCCGATCCCGCAGAGCGAATTCAGCCGTGAGGCGATCGAGCGCAAGATTGCCAACAACCCGCTGCTCAAGGGCGTGGACCCCAAGACCGTGCGCCCGCGCATCATGACCCTGACGCAGAGCACCTATGACGGCGTGCTCTACAACACCGAGACCATCAAGGGCATGCTCGATGGCTACATCGACAACCTGCACTTCGACGAGGCCTGGTTACCGCACGCTGCTTTTCACAAGTTCTACGGCAGCTTCCATGCGATGGGCAAGAAGCGGGCGCGACCGACGCAGGCGATGGTGTATGCCACGCAGTCGACGCACAAGCTGCTGGCCGGCTTGAGCCAGGCCAGCCAGGTGCTGGTGCAGGACTCGCAGACGGTGCACCTCGACCGCCACCTCTTCAACGAGGCCTACCTGATGCACTCCAGCACCAGCCCGCAGTACGCCATCATCGCCAGCTGCGACGTCGCTGCGGCGATGATGGAGCCGCCTGGCGGCACTGCGCTGGTCGAGGAGAGCATCAAGGAGGCGATGGAATTCCGCCGCGCGATGCGCAAGGTCGACAAGGAGTTTGGCAAGGACTGGTGGTTCAAGGTCTGGGGCCCCGACAAGCTGGTCGACGAAGGCATCGGCCGCGCCGAGGGCTGGACGCTCAAGGCGAAGGACAAGTGGCATGGTTTTGGTGACCTGGCGCCGGGCTTCAACCTGCTCGACCCGATCAAGTGCACCATCATCACGCCGGGCATGGACATGTCGGGCAAATTTGCCAAGACCGGCATCCCGGCGGGCATCGTCACCAAGTTCCTGGCCGAGCATGGCGTGGTGGTCGAGAAGACCGGCCTGTACTCGTTTTTCATCCTGTTCACCATCGGCATCACCAAGGGCCGCTGGAACACGCTGCTGACCGCGCTGCAGCAGTTCAAGGACGACTACGACCGCAACGCGCCGATGTGGCGCATCCTGCCCGAGTTCATCCAAGCCAGGCCGAAGTACGAGAAGATGGGCCTGAAGGACTTGTGCCAATCCATGCATGAGGCCTATGCCAAAGGCGACATCGCGCGCTTGACCACCGAGATGTACCTGTCGGATCTGCAGCCGGCGATGAAACCCAGCGATGCCTTTGCCCACATCGCGCGCCGTGAAACCGAGCGGGTCGATATCGACGAGCTAGAGGGCCGCATCACCACCGCGCTGCTGACGCCTTATCCGCCGGGCATTCCGCTGTTGATCCCCGGTGAACGATTCAACCGCAAGATTGTGCAGTACCTGAAGTTCACGCGCGAGTTCAACGCCCGTTTCCCCGGCTTTGCCACCGACGTACACGGCCTGGTGGAGGGCGAAGGCGACGCTGAAGGCCGCTACTTCGTGGACTGCGTGCGCAACTGAGGCCACGCTCCGCGCACAAAAAAAGGCCGGCTCGCAACCGGCCTTTTTGCTTCAGCGGCAGATCAGCAGCAGTGATCAGGCGTCAGGGCTGCCGATCGCCACATGGCTGAAGCCGCCGTCGACGTAGACGATCTCGGCGCTGATGCCGCCGGCCAGGTCGGACAGCAGGAAGGCTGCGGTGTTGCCAACGTCGTCGATGGTGATGGTGCGGCGGATCGGCGTGGTGGCGGCAAACTCGGTCAGCAACTTGCCAAAATCCTTGATGCCTGAGGCCGCCAGCGTCTTGATCGGCCCGGCCGAGATGCCGTTGACGCGGATGCCCTTGGCACCCAGGCTCTGCGCCAGGAAGCGCACGCCGGCTTCCAGCGAGGCCTTGGCCAGGCCCATGGTGTTGTAGTTGGGCACATAGCGCATCGCGCCCAGGTAGCTCAGCGTCAGCAGCGCGCCGCCGGCGCGCAGGCGGGGCAGGGCGGCCTTGGCCAGCGCCGGAAAGCTGTAGCTGGAGATGTCGTGGGCGATGCGGAAGTTCTCGCGCGTCATGCCGTCGAGAAAGTCACCGGCGATGGCCTCGCGCGGCGCAAAGGCGATGGCATGCACAAAGCCATCAAACTGCGCCCAGTGCTGGCCGAGGTCGGCGAACAGGCGCTCGATCTGCGCGTCGTCGCTGACATCGCAGTCGAACACCAGGCTGGAGCCAAATTCGGCGGCAAAGGCGGTGATGCGCTCCTTGAAGCGCTCGCCCTGGTAGCTGAAAGCCAATTCGGCGCCTTCACGGTGGCAGGCGCGGGCGATGCCGTAGGCAATCGAGCGGTTGTTGAGCACGCCCGTGATCAGCAGGCGTTTGCCGGTGAGAAAACCCATGGCTGGAATGTTCCTGTGGTTGGCGGGCCGGAGGTGCGCCGCAGTCAGCCTTGGATTCTCGCATGTAGGGCTGCAAACCACATCCGGGTATTGCCTGCTTGGCGTCGGCTGGCTATAATCCGCTGTTCGCTGTAGAGCAAAGTGGGCGGATCTTCCAGCCCATTTTTTTTGCTTGAACGGTTTTAAGCAGTTGCAGGGCTTACAAGGCAGCGAACGGGCAGGGCAGCGAACGGCCGGCAAGCTGGCAACGAGCAAGATTTTGCGCGTCGATGGTGCGCCGGGTGATAGGGGAACGGGCGAGAGGCACGGGCGAGGGGCACGGGTGGTTTTACGGACAAACGAACAAGCCCAACAGGCTTGAACAAGTGGGATGCAGGGCAAGATGGGTTGGAGCGAAGCGCTTGAGCGCACCGTCAGCGGGTTGGGATACGACCTGGTAGACGTCGAGCGATCGGCGGGTGGCTTGCTGCGCGTCACCATCGACCGCTTGCCTGGCCAAGCCTACAACACCGGCCCTGGTGAAGCCGTGTTGGTTGAGGACTGCGAGATCGTCACCCGCCAATTGCAGTTTGTGCTGGAAGTCGATGCCCTTGACTACGCCAGGCTTGAGGTCTCTTCGCCGGGCCTGGATCGGCCGCTGAAGAAGCTGGCGGATTGGCAGCGATTTATGGGGCATGAGATCGAGCTGGGGCTGCATGAGCCGTTCCAGGGGCGCCGCAAGTGGCGTGGGGTGCTGGCGTCCGGCGGCAGCAATGCGGCTTGGCGTTTGTTGTTGCCGTTGGACAAGCCGGTATCGCGCACGGCCCAAAAGCGAGCGGCCAAAGCCGCCGCCGCTGGCCTGGTCGACGACGCCGACAGTGCGCAACAGGTGTTGGACTTTTTGCTGGATGAAGTGCGTGAGGCCCGCTTGGTGCCTGTGGTGGATTTCAAGGGTCCTCGTGACCTCGCCCAGGATCACGAAGCTGGCCGCGAAGACGAGAAGTTAGACGGAGGTCTGGTTTGATGAACCGCGAAATGTTGATGCTGGTCGATGCCATCTCGCGCGAGAAGAGCGTCGAACGCGATGTGGTGTTCGGTGCGGTCGAGGCTGCGCTGGCGCAGGCCACCAAGAAACTCAACGGGGGCGAAGTCGACATCCGCGTGGCGGTCGATCGCGCCACTGGCGAGTACGAGTCCTTCCGCCGCTGGCTGGTGGTGCCCAATGAGGCCGGCTTGCAGAATCCGGATGCCGAGGAGATGCTCTCCGACGCGCTGGACCGCATCGCCGAGATCGAGGTGGGCGACTTCATCGAAGAGCCGATCGCCTCGGTGGAGATCGGCCGCATCGGCGCGATGGCCGCCAAGCAGGTGATCCTGCAGAAGATCCGCGACGCCGAGCGCGAGACCCTGCTCAACGACTTCCTGTCGCGTGGCGACAAGATTTTTGTCGGCACCGTCAAGCGCCTGGACAAGGGCGACCTGGTGGTCGAAAGCGGCCGTGTCGAAGGGCGCCTGAAGCGCAGCGAAATGATTCCCAAGGAAAACCTGCGCACTGGCGACCGCGTGCGGGCTTTCATTGCCGGCATCGACACCGCCGCCCGCGGCCCGCAGATCATGCTGTCGCGCACCGCGCCCGGTTTCATGATGGAGCTGTTTGCGCAAGAAGTGCCCGAGATGGAGCAGGGCCTGCTTGAGATCAAGAGCTGCGCCCGTGATTCGGGCAGCCGCGCCAAGATCGCCGTGCTGTCGCACGACAAGCGGGTTGATCCGATCGGCACCTGTGTCGGCGTGCGTGGTTCGCGTGTCAACGCGGTCACCAATGAACTGGCCGGCGAGCGTGTTGACATCGTGCTGTGGTCAGAAGACCCGGCGCAGTTTGTCATCGGCGCGCTGGCCCCGGCCAACGTGCAGTCGATCATGGTCGACGAAGAAAAGCACGCCATGGACGTGGTGGTCGACGAGGAGAACCTCGCCATCGCGATCGGCCGTGGTGGTCAGAACGTGCGCCTGGCGTCCGAGTTGACCGGCTGGCGCATCAACATCATGAGCGCCGAAGAATCGCAAGCCAAGCAAGCGGTTGAGAGCGACTCGATCCGCAAGCTCTTCGTCGACAAGCTCGACGTCGATGTTGAAGTGGCCGACATGCTGATCGCCGAGGGTTTCTCCAGCCTCGAAGAAGTGGCCTATGTGCCGCTGCAGGAAATGCTGGACATGGAAGCCTTCGACGAAGACACCGTCACCGAGCTGCGCACTCGGGCCAAGGATGCGCTGCTGACGGCGGAAATTGCCCACGAAGAAAACGTCGAGGAAGTGTCGCAAGATTTGCGCGACCTCGAGTTCGAAGGCAAAGAGTTGAACCCCGAGCTGATCGGCAAGCTGGCCGATGGCGGCATCCACAGCCGCGACGATCTCGCTGACCTGGCGGTCGACGAGTTGGTTGAGCTGACCGGGGTCGACGAGGAGTCCGCCAAGACATTGATCATGAAGGCGCGGGAGCATTGGTTCACGGCTTGATCGCCGCGCACCAGGTTCGCCTCCAAACAGCGCCCCGCACCATTCGCTAAGTACGCAAGGAAATCCACACATGGCCGTGACGACCGTCGCCCAGTTCGCAACCGAGCTCAACCGTCCTGCAGGGACGCTGCTCGAGCAGCTGCAGTCTGCCGGTGTCGCGAAGAAGACGCCCGATGACGCGCTGACCGAATCCGACAAGGAGCGCTTGCTTGAGTTCCTGCGCACCGCGCATGGCACCAACAGCGCCGAGCGCAAGAAGATCACGCTGACGCGCAAGAGCACCAGCGAGATCAAGCAAGCCGATGCGTCGGGCAAGGCCCGCACCATCCAGGTGGAGGTGCGCAAGAAGCGTGTCTTCGTCAAGCGCGACGGCGTCTCGTCGGGTGCTGACGATGTCAACACGCAGGCTGCCGAAGAAGCCGAACTGCAGCGCCGCGAGGTCGAGGCCAACGCCCAGGCTGAGCAATTGCGCAGCGAAGAAGCGGCGATGGCCGAGTTGGCCCGCCAGCGCGCCGAGCGTGAGCAGCAGGCCCGTGAGGCCGCCGAAGCCGCCGCCAAGGCTGCGGCCGAGGCACGCGCCGAAGCCGAGGCTGCAGCCCTGCGCGAGCACGCCGCCGCTGCGGCCAAGGCAGCAACTGCGGCAGCCATCGGCAAGGCCGCCGGCAAGAAGGGCGAAGTAGGCGCGCCCACCTCAGCGCCCGCCATAAAGGCTGAGGCTGCGCCGGCAGCCGGGGCGCCGGTGGCCCCAGTCGCGCCGCCCGCTGAACCCGTCAAGCCGGCGATTCGCATCGTCAAGGCTGGCGAGGCCGAGGCCGCCGAGAAAGCGGCGTTGGCTGCGGTGGCCAAGCGTCGGCAGGCCGCCGAGAGCGAAGCCGCCGCGATCCGCGCGATGATGAACGCGCCCAAGAAGGTGATGCTGGCCAAGAAGCCCGAAGAGGCCAAGCCGGTCGTCGGCAAGGAAGCGATCTCGGGCACCATCCACAAGCCCACCGCCAAACCGGGCGTGCCGGGTACCGCCACTGCGGCCAAGCCGGGCGACAAGAAATCTGTCAAGAGCGAGAAGCTGTCGTCGAGTTGGGCTGACGATGCTGCCAAAAAGCGTGCCTTGGCCGGCAAGGGCCGCAGCGATTCGGGCGGTGGCAACCGTCCGGGCTGGCGTGCGCCGCGCGGCGGCCGTCGTGGCGAGCGCGACCAAAGCCCGAGCAATTTCCAGGCGCCGACCGAGATGGTGGTGCAAGAAGTACACGTGCCCGAGACCATCAGCGTGGCCGACCTGGCGCACAAGATGTCGGTCAAGGCTGCCGAGGTCATCAAGCAGTTGATGAAGCTGGGCCAGATGGTCACCATCAACCAGCAGCTCGACCAGGAAACGGCCATGATTTTGGTCGAGGAGATGGGCCACACCGCGTTGGCCGCCAAGCTCGACGATCCGGACGCCTTTCTGGAAGAAGAACACAGCGCCACCGACGGTGAGCAGTTGCCGCGTGCGCCGGTGGTCACCATCATGGGTCACGTCGACCATGGCAAGACCTCGCTGCTTGACTACATCCGCCGTGCCCGTGTGGCGGCGGGTGAGGCCGGTGGCATCACCCAGCACATTGGTGCCTACCACGTGGAAACGCCGCGCGGCATGATCACCTTCCTCGACACCCCGGGCCACGCCGCGTTTACCGCGATGCGCGCCCGTGGCGCCACCGCTACCGACCTGGTGATCCTGGTGGTGGCGGCTGACGACGGCGTGATGCCGCAGACCAAGGAAGCCATCGCCCACGCCAAGGCCGCCAATGTGCCGCTGGTGGTGGCGATGAACAAGATCGACAAGCCCGGCGCCAACCTGGAGCGCCTGAAGGGCGAACTGGTGGCCGAGTCGGTGGTACCTGAGGACTTCGGCGGCGAGGTGCCGTTTGTGCCCGTCTCGGCCAAGACCGGCGAGGGCATTGACAACCTGCTCGAGCAGGTGCTGCTGCAGGCCGAGGTGCTGGAACTGCGAGCAGCCCGCGAAGCCCTGGCCAAGGGCCTGGTGATCGAAGCCAAGCTCGACAAGGGGCGCGGCCCGGTGGCCACGGTGCTGGTGCAGAGCGGCACGCTCAAGCGCGGCGACATCGTGCTGGCCGGCAGCAGCTTTGGCCGCGTGCGCGCCATGCTCGACGAGGATGGCAAGTCCTGCCAGGAAGCCGGGCCGTCGATCCCGGTCGAGATCCAGGGCCTGACCGAAGTGCCGCAGGCCGGTGATGAGTTCATGGTGCTGACCGACGAGCGCCGTGCCCGCGAGATCGCCACTTTCCGCCAGGGCAAGTACCGCGAGGTCACGCTCAACCGCCGCCAGGCCGCCAAGTTGGAGAACATCTTCGACAACGTGGGCGAAGGCGCTGCGCAGACGCTGGCGCTGATCATCAAGGCCGACGTGCAGGGCTCGCAAGAGGCGCTGGCGCAGTCGCTGGTCAAGCTCAGCACGCCCGAAGTCAAGGTGCAGGTGGTGCATGCTGCAGTGGGTGGTATCACCGAGAGCGACATCAACCTGGCGATCGCCTCCAAGGCGGTGGTCATCGGCTTCAACGTGCGTGCCGAGTCCAACGCCCGCAAGCTGGCTGAGGGCAACGGTGTTGACCTGCGCTACTACAACATCATCTATGACGCGGTCGATGAGGTGAAGGCCGCCATGACCGGCATGCTGGCGCCTGAGCAGCGTGAAGAGATCATCGGCTCGGCCGAGATCCGCACCGTGTTCGTGGCCAGCAAGATCGGCACCGTGGCCGGTTGCATGATCACAGCGGGTGTGGCCCGCAGGAACGCCAAGTTCCGCCTGCTGCGCGAGAACGTGGTGATCTACACCGGCGAGCTCGATTCGCTCAAGCGCATGAAGGACGATGTGCGCGAGGTCAACGAGGGCTTCGAGTGCGGTATCAAGCTGAAGAACTACAACGACATCGCCGAGGGCGACCAATTGGAATTCTTCGAGGTCAAGGAAGTTGCACGAACGCTGTAAGGCGGATTTGCTCCTGACTGCAAACCCCGCCACTGAAAAGTAGGCGGGGTTTGTGCTTATGGACAAGCCAAGCCGGAGCCCAGGAAACGACCATGCGCCACAAACGTGCCATCCCCAACCGCAGCCTGCGGGTAAGCGACCAGATCCAGCGTGATCTGGCCGAGCTGATCCGCGACTTGAAGGATCCCCGCATCGGCATGGTGACGATCAACAGCGTGCAGATCACGCCTGATTACGCCCATGCCAAGGTCTATTTCTCGGTGCTGGTCGGTGACCACGCCGAGTGCGAGGCCGGCCTCAATGAAGCCGCTGGCTTCATCCGCAACGGTTTGTTCAAGCGCCTGCATATCCACACCGTGCCGACGCTGCACTTCTTGTTTGACCGCACCACCGAACATGCCGCTGAGTTGAGCGCACTGATCCGCGAAGCCAATTCGACCCGAGCGAAAGAATGACCCCCCCCGAAGCAGCTTCGCTGCCTCCCCCCCAGGGGGGCGCCCCCAGCGGCCCGGCAAAGCCGGATCCGCGGCGGCCGCTTGGCCGAACCAAGTTGGTGCGGCGTGCCCTGCACGGCGTGCTGCTGCTCGACAAGCCGCTGGGTTGGTCGAGCAACGATGCCTTGCAGAAGGCCAAGTGGCTGCTGCGCGCCGAGAAAGCCGGCCACACCGGCACGCTTGATCCGCTGGCCACTGGCTTGTTGCCGCTGTGTTTTGGCGCCGCCACCAAGTTCAGCCAGGTCAGCCTGGACGCCGACAAGGCCTACCGCGCCACGCTTCGCCTTGGCCAGCGCACCAGTACCGGTGACCTTGAGGGCGAGGTGGTGCAGCAGCGAGCGATTGAGGTGGATGGCGCTGCCGTGTTGGCTGTCTTGCAGCGCTTCAGCGGCGAGATCGAGCAGGTTCCGCCGATGCATTCGGCGCTGAAGAAAGACGGCAAGGCCTTGTACGAATATGCCCGCGCCGGCATCAGCGTCGAGCGCGCCGCCCGCCGGGTGACGATCCACGCCATCACCCTGATCGAGTGGCAGGGCGATCGCCTGGTGATCGACGTGCGCTGCAGCAAGGGCACCTACATCCGCACCCTGGCCGAGGACATCGGCGAAGCACTGGGCTGCGGCGCCCACCTGACCGGTCTGCGCCGAACCGCCAGCGGCCCGCTGGGCCTGGACGTCGCGGTCACCTTGGCCGAACTCGAAGCGCTTGACGAGCCCGCACGCGAGGCGCTGCTGCGGCCGGTTGACCTGCTGCTGGCCGACTGGCCGCGCGTGGCGCTGGACGCCGACGAGGCCGGCAGGTTCCTCTCGGGCCTGCGCCGCCGCACCACGCTGCCCAACGCCGCCGCGTTGCGCGTTTACGGGCCCGAGCCGCAAGCCTTTCTGGGCAGCGCCCACATCACCGGCGGCGAGCTGATCGCCGACCGCCTGCTCAGCCCCGCCGAGGTGCACGCCTTGTTGAGCCCATCACAACAAGCCGCACCCGAGCCGCTGCCCGCAGCCGCCTGACGAAGAATCTTCACGAGAACCACCATGACCCTGCAAATCCGCAACATCGCCATCATCGCGCACGTCGACCACGGCAAGACCACCATGGTTGACCAGCTGCTGCGCCAATCCGGCACCTTCGCCGACCACGAGAAGGTGGTTGACAGCGTGATGGACAGCAATGCCATCGAGCGCGAGCGCGGCATCACCATCCTGGCCAAGAACTGCGCCGTCAGCTGGCAGGGCACGCACATCAACATCGTCGACACGCCTGGCCACGCCGACTTCGGCGGTGAGGTTGAGCGCGCCTTGTCGATGGTTGACGGCGTGGTGCTGCTGATC
>JBBQJN010000088.1:0-12866 GCA_038325945.1 Burkholderiales bacterium | reverse complement strand
TGCTGTTCTCCGACGACCGCCCCAGCTTCAGCGAGCTCGAACAGCACGTCAAGAAGAAATGATCACCCCCGCGCAGTCTCAGCTATCCGGGTTCCCGCCGCGCCAGCAGGCGGGCCATCAAGTGGACGCCATGGAACCGGCTTCGCCGGGCCATCGGCGGCGCCCCCCTGGGGGGGCTGACGCCGGACGTTCAGGGTCCAGTGGACCCTTTACGCCTGCCGAAGGGCCAGTCCAATGGACTGGCCTGGAGTCCGCAGGACCGCCGCAGGCGCATCGGGGGGGGGTGAAAAATGGCAGGTGATGCGAAAAAATTACAGCCGATCATCATCAAGCGGATCAAGAAAGGCGGCCACGGCGCGCATGGTGGGGCGTGGAAGATTGCTTACGCCGACTTCGTGACCGCGATGATGGCCTTCTTCCTGCTGATGTGGCTGCTGGGCAGCACCTCCGAGGGCGACAAGAAAGGCATTGCCGATTACTTTCAGAGCCCGCTGAAGGTGTCGCTGCTCAACGGCGGTTCGGGCTCGGGTGACTCGTCGTCGATCATGAAGGGCGGCGGCCAGGATTTGTCGCGCAGCAACGGCCAGGTCAAGCGCGGCGATGTGGAAGCCCCGCGCAGCACCATCAACCTGCAGGCCTTGCGGCATGAGCAACGGCTGGCCGAGGCAGCGCGGCTGCAGGAGCTCAGCGAGCAAGTGAACCAGGCGCTGCAGAACAACCCCAAGCTGGCGCAGTACAGCTCGCAGATCAAGCTGGACATGACGCGTGACGGCCTGCGCATCCAGATCGTCGACGAGCTGTCGCGGCCGATGTTCGACAGCGGCAGCGCGTTGGTCAAACCGTATATGCGAGAGCTGCTGCGCGCCATCGGCAGCGTGCTGGTCGAGGTGCCCAACCGGCTGACGTTGGAAGGCCATACCGACGCCCAGCGCTTCTCGGCCGGCGACAACGGCTACAGCAACTGGGAGCTGTCGTCTGACCGCGCCAATGCCTCGCGCCGCGAACTGATGACCGGCGGCCTGACCCAGGATCGGGTACTGCGCGTGCAAGGCCTGGCCGCCAGCCAGCCCTTCAACCGCGACGACCCGGCCGAACCGCAAAACCGCCGCATCAGCATCATCGTGATGAACCGAGATGCTGAAGACCGCTTTTACCGGCCCACCGCCGACATGGTGACGGCACCCACTGAGGCCAGCGAGAGCGTGGCGCCGCCGCAGCCGACCGTGTTGGTGCCGGCGCTGCCACGCCCAGCCCGCTGATGCCGCTGAGCCCCCAGAGCCACCGATACGCCCCGACGCCCGGCGACCAACCCAACCCCTTACCTGCCCAGAGCACAAGCCATGAACCCTCCTGCCCACCTCAAGTTCCTGGTCGTTGACGACTTCGCCACCATGCGTCGCATCGTGCGCGGCCTGCTCAAAGAAATGGGCTGTGTCAACGTTGACGAGGCCGAAGACGGCACGGTGGCGCTGCAGATGATGCTTGCCAACCGCTACGACTTTGTTGTCAGCGACATCAACATGCCCAACATGAACGGCTTCGACCTGTTGCGCGCGATCAAGGCCGACGAGACCCTCAAGCACATTCCGGTGCTGATGGTCACCGCCGAGGCGCGCAAGGAAGACATCCTGCTGGCCGCGCAGAGCGGCGCCGCGGGTTATGTGGTCAAGCCCTTCACCAAGGCCACGCTCGAAGAGAAGGTGATCAAGATCCTGCAGAAGTTGTCGGCTACCGCCTGAGGAGCCATCAGCATGAAACGAGACCAGATGTCAGCACCGTTGCATGAGCCGGCTGCGGCCGCTTCGGAGCAGCTCTACCAACAACTCGGCCACATCACACGCCAGTTGCACGATGCGATGCAGCAACTCGGCCTGATGCCCGGGCTGCAGCAAGCCGCACAAGGCCTGCCCGACGCGCGCAGCCGCTTGGGCTACATCGCCAGCAAGACGGCCGAGGCCGCTGAGCGGGTGCTCAACTCGGTGGACCAGGCCAAGGCCGAGCAGGCCGCCGTTGCGGTGCAGACGCGCACGCTGGCGGCAGCACTGCAGGCCGATGCGGCCGGCGCGCTGGCCAGTGGCGCGGTGGCGCGGCTGGTCAGCGAGGTTGACGCCCGCAGCCGGGCGGTGGACGGCCATCTCACCGACATCATGCTGGCGCAGGATTTTCATGACCTCACTGGCCAGGTGGTGGCCAAGGTAGTGGCGCTGGCTGACGAACTTGAGCACAACTTGCTCAGGCTGCTGCTGCAGGTGGCGCCCGCAGCGCCTGCCGCGTCCAGCGTGCCCAGCGTCTCCAGCGCGCCCAGTCAAAAGGCTGAAGCGCAGGGCCTGCAAGGCCCGGTGATCAACGCCGGCCGCAATGCCGATGTGGTGGCCAACCAGCGCGAGGCCGACGAACTGCTGGCCAGCCTGGGTTTTTGAGGGTCTGCCGGGCCAGATAACGGCCCGGAATACAGCCCTTATCGGGCTAAAGTTTCTGCCGCAGGCGGGCACCATGGCGGTTCGCGGACGCTCCATGCGCCCGCCACGAGACCATGGCAGACGCCCAGGAACGCACCCTACCTGCAACAGAGAAAAAGCTCCGCAAGGCCCGTGAAGACGGCCAGGTGGCGCGCTCGCGTGATCTGGCGCACCTGATGGTGGTGGGTGTCGGCGGCGTGGTGCTGGTATTGGCCATGCCGCGCCTGGGCGACTGGCTGTTGCGGCTGCTGGCCGCCGGCCTGCGCTTCGACTCGCAGCGGCTGTCACAGCCCGATGCCATGAGCAGCCAGTTGGCCACGCTGACCTGGGCCTGGCTGGCGGTGCTGCTGCCGTTGGGCGCGATCGGCATCACGCTGGCGCTGGGCGCCAGCCTGGCCGCGGGCGGCTGGAACTTCACGATGAAGCCGCTGATGCCCAAATTCAGCAAGCTCGACCCGCTGGCCGGGCTGGGCCGCATGGTCGGCGGGCAACACTTGGGCGATCTCGCCAAGGCCACCCTGCTGGCCTTGCTGCTGGGCACCGTCGGCGGCTATTGGCTCTACCGCCATTTGTCGCAGTTCCATGATGCCTTGAACATGCCGCTGCCGGTGGCACTGGCCCATACCGGGCAGTCGCTGCTTGAAGGGCTGGGCTTGCTGATGGTGCTGCTGGTGGTATTTGCCGCCATCGATGTGCCGCTGCAGCGCATGAACCTGCGCAACCGGCTGAAGATGAGCCACCAGGAAGCCCGCCAGGAGTTCAAGGAAGCCGAGGGCAACGCCGAGATGAAGGGTCGCATGCGGGCACGCATGCGCCAGATCGCCAGCAAACGCATGCTGGCTGCAGTGCCTCAGGCCGACCTGGTGGTGATGAACCCGACCCACTTTGCCGTGGCGCTGAAGTACGACGAGGGCGCCATGGCCGCGCCGCGGGTGGTGGCCAAGGGCGCCGACCTGATGGCCCTGCGCATCCGCGACATCGCCCGCGAGAACAAGGTGCCGGTGCTGCAGGCGCCGCCGCTGGCGCGTGCGCTCTACACCCATACCGAGGTCGACGCAGAAATCCCGGCGCGGCTGTTTGCGGCGGTGGCGCAGGTGCTGGCCTATGTCTTTCAGTTGCGCGCGGCGATGGCCGGCCGTGGCGCCATGCCCAACGAACTGCCTGTGATCAGCGTGCCCGCTGACCTCGATCCCCAAGCCAGCACAGCCGCAGCCGCAGCCGCAGCCACGCCCTGATCGGCCCGCGCCCAAGCCATGAAGCAGATGTTCAATTCCCTCAAGGGCCTGCTGGGCGGCCCGCTGTCCAACCGGTCAGTGTCGCGGCTGGGCCTGGGTGCCAGCATCTTGCAGTCGCTGGGCGCGCCGATCTTCATCGTGCTGTTGCTGGCGATGATGGTGCTGCCGCTGCCGCCGTTTGCGCTGGACGTGCTGTTCACCTTCAACATTGCGATGGCGCTGATGGTGATGATGGTGGCCTCGCAGATGATCAAGCCGCTGGATTTTGCGGCCTTCCCCACCGTGCTGCTGGTCACCACCTTGCTGCGCCTGAGCCTGAACGTGGCCTCGACGCGGGTGGTGCTGCTCGAGGGCCACAACGGCGCCGGCGCCGCCGGCAAGGTGATCGAGAGCTTCGGCCATTTCCTGATCGGCGGCAACTTCGCGGTCGGTCTGATCGTCTTCGCGGTGCTGGTGGTGATCAACTTCATCGTCGTCACCAAGGGCGCCGAGCGCATCGCCGAGGTTGGCGCGCGCTTCACGCTCGATGCCATGCCCGGCAAGCAGATGGCGATCGATGCCGACCTCAATGCCGGTCTGATCGACGAGGCCGAGGCCAAGAAACGCCGCAGCGAAGTGGGCGAAGAGGCTGACTTCTTCGGCTCGATGGACGGTGCCAGCAAGTTTGTGCGCGGCGACGCCATCGCCGGCATGCTGATCCTGATCATCAACATCGTCGGTGGCTTCCTCATCGGCATCATCAGCCATAACCTGTCGGCCGGTGAGGCCGCCGACCGTTACGTGCTGCTGGCGGTGGGCGACGCGCTGGTAGCGCAGATTCCGGGCATGCTGATCTCGGTGGCTGCGGCCATGGTGGTGTCGCGTGTCGGCAAAGACCAGAATATCGGCAACCAGATCGGCAGCCAGGTGTTTGGCAGCTCACGCGCGCTGGGCATCACCGCCGGCATCATCGGCATGCTGGGGCTGATTCCGGGCATGCCGCACCTGGTGTTCCTGTTGATTGCCGCGGCATTGGGCACGCTGGCCTGGTGGCTGCGCCGGCGCGACCTGCTGGCCGCTGCCGCGCCAGCGGCGCCGCCACCTGAAGCCCAGCCGGCCAATGCCGAGGCCAGTTGGGACGATCTGCAGCCGGTCGACACGCTGGGCCTGGAGGTGGGCTACCGGCTGATCGCGCTGGTCGACAAGAGCCGTGCCGGCGACTTGCTCAGCCGCATCAAGGGCGTGCGCAAGAAGTTTGCGCAGGACGTGGGCTTTTTGCCGCCGGCGGTGCATATCCGCGACAACCTGGAGCTCAAGCCCAGCGTCTACCGCGTGCTGCTGCGTGGCGCGGTGATTGGCGAGGGCGAGGCCTTCCCCGGCATGTTGCTGGCCATCAACCCGGGCGGCACGACGATCAAGCTGCCGGGCACGGCAACCACCGACCCGGCCTTCGGCCTGCCGGCGACCTGGGTTGAGGAACGCCAGCGCGAGATGGCTCAAATGAACGGATTTACCGTGGTTGATTGCGCGACCGTTGTTGCCACCCATCTTTCACACTTGATGCAGGTGAATGCCGCCCGCTTGCTGGGACGCGTTGAAACGCAGCAGCTTGTGGAGCACGTCACCAAACTGGCCCCCAAGCTCATCGAGGACGTGATTCCCAAAATGGTCGGCATCGCCACCTTGCAAAAAGTGCTGCAACTGCTGCTGGACGAAGGCGTGCACATCCGCGACATGCGCTCGATCATCGAGTGCGTTGCCGAACATGCTGCGGTGGTCACCGATCCGGCCGAGCTGGCCCGGCGCATCCGCATCCACCTGGCGCCGGTGATCGTGCAGCAGATCTACGGCTCGGTGAAAGAGCTGGACGTGATTGCACTCGAGCCCGAGCTGGAGCGCCTGGTCAGCCAGGCGCTGAACTCGCCGCACGGCGCGGCGCTGGATCCCGGCGTGGCCGATACCCTGACCCGCGAGGCCGCCAGCACTGCCCAGAAGCAGGAAGACCTGGGCCAGCCCGCCTGCCTGCTGGTGCCCGACTCGATCCGCGTGCCGATGGCCCGGCTGCTCAAGCGCGCCGCGCCGCGCTTGAAGGTGCTGGGCCACAGCGAGATTCCCGAGACCCATTCGATCCGCATCGGTTCGATCATCGGCGGCATGGCATGAGCCAGCGCCTCTTTTCTGAATCACTGAATCACTGAATCACTGCCCACGCGGCAGGAGGCCCCATGAACGTCAAGCGATTCACAGCCCGCACCGCCCGCGAGGCCTTGGCCCTGGTGCGCGAAGCGCTGGGCGAGGACGCCGTGGTGCTGTCAACCAAACCTGGCGGCGAGGGTGTCGAGGTGCTGGCGCTGGCGCCCGATGGGCTGGCCCGACTGGAGCAGGCGGCGGCCTTGCAGCCGGCGCCCAGAGCGTCCGCCGCCAACGCCAACGCCAACGCCAACGCCAACGCCAACGCTGCCGCGGCGGCCGCAGCGCCCCGCGTGGCGACCCTGGCCGAACGCATCCAGGCCCGCGGCGAACGTCTTGATGAACGGATCGACCCTCGGCTCGATCCTCGCTTGGACAACGCGCTGCAGCAGGCCGACGGCGAGCGCAGCGTGGCCCAGGATGTCGAGACCCTGGGCATGAGCACGCTGACCTTTCAAGACTACGTGCGTGAGCGCATGCTCAAGCGCCGCGAGGCCGAGCTGGCGCTGCAGGCGCCGCCGCCAGTGCCGGTGCAAAACACCCGCAGCGTGCTGCAGGCCGCCGGCGATGCCATGGCTGCTGCTGCTGCTGCCGCAGCCGCCACCGAGCCCCGCCGCGCCGAGCCGGTGCGGCCCGCGCGTGCAGCCATGCCGTTGCAGCGTGCCCAGCCTGGCAGCGCACCCGGTGGCACGGTCGGCAGCACGTCCGGCAGCACGTCCGGCAAAGCACGCCGCGAGCCGCCGGTGCTGCGCGACGAGATTCGCCTGGCCGGGCCGGGCCAGCACGATGTATTGGGCGCCAATGCCTCGCTGCGCGAGCGCGGTGAGTCACTGGGCGCAATGGGCGCAGTAGGCGCAATGGGCGCCATGGGTGCAATGGGTGCAATGGGTGAATTGCGCGGTGAGCTGCGATCGGTGCGCGATCTGATCGAAGAACGCTTCGGCATGCTGGCCTTCATGGAGCGCTTGCAGCGTGACCCGCGCCAGGCCACGCTGTCGCAAAAACTGTTTGACGCCGGGCTGTCGCCGGCACTGGTGCGCAAGCTGGTGCAAGGCCTGCCTGCCGATGGCGGCGACGAGCTGGCCTGGGCCGCCGGGGTGCTGGGCAACAACCTGATCACCGATGAGCATGAGTTGCCGCTGGAAGACCATGACGGCGTGCTGGCGCTGATCGGCCCTACCGGCGTGGGCAAGACCACCAGCACCGCCAAGCTGGCGGCGGCCTTTGCCGCCAAGCATGGCGCGGCCAACCTGGGCCTGATTACGCTCGACGCCTACCGGGTGGCTGCGCACGAACAACTGCGCACCTATGGCCGCATCCTCGGCGTGCCGGTGCATACCGCGCATGACCGGGCCTCGCTGGAGGATCTGTTGGAGCTGTTATCGGCGAAAAAACTGGTGCTGATCGACACCGCCGGCATGGCCCAGCGCGACGCCCGCACCCGCGAGCTGCTGGAGATGCTGCAGCACCGCTCGATCAGCAAGCTGCTGGTGATCAACGCCGCCGCCCAGGGCGAGACGATAGAGGACGTGATGCTGGCCTACGGCGTGCAGCAATGCCTGGGCGTCATCGTCAGCAAGCTCGACGAGGCGGTCAAGCTGGGTCCGGCGCTGGACGCGCTGATCCGACACCGCGCCAAGGTAGTGGGCGTGGCCAACGGCCAGCGGGTGCCCGAGGATTGGCATCGGCTGTCGGCGCAGGCGCTGGTACAGCGCGCGCTGCGCGGTGGTGGCAGTGCGTCTTGGAAGCTCGACGCCGCCGAGGTCAACCTGGTTTTCGCGGCGATTCACGGTGCCGGCTATCCGCAGCCGCTGATCAGGCCAGCGGCGCTGCCGCTGGGTCAGTGACGACCAGCTTGCCGAGCCAGTTCCCCCAGTCCAACGACATGACCGTTCCCGTCCCCGATCCCCGACATCGCAACACGCCGCTGGACCAGGCCCAGGGTCTGCGCCAGCGCTTTGCCGGCCTGCAGTGCCGCTTTGTGCCGCTGGTGCACAACCCGCAGGTGGCCGGCGCCGGCGTGGTGATGGAGCGGCTGTGCGCGGCCTTTGGCGCGCAAGGCCTGCGCACCTTGGTGGTTGACGCCGCCGAGTCGGCGTCGCCGCCGCATCAGCTGGCCACGGTTGACCTGGCGGCCTGCATCGAGACGCTGTCCAACCAGGTCTCCTACCTGGCCGCGCGTGGCTTGCCGATGCATTACCTGGACAACCGCGCCACCATGGCCGGCTTTCTTGAGGCGCTGCGCATGGCCGCCGGCACCGCCGACGTGGTGCTCTTGCATGCCGGCGCGCTGGATCTGCGCCGCATCTTTGCCGGCCGCACGCCGCGTCCGGTGCTGCTGGCCAACGACCGCGCCGACAGCCTGACCCAGGCTTATGGCGCGATGAAGCTGATGTCGCAGCGCCTGGGCGCGCTGTCTTACGACCTGGTGGTGGCCGACGAGGTGAGTGCGGCACGTAGCCACAGCCTGGGCGAGCGCCTGGCCGATTGCGCCGACCACTTTCTGGGCGCGGCGCTGCGCTTGGTGGCGCAGGTTGATCCGCTGGCTCCGCCCAACGCGCCGCTGCGCGCCGATCTTTGTCGCTTGGCCATTGATCAGCTGGCCAGTTTTGCCGCCACCGGCGGGCCTGCGCATGACCCTGCCCATGCCCTGGCCGCACTGCCCTTTCTGCCTGTCCCGCCCGCTGCGATGGCTTGCCAGCGCCGGCCGGTCCAGCCTGCTGCACCCCTTGAACTGTCTGGAGCACGATGAACATGTACACCGCCAAGGGCCGCCTCGACGCGAACGCCATGCTCAAGCAATACAGCCCGCTGGTGCGCAGGCTGGCGCACCAGATGATCGCCAAGCTGCCGGCCAATGTGGAGTTGGATGATTTGATCCAGGTCGGAATGATCGGCTTGTCGGATGCGCTGACGCGCTTCGACACCGAGCAGGGCGTGCAGTTCGAGACCTTTGCCACCCAGCGCATCCGCGGCGCCATGCTCGATGAGCTGCGCGGCAACGACTGGATGAGCCGCGGCGACCGCCGCCACCAGCGCAGCATCGAGACCGCGGTGCGCAAGCTTGAGCAGCAGCTCAGGCGTGCGCCGCAGGAGAGCGAGATCGCCGCCGAGATGGGCCTGTCGCTGGGTGACTACCAGGAGCTGCTGGGCAAGGTGCGCGGCACACAGCTGGTCTACCTGGAGGACATGAGCGGTGACGACGGCGACAGCGACTACCTCGATCGGCACCAACTGCCCGACCACGACGCCAATCCGCTGGCCATGCTGCAGGACCGGCGCATGCGTGAGGCGCTGGTCGAGGCCATCAAGAACCTGCCCGAACGTGAGCAGTATGTGATGAGCATGTACTACGAGCACGATCTCAACCTGAAGGAGATCGCGGCTGTGCTCAAGGTCACCGAGAGCCGCGTCTGCCAGTTGCACAGCCAGAGCATCGCGCGGCTGCGCAGCCGGCTGCGCACCTGGTAAGCATGCGCCGCAGCAAGGCGTGACAAGCGGCGCCCCAAACATGGCGCTGAGTGCTCCTTCCGGTTATCGCAGTTCCGGATATCACCCTCAACCGCCGCAAGGCATCCATCCGACGGCATGGCCATGATTGAACTAATGAGATGGGCGTTCGCCAAGCCGAACGCCGCCGAGCCGCAGCGCCTCGCCGAACCGCCGCCCGCGCAAAGCGACACCCGTCGGCTGTTGATCGACCTGGCAGCAAAGGCGTCGACGCTGGGCCGCGAGGCCGCCGAAGTGCGTGGCACGCTCGACGATGCCAGCGGCCAGGCCGGGCGCCAGGCGCTGGCGCTGCGCGCCCTGGCCGAAGCGGTGGGCCAGATCAACCAGGCGCAGGACACCATCGTGCGCGATGCCGGCGCTGGCGTGCAGGCCGTGGGCCGGGTCAGTGACGTGGTCGACCAGGTTGGCGCCGAAGTCTCTACGGTGATGGCCACGCTGCGCGAGGTGTCAGAGGCCGCTGGCGAGATCACCCAGATTGCGCTGCAGACCCGGCTGGTGGCCTTCAATGCCTCGGTCGAGGCCAAACGCGCCGGTGAAGCCGGCCGCGGGTTTGGCGTCGTCGCCGACGCGGTGCGCGAGCTGGCGGCGCGGGTGGACGCCAGCTCCAAACAGATTCTCGGCACGGTGGCCCGGCTCGACGAGCGCATCGGCACGCTGGCGCGCGACATCCAGCGCCAGCCCGCAGACCGCAGCCAGGGCGCGGTGCACACCGCGCTGAGCCAGGTGGTCAGCGGTGTCGAGCGCATCGGCAGCTCGGCGCAGCACAGCCACAGCGCCTGCGAGACCCTGGTCGGCCGCATGGCCGAGATGCAGGCCGAGATGCAGGCCACGATGGCCGCGTTTGCCAGCGCGCTGGGCCGCACCGAGACCCTGCTCGACCTGTCGGAACACCTGCTGCAAGTAACCGCCGCAGCCGGCGTGGAGACGCTCGACACGGCTTACATCCAGGCCGCCCAGCAGGCCGCCGGCCGTATCGCGCAAAGCCTGGAGCAGGCGCTGCACGACAAGCGCCTCAGCCTGGCCGAGCTGTTCGACGAGCAATACCAGGCGGTGGCCGGCAGCGCGCCGGCGCAGCACCTGACACGCTTCAGCATGCTGGCCGACAGCTTGTTTCCGTCGGTGCAGGAGGCCGTGCTGGCGCAGGCCGACAAGGTGGTGTTCTGCATCGCCGCCGACCGCAATGGCTACATCGCCTGCCACAACCGCCAGTACAACCAGGCCCAGCGTGCCGGCGATCTGGTCTGGAATACCGCCAACTGCCGCAATCGCCGCATCTTCAATGACCGCACCGGCCTGCGCTCGGCGCGCAACAAGCAGGCCTTTCTGCTGCAGACCTATCGCCGTGACATGGGTGGCGGCACGTTTGTGCTGTTGAAGGAAGTGGCAGCGCCTATCACCGTGGCCGGGCGACATTGGGGTGGCTTGCGCCTGGCCTACCGCTTCTGATCAACGTTGGGCCGGTCGTCATGCCAGCCGCGCAGCGGCGGCCGCTCAGGCCTGCTGCTGCCGCCGGGCGGCGCGCTCGCAGTCTGGCGAGTCGCAATGCTCGCAGGTCCAGCGCCAGGGGGGTTGCGCGGCGTCGCGTGCGGCGAGTCGGGTGAACAAGCCGCTGCTGGCCGCAGCGCGTGCGCGCAGCAACGGCGCTACCGCATCCAGCGCGGTTTCCAGCCGCGCCGCGCCCTGGCCGGCGACCAGCGCCCAGGGCAGGCGATGCGCGATCAACAGACTGCGGATGAGCCGATCCACCGGCACCTGGACCTGCGGGCCGTCGCGTTGCAGGCCGTCGGGCTGCCAATCGAGGTCCAGCGCCGACAGCAGGCTGATGGCGCAGCCGCGCTGGCGCTCGATTGCCAGCGGCACCAGGCTGCGATCGTCAAACAGCCAATCGCTGTAGACCGCGGTCATCAGCGGCGTGGTGTCGCAAACCACCACATCGTGCGCCGCCGCCGCCTGCTCGATCAACGCTTGCTGGGTCTCGGCGATGGCGGCTTGCTCGCCCGGCTGCGGCGTGCGGCCATGCGCGTCGCACCAGGCGCGAAGGTGCTCGGGCACCCAGGTGCAGCGCAGGCCGCTGAGCTCAGCCAGGCGTGCTGCCAGGGCCTGCGCCAGCGCGGTCTTGCCGGTGCTCTCGGCGCCTACGATGGCGATGCGCAGTGCCTCAGCCATGTGCAGTGGACGACGCATTTGGCTGCGCCGCCAGGCGCGCCCAGGCCCGCCAGCCGACCAGCGCCAGCAGGGCGAACAAGGCGTAGAGCAACACCGTCAGCCACAGGCCCTTGCTGGCAAAGAGCGCGACGCTGACCAGGTTGACCAGTACCCAGACCGGCCAGTTGTCGACCCACTGGCGCGCCAGTAAATATTGGCCAAGCAGGCTGCCCACGGTGGGTAGCGCATCGAGAAAGGGCACATCGCTGTCGGTGGCGCGGGCCAGCAGCAGCCCCAGCAGCGGCCAGGCGGCCAGCGTCAGCGCCAGTGCGCGCCAGCGCTGAGCGCTGCTCAAGCGGCGCACGCGCAGCTTCTCACCGCTGGCCAGCGTGCCACGCAGCCATTGCCACCAGCCATAGCCGCCTACCGCGATGAAGACCAGTTGCAGCGAGGCCTCGCCATACAGCTTGCTGTGCAGGAAGAGCACGCCGTAGAGCGCCGAGCTGGCGATGGCCAGCGGCCAGGCCAGCACATTGACGCGCAGGTTGCACCACACCATCAGCAGCGCCAGCAGCATGGCCACCAGTTCAAGCCAGCTCACGGCGCTGCCCAGCCAGTGGAAGGCGGGCAGCAGCCAGGGCGCCGTGAAGGCCAGCAAGTCGGTCATGGTTGGGGGGGGAGTGCGGATCAGGCGGTCAGGCTGGCGCGGCCGGCGCAGGGCGCGTCGAGCGCGTAGCGTTGGTTCAACGCCGAGCGGCGTACTGCACCAGAATCTCGTCGGGCTTGATCATGCCGAGGTCGGCGCGGGCACGCTCTTCGACCATCTCCAGGCCGTCGCGCAGATCGGCGACCTCGGCGACCAGGCGCTGGTTGCTGCTTTTTTGCTCGGCGATGTTTTGCTGCTTGGCCGCCAACTGCGATTGCAGCCGCATCACCGTGGGCAGGCTGCCCTGGCCCAGCCAGAGCCCGGCCTGCACAGCACCCAGCACCAGCAGCAGCGCGACGGTGACAAATCGCATGGTGGCGGGCGGGCTGGCAGACGGGGTGGATGGGTCGGGCTGCGCGCGGTGATCAGCGCAGGTTGTAGAACGCGGCGCGGCCGGGGTAATGGGCGATGTCGCCAAGATCCTCTTCGATGCGCAGCAGCTGGTTGTACTTGGCCATGCGGTCGCTGCGGCTCAACGAGCCGGTCTTGATCTGGCCGGCATTGGTGCCCACGGCGATGTCGGCGATGGTCGAGTCTTCGGTCTCGCCCGAGCGGTGGCTGATCACCGCCGTCCAGCCGGCGCGCTTGGCCATCTCGATGGCGGCAAAGGTCTCGGTCAGCGTGCCGATCTGGTTGATCTTG
>JBBQJN010000087.1:0-12867 GCA_038325945.1 Burkholderiales bacterium | reverse complement strand
CGCGCCGACCGGCTGAGCGCGCTGGCCTCGCGGGTGGCCTTGGCGCGCATCGACCTGGCCAAGACCGAGCGCCATCCCAAGCTGCCCGAGGCCCTGGTGCAGCGGGTGCGGGCCCAGGTGGCGCGCGACGACCGCGAGATCAGCGACGCTTACGAGCGCCAGGCGGTGATCACCTCGGGCGCGCACTTGTTGGGTGAGGCAGGCCAATGGGCCGAGGCCGAGGCCTTGCTCAAGGCCAATCTGGCGCGCAGCCATTCGCCCTATTACCTGATGAGCCAGCTGGGCAGCCAGGCCCGCAAGCTGGGCCGCAAGGACGAGGCGCTGCGCTGGTATGAGCAGGCCTTTGACAAGAGCGAAGGTCCGGCCACCCGCTTGCAGTGGGGTGCGGGCTACTTCACGGCGCTGGTGGAGCTGGCGCCGCAGGAGGCGCCGCGCATCGAGCGGCTGGCGCGCCAGTTGTTTGCCGAAGCGGCCAAGGATGAGGCGGCGTTCCATGAGCGCAGTGCACGCTCACTGCAGCGCGTAGGCAGCAAACTGGCCGAATGGAACAAGGACGGCCAGCATGATGCGGCCCTGCGCCGGCTCGCCGAGGGCCAGGACGGCCAGCCTGGACTGGCCGCGGTGTGCGGCAAGCTGGCCACCACCGATGGCCAGCGCGCCACCTGCGAGGGCATTGCCAAGGGGCTGTTGAAGAAGGCCTGAGGCGGGTGCTGCTGGCCCTGGCGGGCCGCTGCCGGGCCGACGAGGCGGGCAGTGGCAAGCGCTATGCTTCGCTCCCCTTGTCTAGTTTGATGGAGCCCGCATGAGCCGTGCTGTACTGGAAGAGTCCGCCATCCACCCGGCAGTGCGCGAGCGCGTGGCCAGCCTGCACGCCAGCACGGTGGCCGAGGTGCAGGCGGCGCTGGCGCAGCATGCGGTGGTAGTGGTGGGCATGGGCGGCAACCCCTTTGTGCGCAAGGCACGCAAGGCATTGGACGCCGCCGGCATCGCCCACCACGGCATCGACTTTGGCAACTACTTTGGCCAGTGGCGCCGCCGCAATGCGCTGAAGATGTGGACCGGCTGGCCGACGTTGCCGATGGTGTTTGTCAAAGGCCAGCTGGTAGGCGGCGCTGAAGACGCGCAGCGGCTGATCGACAGCGGTGAAATGAAGCGCCTGCTGGGCTGAGGGTGACGCGCGACGCGGCCTTGGGTTGGCGGCGCTGGCGCCTGCCCGCGATGGCAGCGCTGCTGTTGGCCTGGGCCGCCGGCCCGGCTGTTTTGGCGGTTGCGGCGACCACGGCATCGACGCCGACGCTTACGTCGGCGTTGGCTGCGTCGGCGACGCCAGCCGCGGCCGATGGCGGCACGCGCTGCTGGTTGCGGGGCTGGTCGCAGGCGGCGCGCTGTGCCGTGCTCAAGCGCCCGCTCGACCCGGCGCGGCCCGGCGGCCCGCAGATCGATCTGCACTATGCGGTGCTGCCGGCGCTGGCCCGTCACAAGGCCGAGGACGCGGTGTTCTTCTTCGCTGGCGGCCCTGGCCAAAGCGCGATCGAGCTGGGCGGCCTGCTGGCCGGGCGCTTTGCCCGTCTCAACCAGCGGCGTGACCTGGTCTTCATCGACCAACGCGGCACCGGCCGCAGCGCGCCGCTGCGCTGCGCCGAGGACGAGCCGCGCGCCCAGCTGCGGCCGCTGGCCGAGCTGGCCGACGAGACGCAGCGCCTGCCGCGGCTGCGCGTCTGCCGCCAGGCGCTGCAGGCGCTGCCGCACGGTGATCTGCGCTTCTATACCACCGAGATCGCGATGACCGACATCGACGCGGTGCGGCAAGTGCTGGGGCTGCGCCAGATCAACGCCGTTGGCGCGTCCTATGGCACGCGGGCGGTGCTGAGCTATTTGCGGCAGTTTCCGGCCAGCGTGCGACGCGCGGTGCTGGACGGCGTGGCGCCGCCCGATCGCCGCTTGCCCGACACCGCGGCGCAGGACAACCAGGCGGCGCTGGATGCGCTGCTGCAGGCCTGCGCCGACGCGCCCGCCTGCGCTGCGCGCCATCCCGGGCTGGGCGCCACGCTGCACGCGCTGCTGGCCTCGCTGCCGCGCGAGGTAGTGCTGCCTCATCCGCTGGGCGGCCGCCCCGAGACGCTGATGCTGTCGCGTGACAGCGTGTTGGCCTTGCTGCGCACGCCGCTCTACAGCCCGGCGCTGGCCGCCGCGCTGCCCGAGGCGATTGCCGAGGCGAGCGCTGGCCGCTGGGCGCCGTTGGCAGCACTGGCAGCGGCACTGGGCGGCGGCGGCGGCGGTCTGGCCACCGGCATGCATTTGTCGGTGATCTGTGCCGAAGACCTGGGGCCCCATGCGCCGGCCACCGACCCGGCTGAGCTGCAGGCGTCGCACGCGCCCGGCCAGATTTTTGGCAGCAGCTTTGGCGACTTTTATCGTCAGGCCTGCGCCGATTGGCCGCGCGGTGATGTCAGTGCGGCCTTCTACACCTTGCCGCGCGCGCAGACGCCGGTCTGGTTGTTGTCGGGCGGCGTCGATCCGGTGACACCGCCGCGCCATGGCCAGCGGGTGGCCGAGGCACTGGGCCCGCTGGCCCGCCACAGCGTTTTGCCGCAGGCCGGCCATGGCCTGTTGGGCCAGCGCTGCGTGCGTGACGCGGTGCAGCGCTTCATCCAGGCCGAGACCGACGCCGCAGCGCTGGCCGAGCCCGCCAGTGTGCAGGCCTGCGCCAACGCTCTGCCGCGGCCGCCGGCCTTTGTGCCGCCGGGAGCGCGGCCGTGATAGCAGTACGCGCGCTGGCCAAGCAGTTTGTGCAGGGCTCGGGCCGCTCGCGTCGCGTGGTGCAGGCGGTGCAGGCGGTGGATCTGCTGGCCGCTGACGGCTGCATCACCGGCCTGCTGGGGCCCAACGGCGCCGGCAAGACCACCACCTTGCGCATGATCGCCGGGCTTGTGGTGCCTGATGCCGGCAGCATCCATGTCAAGGGCATCGACGTGGCGGCGCGGCCGCAGGCGGCGCAGGCGCACCTGGGCGTGCTGTCGGACGCGCGCGGCCTCTACCCGCGCTTGAGTGCACGCGAGAACATCGTCTACTACGGCCGGCTGCATGGCTTGAGCCGCGACGCCGCAGAAGCCCGCGCCACGCTGCTGGGCGAGATGCTGGAGATGCGGCCACTGCTGGACCGCCGCACCGAGGGCTTCAGCCAGGGCGAGCGCATGAAGACTGCGCTGGCGCGGGCGCTGGTGCACGACCCCAGCCACATCATCCTCGACGAGCCGACCAATGGCCTCGACGTGCTGGCTACCCGCAGCCTGCGCGACGCGCTGCGGCGGCTGCGTGACGAGCAGCGCAAGTGCATCATCTTCTCCAGCCACATCATGCAGGAGGTGGAACGCCTGTGCGACCGCGTGGTGGTGATGGCGGGCGGGCGCAGCGTGGCCGAAGGCAGCGTGCCGGAGTTGCTGGCGCGCACCGGGCATGACGACTTCGAGGCTTGTTTTGTGCAGCTGGCCTTTGGCGGCGGGGTGGCGTGATGGTGGCGAACTGGCCCATCGCTTTGAACGCCGCCTGGCAGGTGTTCCGCAAGGAGTTGATCGATGCGCTGCGCGACCGCCGCACCCTGCTGGTGGTGCTGTTGTCGTCGGTGGCGCTGGGGCCGCTGCTGCTGTTCGGGTTGTCGTTGGTGGTCGCCGACAGCGAAGCCCGTGCCGACGCGCGCGAGCTCTACGCCCAGGGCCTGGACCAGGCGCCGACGCTGCGCAACTACATCGAGCGCCAGGGCTGGGCGCTGCTGGACGCGCCGCCAGACCATGAGGCGGCGCTGCTCAGCCGCAGCTTGGGCCATGCCGTGCTGCTGGTGCCGGCCGACTTTGAGCAAGAGCTGGCGCTGGGCCTGGCGCCGCGGCTGGTGCTGGTAAGCGCTGCGGCCAACCAGCGCGCCGAGCGCAGTGCGGCGGCGGTGCTGCGATTGCTGCAGGGCTTCAGCCAGGAGCAATCGACGCTGCGCCTGGTGATGCGTGGCGTCAGCCCCAGCCTGCTGCAGCCGCTGCATGTCGATGAGCACGATCTGGCCGATCCGCGCGCCAGGGCGGCGCAGTTCACCCGCATGCTGCCCTTCTTTGTGCTGATGGCCGTGCTCTATGGCGCGCTGTTTGCTGCGCTCGACAGCACCGCCGGTGAGCGCGAGCGGGGCTCACTGGAGCCCTTGCTGATGGCGCCGGTGGCGCGTGGTGCGTTGGTGCTGGGCAAGTGGGGCGCGGTGGCCTGCATGGGCATGGGCGTGGCGGTGTTGTCGTGTTTCAGCTTTCTGCCGGGGCAGTGGCTGCTGCGCAGCGAGACGCTGGCGGCGATGTTCCAGTTCGGCCCGCGCGAGGCCCTGCTTTTCCTGGCGCTGCTGCTGCCGCTGGCGGCCTTGCTGGCGGCGCTGCTGATGGCGGTGGCGATCCGCTGCCGCAGCTTCAAAGAGGCGCAGGCCAATACCACGGTGGTGGTGCTGGCGGTGTCTCTGCTGCCCATGGTCACGATCTTTAACCAGGGCGGCGAGCAAGGCTGGCACCTGTGGGCGCCCGCGCTGGCCCAGATCACGCTGATGCAGAGGGTGCTGGGCGGTGAGGCGCTGGGGCTGTCTGACTTGGCCCTGCCGCTGGCAGTAGCGCTGGCTGGAAGTGTGATCTGCCTGGTCTATGTGGCGCGGCAGTTGCGCGCGGCCGCGCTCAAGTGAGGCTTCGTGAACTTGCCCGACGCGGGCATGCCGGGTTCGCTCACAGGGGCTTGGCCATCAGCGCCTTACTGGGTGAGCGCGCTGCCGGGGGCTGCCAACCGCTGAATCGGCGGCGGGCTCATGCTGGCCGCCATCGGGCTCGACCCAGGCCCGGGCAGCGCCGAGCTACCCAGCGCGCGTTCCACCTCATGCTGCCAGGGCAGGCCATGCACGATGCAGTTGATGTGCCGCGCCGACTCAAACGGCGACAAGGCTTCGCCCTCCTCGCCAACCAGGCGCAGGTTGGTCACCACCGCCATCGGATCGGCCATCGCCACCACGCCGCGGCCCAGCTGCACCCAGTCCCAGGCCACGCCGACATCGCCCTCCGCGCTATGCCAGGCCCAGATGGTTTGACCTACCGTGCGGAACATGGCGTCGCCGGGATTGATAATTTGCGTACTCAGGTGGTGCAGGTGTAGCGGGATTTGTTTTCCTACCTGCCACAATAATGGTGGCCAGGCGTGCAAAGTCCAGGGAGGGCATTGTTGAAGCGTGGAGTTCATGATCGTCACCGTTGCATACAGATGGCGCAGTTTTCGGCATCCGTCATCAAATGAAAACATGTAAACCTTTGCAGGGCAGGCGCAGGCGAGCTGACAGACGCTGATCCGCAAGCATGCTGCAAGGAGGATTCACCACAATTTTGCAGGCCGGAAGCCGTGACGACTTCCGCCATGAGGTCGTGCGCTTTACCCAAAGCCTGGGCTTCAACACGGTGTCGGCGATGGCGGTGATGGATTACACCGTCGGCCGCTCGGAGTTTGTCTCGATCGACAACGCACCTGTGGGCTACGCTGAAGCCATCAACGACGTGCCCAGCATGCGGCGCGACCCGGTGATGCAGCATTGCCGGCGGCATTCAGTGCCCATCATCTGGGATCAGGCCACGTATACCAGCCAGGGCCTGGGCGAGCTCTGGGAAGAGCAGGCCCGTTTTGGCTACCGCACCGGCATCGCCATGGCCTTGCACCTGCCCGAGGGACGGCACTTTGCGATGGGCGTAGAGCGTGACCAGCCGCTGCCCTCCGACGGTGGAGAGCTGACGCGTCTGGTGGCCGATCTGCAGCTGTTTGCGGTGCATGCGCAGGATGCGGCGATGCGGGTGTTGTCGCCTTCGGTCACGGCCACTGAGCGACCGTCGCTGACGCCGCGCGAGCAGGAGGCGCTGCGCTGGACCATGCAGGGCAAGACGGCCTGGGAAGTGGGGGCCATCCTGGGCATCAGCGAGCGCACAGCGGTGCTGCACGTCAACAACGCGATGCACAAGCTGGACTGCAACAGCAAGCACCAGGCGGTGCTCAAGGCCTTGCGGCTGGGTTTGATCAGCTGATAAGTTGTCAGCCATGCCCGCACTGGCGGGCCAGGGGCGATCAAAACTGCTGAGGCCCTGGCGTCACATGGCGTGGTTTGAATACCACCCGGCGCAGCCCTGTAAGAGTTGACAGTACCGCATGGTGGTAAGCGCTGGTGAAATAAGTCACAAGCGCTGGGAAAGGCGCTTCCCTTCCAACCCTCGGAGAAGCCTCATGAACACCACCATCACCGCCCAGTCCACCACCCTGTTGCCCCGCAACGGCTGGTAAGTCATGAACACCACCAACACCCAGTCCACCGCCCTGTTGCCCCGTAACGGCTGGTAAGTCGAAGCTTCGACTCAGCACGGGTTAATTCGGGCAATTGGAACGTCTGACGCAGAGCGGGCACTGCAGCCTGGCGTATCGGCCACCAAGCCAAAGGCCCGCATTTTGCGGGCCTTTTGCATGGCGGATCGCTGCGCTGGTTGACCGTGCTCGATCACCCGTGTTTTCGGCTGGGTGTCGTAAAAACTATAGATATCTAAAACCTGATAGATGTTATTCATCGGAGGCGAATGTTGTCAGCAACGATGCGGGCCGGCGTATGCCTTTGTCGCTGAGGCTAGCAGCCTGTCGGGCTTGGAGAGCGTCGGCTGCGAGTCGACCGCAGCGGTCCATTTCTCACCGTCTTTTTGCCCCATAGCTGGGCTATGGGGCTGTAAATCCGGCAAGAACTGTCCTCGCTGGGGCCGATTCTCGCTATCGACGCCCCAAGCCCGACAGGCTCTTAGAGCCGCCGTCGGCCCCGGCGGGTGCGGTAGCGGCTTCCAGTTTCGTCAGCCAGCGCATCGCTTGCGTGCGGTTTTTGCTGCACATCTCGTGGCTGGGCTGCAGGGCGCTGCACACTGCCGGGCGCTGCGCTTGGCCGAACAAGCGGCAGCGGCCTTGCGCGTCGAGTTGCACGCAGGCGATGCCGGCCGGTTTACCCAGCGGCATGCCAGGAATCGCGCTGCTGATTGACGGTGCCGTGCAGCAAGCGGCACAGCCGGGTCGGCAAACGGCGTCGTCGCGGGCAAAGGTTGGGGCCAGGGCTTCGGACATGGCCGGCATCATCTCCGCTGCAAGGCCATGGCCGGCGATCGCCCGCTGGCCGCCCAGGGTTTTTACAATGCAGGTCTGCCCATTGATCGCCGACGCCCGCGTGTCGGCCCCCGCGTCGTGCTGCACCCTCAGATCTTTGATGTCATCGTAGTCGGTGGCGGCCATGCCGGCACCGAGGCGGCGTTGGCCGCCGCACGCATGGGCTGCAGCACGCTGCTGCTGAGCCACAACATCGAGACGCTGGGGCAGATGAGCTGCAACCCGTCGATCGGTGGCATCGGCAAGGGCCACCTGGTCAAGGAGGTGGATGCCTTGGGTGGCGCGATGGCCGCGGCCACCGACGAGGCCGGTATCCAGTTCCGCATCCTCAACAGCAGCAAGGGGCCGGCGGTGCGCGCAACGCGGGCGCAGGCCGACCGCATCCTCTACAAGGCGGCGATCCGCCAGCGGCTGGAGAACCAGCCTAATTTGTGGCTTTTCCAGCAGGCGGTGGACGACCTGATGCTCGAGTCCGACGGACGGGGTGAGCGGGTGGTCGGCGCTGTCACCCAGGCGGGGGTACGCTTTCGTGGCAAGGCAGTGGTACTGACGGCAGGCACCTTTCTGGACGGGCGTATCCACATCGGCTTGCAAAACCACAGCGCGGGGCGGGCCGGCGACCCGCCTGCGGTGACGCTGTCGGCACGGCTGAAAGAGCTGAAGTTGCCGCAGGGCCGGCTGAAGACCGGCACGCCGCCGCGCATCGACGGCCGTTCGATCGACTTCAGCCAGTTGCTCGCCCAGCCGGGCGACCAGGATCCGATGCCGGTGTTCAGCTTCTTGGGCAATGCGGCGCAGCATCCGCGCCAGCTGCCGTGCTGGATCACCCACACCAATGCCCGCACCCACGACATCATCCGCGCCGGATTTGACCGCAGCCCGATGTTCACTGGGGTTATCGAGGGCGTAGGGCCGCGTTACTGCCCGAGCATCGAGGACAAGGTCAGCCGCTTTGCCGACAGGGACAGCCACCAGATCTTCCTTGAGCCCGAGGGGCTGACGACGCACGAGTACTACCCCAACGGTATCTCTACTTCCCTGCCCTTCGACATCCAGCTGGCGGCGGTGCAGTCGATGGTCGGCATGCAAAACGCGCACATCCTGCGGCCAGGTTATGCCATTGAGTACGACTACTTCGACCCGCGTGCGCTCAAGAGCAGCTTCGAAACCCAGGCCATTGCCGGGCTGTTTGTTGCCGGCCAGATCAACGGCACCACCGGCTACGAGGAGGCCGCAGCCCAGGGTTTGTACGCCGGCGCCAATGCCGCGCTGCAGGTGCTGGGGCGTGATGCGCTGGCGTTGCGGCGCGATCAGGCTTACCTTGGCGTGCTGGTGGATGATTTGATCAGCAAGGGCGTCAGTGAGCCCTACCGCATGTTCACCAGCCGCGCTGAGTTCCGACTGCAGCTGCGCGAGGACAACGCCGACGCCCGGTTGACCGAAATCGGCCGTCAGCTGGGCCTGGTGGATGACGTGCGCTGGGCGGCTTTCAACCGCAAGCGCGAGGCGGTGGAGCGGCTGGCCGGGCAGCTTAAGAGTTGCTGGGTGAATCCGAGCGTGCTGGCGGCAAACGATGCCGAGCGTCTGCTGGGCAAGGCCATTGAGCATGAGTACAGCCTGCTTGATCTGCTGCGCCGACCCGGCGTGGGCTATGACACCGTGCTGGAGATTGGCGTGCTGTCGGCAGGCGCTGCGCTGGCAGCAGGTGAGCTTGTTTCACGTGAAACACTGACGCAATCGTTGGGGCAATCCTTGTCTGACGCAGTGATCGAGCAGGTGGAAATAGCCACCAAGTATGCCGGTTACATCGGCAAGCAGATTGAGGATGTGCAGCGTGCAGCCCACCTTGAACACCTGAAGCTGCCCGTCGATCTGGACTATGCCCAGGTGAAGGCGCTTAGCTTTGAGGTGCGGCAGACCCTAAGCCGCCAGCGCCCCGAAACCCTGGGTTTGGCTTCGCGCTTGTCGGGCGTGACGCCGGCGGCCATCTCACTGCTGCTGGTGCATCTGAAGAAGGGTCGATTCAAGGGCTTTGCCCAGGGTAGCGGCGGGACAGCCGCTGATGGCGCGCCTGCGGCTCACGCGACCCATGAAGACGCCGCAGTGCCAACATTCAACGATGCCGAGCGCAGCGCGGGTTGAGATGACGAGTGGCGCCATCGCAGCGGGGGCGCAACCTGCGGTCGGTCAGTGTAAACGGCTGGCTGCGGCGGCGGTCGCCCTGGGGCTGTCATTGGACGATGCCCAGTTGCAGCGCTTGCTGGATTTTCTGCAGATGCTGCAGCGCTGGAACAAGGTCTATAACCTGACAGCGCTGCGCGATCCTGAGCAGATGCTCAGCCACCACTTGATCGATTGCCTGGCCATGCTGCCGCCCCTGCGGTGCTGGGTTGATCGGCGGCAGCTAGGAGCCTGTCGGGCTTGGGGCGTCGATAGCGAGAATCGGCCCCAGCGAGGACAGTTCTTGCCGGATTTGCAGCCCCATAGCCCAGCTATGGGGCAAAAAGACGGTGAGAAATGGACCTCTGCGGTCGATTCGCAGCCGACGCTCCCCAAGCCCGACAGGCTCCTAGCCCACGCTGACGCCGCAATGCTCACTGTGATGCCGCGCGGCCCGCGCCTGCGTCTTCTGGATGTGGGCAGCGGCGGTGGCCTGCCCGGTGTGGTGCTGGCGCTGGTGCAGGCCGACTGGCAGCTGAGTTGCGTGGATACGGTGGCCAAGAAAGCCAGCTTCATCAAGCAGGTGGCAGTAGAACTGCGCCTGCCCAACCTTCGAGGCCTGCATGCGCGGGTAGAAAGCCTGGCTTCACCGCCGCCTGATCGACCTGGCGGCGCGGCAGGCTACGACCTGATCACCTCACGGGCCTTTGCCTCCCTGGCCGACTTCACCCGCTTGTCGGCGCATTTGTTGGCGCCTGACGGGGTCTGGGTGGCGATGAAGGGCAGGGTGCCCGACGATGAGCAGGCCGATTTGCCGTCAGACATCGAAGTGTTTCACGTGGAACAACTGCAGGTGCCGGGGCTGGATGCCCAGCGATGCCTGGTGTGGATGCGGCGCCGGCAGGCCTGATCCAGCAACCGAGCCTGCGCCAGGGTCAGCTGGGCGGCCGCAACCAAGCGGTGACTGAGCTGGTTCGCCCTGGGAGCCTGTCGGGCTTGGGGCGTCGATAGCGAGAATCGGCCCCAGCGAGGACAGTTCTTGTCGGATTTGCAGCCCCATAGCCCAGCTATGGGGCAAAAAGACGGTGAGAAATGGACCGCTGCGGTCGATTCGCAGCCGACGCTCCCCAAGCCCCACAGGCTCCTAGGGAAACTGTGCGTGGATATTGCGCGACACGCCCTGTCTGCGCAGCAAGGTCCCCGGCACAATCGCTTGTTGGTTGAAGCACCGGAGACATCAAATGAAAAAAATCATTGCAATCGCAGCGCTCGGCGCCGCCGCTCCCTTCGTGATGGCGCAGAGCAACGTGCAGATATACGGCATTCTCGATGCCGGCTACGCGCACGTTTCGGGGCTTCGAGGGGGCAGCCAGAACCAGTTGGTCAGCGGCATCATGGATGGCTCGCGACTCGGCTTCAAAGGCAATGAGGACATAGGCGGAGGTTACCGCGCGCTGTTCACGATGGAGCACCGCCTCGAACTCGACACCGGCGGCGTCAACAATCGTCCGCAGTCCGGTTCACAAGTGCCCGACCGTTTCAACAACGCTGCGCTGCTCGGTCTGGTTCCGGCCCTGCAACCGGCTGTTGCCGGGGTCGCCGGCAATCTTGGCAATTCCCTGGGCGTCAACCTCGACGGTCGCTTCTGGGATCGCCAGATCTACGTCGGTCTGGTGACGCCGTTCGGCGGCTTCCTTGCCGGCCGGCAATATACGCCGGGCTACGAAGTGGTCGCGACCTTCGACACACTGGAAACCCAGTCGGCTCTGGCGGCTGGCCAGGTCGGTTCGTTCCCGCCTACAGTCGATATTCGCCTCAGCAACACGGTGGCCTACCGGATCGTTCAGGGTCCGATCTCGGCCGCGGTGATGTATGGCCTGCACGAAGGCAGCGCAAGCACCGGGCGGTTCATCGGCATCAACGCGATCTACCGCACGCCAGCCTTTGCCGCCGGCCTCGCCTACAACACCCGTGAAAACGAGTTCGGTCAGAAATCGTTGACCAATGCGATCGCTGGCGTCTCGGTCGGCGTCGGCCCGGGCACCGCGGTCGGACAGTTCGTGAATGTCAAGGACGACAATCCGAGTGGCCTGTCGTCGATCGTTGCCGCATTGACACCGCTGACCGGCGCAGCAACTGCCCGCGTCGTGCAGAGCGCATTCGTCAACGCCGCTCGGCAGGATTCGCGGATCTATCACATCGGCTACCGGCTGCCTTTCGGCCTTCACAAGTTCTACGTCGCCTATACCTATCTCGATGATCGCCGCGGCGCAAACGCCGACACTGCTTCGTACGGCGCGGCATTCACTTATGGTTTTTCGAAGCGCACCGACCTGAATTTCGTGGTGGCGCGTTTCAACAACAAAAACTTGGCGCAGGCAGCGCCTGGACAGGCCGGCATGCTGGGCGGCGTGACGGCCAGCGCCGGAACCGACTCGACCAGCATCACGGTCGGACTGCGTCACCGCTTCTGAGCGGCCACAAGCCTGTCGCCATCGCGACAGGCCGGATCGGCATTTGCACCAGGGCCTTTGTCGATTCGGCAAAGGCCTTCGCATTTGCGCCCTTGGTTTCCTTGGAGACTCAGATAATGACAGACCACGTATACAAGATTCTGGAACTTGTCGGCTCCTCGCCGACCGGTACCGACGAGGCAATTCAGCAAGCTTTGGCAACGGCTTCAAAGACCGTACGCAACATCGACTGGTTCGAGGTCGTTGAATCCCGCGGTCATGTGAAGGACGGCAAGGTCGCTCATTACCAGGTGACGCTGAAGATCGGCTTCCGGCTCGACAGCTGAACCCGGCTCGGCTCGGCATCGAGCGCCGGACATCCGTCGGCCCCCTGAGTTGCCGATTTTCGATGTCGGGTGGCAAAAACTGCCACGACGCTGGCAGACGAAGTCATGGCGGATCACGCGATACCTGACTACAGTGCGGGATCAGGAGACTCAGTCATGACCGATCTGTCCGCCGAATACAAGGCATTGGCTAAATACAGCCCGACCAACAAGGTTCGATTCGTCACCGCCGCGAGCCTGTTCGACGGCCACGACGCCGCGATCAACATCATGCGGCGCATCCTGCAAGGCATGGGTTGCGAGGTGATCCACCTCGGGCACAACCGCTCGGTCGACGAGGTCGTCACTGCGGCCTTGCAGGAAGACGTGCAAGGTATCGCCATCAGCTCTTACCAGGGCGGCCATGTCGAGTATTTCAAGTACATGGTCGACCTGCTGAAGCAGCGCGGTGGCGGGCACATCCGCGTTTTCGGCGGCGGCGGCGGCGTCATCGTGCCGAGCGAAATCGCCGAACTGCAAGCCTACGGCGTGGCGCGCATCTACAGCCCCGAGGACGGTCAGAAAATGGGCCTCGGCGGCATGATCGGCGAGATGGTCATGCTGGCAGATCAGGACCTGTCGAGCCATGCGCCGAAATCGCTGGACGCGATCAAGGGCTTGGACGACGCCGCGCGTCGCGCCTTGGCCCAGTTGATCACGGCGCTGGAAAACGGGCGGCTGGATCCGCCGTT
>JBBQJN010000086.1:0-12979 GCA_038325945.1 Burkholderiales bacterium | reverse complement strand
CGGGCTGGCGCGCAGCAGCCCGGCAAACTGGGTGTGAAAGCCGCCGATGGCGCCCAGCGTGAGGCGCCGGTAGCCCACCAGCGGCTCGAAGGCCAGGTCGTCGCGCAGGCCGAAGATGAACAGCGCCAGCGAGGTGCGGTCCTTGGCGTCGAGCGCCGAGGTGTTGATCGCTTCGGCCTGCCGCAGCCATCGCCGTGACGCGGCGTAACTCTCGGCCTCGTTGGCCGGGGTGGCGTCGTACAGCCGGTCGCCGTAGCGGTTGTCACCGACATAGCTGGCCCATTCGGGGTAGCGCTGCATGTTGGTCTGCCAGGCGGCGTCAAACAGCGCGTGCAGTGCCGAAGACTTCGCTGAGGACGTGGTCGATGACGCCGCGGCCGCAACGGCGGCGGTCGGGTTGGTGGCCGCGGTTGCCGTCGGGGGCAACGTGCTGCAGGCGAGAAGGCCTGCCAGCGCCAGCGGCACGGGCAAGGAGATCGGTCGGGGTGTGCGGATGAAGGCCATGGTCAGCTCCCAGGTGAAGCATCGATGCTCACACAGCCGGCGACTGGTGCCACCGTCTTGCCGGGCGTCAAACAAGGGGTGCCAGGATCAGCGCCCGGCCGCAGCCGGCGTGGCCGGGCGCATCGTGGCGCAAGGGTCGACGCGGCGCTGCGCCGCGGTGACGACCACGGCGTCGTAGGGCGCGCGGCGATCGCCAGGCTCCAGATAGCCCACCGATCGGCTGCGCGCCCGCAGATCCGGCGGCAGCCAGCGCGGCACGCCGATGTCGGTGCGCACATGGCCGTTGCCGGCCAGCAGCAGCACACCCCGCGCGGCGTGGCGCTCGATCTGCTGCGCCATGAACTGGTCTCGCGCCAGTTGGGCGCGGGCCAGCCGTGCGGCCAGCGCGGCGTCGACCTGGCCGCAGTGGCTGGCCTCGATCGCCGCGGTTTGCGCACGGGCAATGTCCTCGGGCACCGGCTCGGTCCAGCCGCTGGCGGCCAGGCCGAGCCCGATGACGCGACGGGCCTCGGCCCGCGAGACATTGGCCGCGATGACTGGCAGGCCATGCTGCAGCGCCATTGCGAGGTAGGGTCGGTAAAGATCCCACTGCCAGCCCGGCGCCCGGCCGCCGGCGGCTATCAGCGCCTCTGTGCGCTCGGCCAGCGGCAGACTGGCGCTGTCGCGCACCGCCTGGTCGATCGCCGGTTGGTATTCGCGGTCGAATTGCTCCATCAGCAATGCCGGCCGGTCGCCCAGCGCCAGCAGCGCGGCCAGGGCTTGCTGGCGCAGTGCCTGCTGGGCCGCGTTGTCATGTACCTCGCCCAGCAGCAGCACCTGGCCGGGGCCGGCGCGGCCGGGCGCTGCGTCGACCGGAAGTGGCGGCCCGGAGGCGCAGGCTGACAGCAGCAGGCTGAAGCAGGCGATGGGGATGAAGCTGGCGGCTCGGTTCATCGCCCATTCTGCTGCCCGCTTGCAGCCCGGTAGGTTGGAGTGCTAACTCCAACGTTTGCGTGCAGGGGTCTGATCGCGCCCAACGTGCCCCCGATGATGCGGAACTGTCGTTGGAGTTCACGCTGTTCACTCCAACCTACCGCTGCTTCGCAGCGCGCGCGGATTCAGCCCGGCGCCGCCAGCACCGTGCCGGCGCAATCGCCAAAGCCGATGCGCGCTGCACCAGGCCGCTGGCAGAAAGCGCGCAGGATCAGCGTGTCGCCATCGGCCAGAAAGCGGCGTTGCTCGCCACCAGGCAGCGTGATCGGCTGCTGGCCGCCTTGAGACAGTTCCAGCAGCGAGCCGCCCTGGCCGGGCGCCGGGCCGGATTGCGTGCCGGTGCCCAGCAGATCACCGGGCTGCAGGTTGCAGCCGTTGCTGGCGTGGTGGGTGAGCAGCTGCGCCAGCGTCCAGTAGGCATCGATGAAGTTGCTTTGCGACAGCTGCACAGCCGCCTCGCTGCGGTCGCGCATCGCCGCCGTCTGCAGCCAGACGCTGAGCTGGATGTTGATCGCGCCCGACGCGCGGTTGGCGGCGCTGTCCAGATAGGGCAGCGGCTGCGGGTCGCCATCGGGCCGGCTGAAGGCGGTGCGGAACGGCGCCAGCGCCTCCATCGTCACCACCCAGGGCGAGACGGTGCTGCCGAAGTTCTTGGCCAGGAACGGCCCCAGCGGCTGGTACTCCCAGGCCTGCAGGTCGCGTGCTGACCAGTCGTTGAGCAGGGTCAGGCCAAACAGCCGGTCTTCGGCCTCACTCATCGGCACCGGCTCGCCCAGCGCATTGCCGGGGCCGACCAGCGCGCCCAGCTCCAGCTCGCAGTCCAGCCGCTGGCTGGGGCCCACAGTCGGTGCTGCGGCATCGGGCGCCTTGGTCTGGCCCAGCGGGCGGCGGATGGGCGTGCCGCTGACGACGATCGACGAGGCGCGGCCGTGGTAGCCGATCGGCACCCATTTGTAATTGGGCAGCAGCGGGTTGTCGGGCCGAAACAGCTTGCCCACCGCCGTGGCATGGTGGATGCCAGTGTAGAAATCGGTGTAGTCGGTGATGTGGCAGGGCAGCGCCATCTGGGCATCGGCCTGGGCCAGCAGGCAGCCGTCCAGCACGGCTTGCTGGGGGCTGCCGGCGCGCAGCGCAGCCGAGAAGGCCTGGCGCAGCGCCACGCGCACCGCCTTGGGCGCGGCCATCACTGCGTTGAGGTTGCCGGTGGCCAGCGCCTGCAACTGCGGCGCCAGCGTGGCCGGCCAGCCGGGCTGGTTGTGGGCCGCAGCGAGGTCGAGGATCTGGTCGCCGATGGCGATGCCGATGCGCCAGGGCTCGCCGCTGCCGTTATTGCCGGCTCGGCGGAAACGGCCGTAGGGCAGGTTCTGGATCGCAAAATCGCTGCCAGGCTGGTTGGCCGAGGTCACCCAGCTTTGCAGTGCCGGGTCATGCGTGGTGTCGGTGTGCAGGCTCATGGCGGGGGGGGTTTTGTTGGCTGGTGCAGAGGCGTCGACGATAGCCCGGTAGGTTGGATCCCGGTAGGTTGGAGTGGCAACTCCAACAATTGTGTGCAGGGGCCTGATCATGCCCAACGGGCCCCTGGTGATGTGGAACTGCCGTTGGAGTTCACTGTGTTCACTCCAACCTACCGAGCTCCAACCTACCGAGCTTGAGCAGGAAGGAGACCGGCCCGCGCGGCGGCCAGGGCCTCGCGCAGCAGGTGCAGATCGCCGATGTGGTTGGCCAGCAGCAGGATCAGCCGGGCGTTGAGCAAGCGGCTTTGCGCGTCGCTCAGATCGCGGTGGCTGTCGATCAGTGCCTGGTAGAAATCATCGCCGGGCGTGTAGGCGTTGAGGTAGGCGGCGCCGGGCTCGCCGAAATTGGGCTGGGTGTTGAGCTGCGTCATCGTCAGGCCGGGTTCGGCAGGTTGCAGGTGGCGCGGGCGACGGCAGCGCGTACCGCGATGGTGTCCAGCGTGCGCCAGCGCGCCGCCACATGCTGGTCGGGACGCAACAGGTAGGCGGTGCCGGGGCGGGCGTCGCAGCGCCGCGCGGCCAGGCCTTGCGCATCAACCACCAGCCGCGCACCGGCAGGGGCCTCACCCGAGTTGGCTGCCACCAGCAGCGTGCGCACGGGCACAGCCGCATCAGCCAAACCGGCCAAGGTGCTGCTTGAGGCGGCATCGAGCTGAGCCGGGTCGTCAACAAACAGCATCAGCACAAAGTCATGGCCGGTATGGCGCAGCAGCCAGCTGTGCTGTCCGTCGCACAACACCGGCGCATCGGCCAGCGGTGCGCCGGGCGCCATCGCGCCGCTGAAGGCCTCGCCATCGGCGGTGTTGAGTGATGAGTCGCCCAGATGCGCCGGTACCGACAAGCGGCCCGAGTTGACCAGCGCGCGCGCAAACGGGTGCTGGCCGGCCAGGCCCAGCACCGCGTTGCGGAAGTCTTTGGACACCGCGCTCTTGGGCGTGATGAAGTCGGTTGATCGGGTGCTGTTGAGCAGGTTCTCGTCGGCAGCGGCCACACGTTCATCGCTGTAGCTGTCGAGCAAGGCTGCTGGCGCCAGGCCCTGAATCACCAGAGCCAACTTCCAGCCCAGGTTGTCGGTGTCCTGAAGCCCCGAATTGGCGCCGCGTGCGCCAAACGGCGAAACCTGGTGCGCGGCGTCGCCGGCAAACAGCAGCCGGCCATGGCGGAAGGCCTGCATGCGCCGGCACTGGAAGGTGTAGACGCTGACCCACTCCAGCTCAAACTCACGCTCCGGCCCCAGCATGGCGCGGATGCGCGGTATCACCCGTTCGGGCCTTTTCTCTTCTTCGGGGTCGGCGTCCCAGCCGAGTTGAAAATCGATGCGCCAGACGTTGTCGGCCTCGCGGTGCAGCAAGACGCTCTGGTTGGGATGGAACGGCGGGTCGAACCAGAACCAGCGCTCCGCCGCGCCCTCGGCAAACAGCTCGACCTTCATCACCACGTCGGCGATCAAGAAGCGGTCTTGGAAGACCTTGCCTTCAACTTCCAGCCCGAGCTGGCGGCGCACCGGGCTGCGCGCGCCGTCGGCCACCACCAACCAATCGGCATGCAACTGGTAAGGGCCGTCGGTGGTGTCGACGTCGATCAGCGCGCCGTCGCCCTGCGGCGTGACGGCACTGACGCGGTGCTTCCAGCGCAGATCGATGTTGGGCAGCGCCTTCGCGCGCTCGACCAGGTACTGCTCTAGGTAGTACTGCTGCAGGTTGACCATGCCCGGGCGCTCGTGACCGTCTTCGGGCAAGAGGTTGAAGTTGAAGACCTCGCGTTCGCCAAAGAAGGTGCGGCCGACGTTCCAGGTTACGCCCTTGTCGACCACCGGCTGGCCGCAGCCCAGGCGATCAAGGATTTCGAGCGCGCGCTTGGCATAACACAGGCCGCGCGAGCCGACGCTGACGGTGTCGTCGTCGTCGAGCAGCAGCACCGGCAGGCCTTGCTGGGCCAGGTCGATCGCTGCGGCCAGGCCCACCGGGCCGGCGCCGATCACCACCACCGGGTGGCGGGCAATGGCCTCGGGCTGGTCAAGTTCGGGCGGGCGGTGGTAGTCGTAGCGCGGGTAGGTGTAGGTGCTGAGCATGGTCTCGGTGGGCGGCGGCTCAGTGGCCGGCGGCCGGGGCGGCCTGGGCGGCTTGGGCGGGGATCTCTTTCTCGTGCATCCAGGCGGCGTGGCGCGGTGCGCGCTTGGTAGCCGCCCATTCGTCGAGCATGGCCCACTTCACCTCGTCGAGCATGCGCTGCTGCTCGGCGGTGGCGGTGTCCACCGCCAGTTCCAGCCGGTGGCCGTTGGGGTCGAAGAAGTAGATGCTCTTGAAAATGGTGTGGTCGGTGGGGCCGATCACGTCGATGCCGGCGGCTTGCAGCCGGGCCTTGGCGGCCGTCAGCGTCTCCAGGCTGTCGACCTTGAAGGCGATGTGCTGTACCCACTCGGGCGTGTTGGCATCGCGTCCCATCGACGGCGAATTGGGCAGCTCGAAGAAGGCCAGCACATTGCCGCCGCCGGCATCCAGAAAGACATGCATGTAGGGGTCGGGCGCATGCGTGCTGGGCACATGGTCTTCGGCGATGGCCAGCACAAAGTTCATGTCCAGGTGCTGCTGGTACCACAGCACGGTGGCCTTGGCGTCGTGGCAGCGGTAGGCCACATGGTGCATGCGTTCAATCTTCATGGTCGTCTCCAAGGTCAGGCGTCGATGGCTTTCCACATCTGGATGTCGCGCTCGGCGGTCCAGATGCGTGGGTCGGGGTATTGCGTCACCTCGTCGTAGCAGCGCGTCACGTCGAAGGGCATGCAGTGCTGAAAGATCACCCAATGGCCGTACTTGGGCGTCAACTTGGCCAGTGTGCTCTTGTAGACGGCATTCAGGTCCTGCCCAGCGGCCACGCCGGCTTGCACGCTGGCATAGACATCGGCGATGAAGTCGCGTGTGCCTTGCAGGCCGGCGGCCACCGCCTCGGGCGTGGTCAGCGCCATGCCGCGCCCGGGCACCAGCTGCGCGGGTTGCAGCGCGGCGATGTTGTCCAGGGTCTGCGGCCAATCCTTGAAGTAGGCGTCGCCGGCATAAGGCGTGGCGTCAAATTCCACCAGATCGCCCGAGAACAGAATCTTCTGCTGCGGCAGCCAGGCCACGGTGTCGCCCTTGGTATGGCCGCGGCCCAGTTGCAGCAGCTGCACCTCCAGCTTGCCCAGCCACAGCGTCATCTTGCCGCTGAAGGTGAGCGTGGGCCAGGTCAGGCCCGGCGGCACGCTCTCGACGTTTTGAAACAGCCTTGGGAAGCGGCCGATCTCGCTGGCCTTGTCTTGCTCACCGCGCTCGACAATCAGGTCACGGGTGTCCTGGCTGGCGATGATGTGTTCGGCGCCCTCCGCCTTGTAAGCCGATGCACCCAGCACCCGCACCGCGTGGTAATGCGTCAGCAGCACGTACTTGATGGGCTTGTCGGTGACCTCGCGGATGCGGCGGATCACGTCCTGCGCCATCAGCGGCGTGGCCTGGGTGTCGAGCACCAGCACCGCGTCGTCGCCGATGATGATGCCGGTGTTCGGGTCGCCCTCGGCGGTATAGGCGTAGGCGTTGTCAGACAGCTTGGTGAAGCTGACTTTCTTGATCTCAAGGTCGGCTTGACTGGCGAAGGCTTTGCTCACGGGCGGGCTCCAGATCGGTGCCCGCAACCAACGGCGAGCCAAACTGGAGTATCGTTTTCTGGTTAGCATTTGTCAAACGAATTCGTTTAAGGCGAATTCATGACGCACAAGACAGGCCGTGCATTGGGCTGAGTGCAGGGCGGGCGGAAGTCGTGCGCCAGCGCATCAATGGCGGCCAGTGTTTGGCGATGTTCGCGCAGAAGCACAAGGTCAGCCACTGCACAAGTTGATGCGGCTGGCTTGCCGAGACGCCGAAGCCATTGCGCTCACGCAGTGCCGGACGCTGTAGCTTTCCTCAAGCGGCCGGCACCCCATTCCAGCTACCTGATCTCAGGAACTCGGAGCCGAGAAGCCGTCATTCGCTGCTGAAGTTGCTGCATGAACTGCAGCGGCGATATCACGACTACGGTGGTGGCGTCGCGCCGCGCGGTCTTGATCTTGAGTTTGATCTTGAGTTTGAGCACCACCTTCCAAGTCGTGCTGCTTTGCACGCGTTCGTTGGACAAGGCGGGTCAGGTTATGTACCGGCACGGTCGCTCCAGGCGCTTGCGCTCGTCCGCGCCGCAGCGCACGGCCGCGTGCAGACTGATGCCCTGCTCGTCCGCGGCGCAACGCGCACAGGCCGCCTGCACCAGCGCCACGGCCACGAGTGCATTGTTGAGCACAAAGTGAGGCCGGGGCAGCCAGCGTGCCTTCATGCATGGGTGGGCAGCCTAGTGCACGGCCCTGGGTGTCGCGGCAAGCACCCGTGCGCCGCCGTGAATGGCATGCGCGAAGAGCAAAAAACCCCGCGTTGCAGGCTTCTCGATCAAGGGTTGCGCACGGTCCGCGGGCGCCGCTGCTTCTGCGGCTCAGACCACTGCGGCCGCCTTGTGACGACGATACAAGCCTGGGAGCCTGTCGGGCTTGGGGCGTCGAAAGCGAGAATCGGCCCCAGCGAGGGCAGTTCTTGCCGGATTTGCAGCCCCATAGCCCAGCTATGGGGCAAAAAGACGGTGAGAATTGGACCGCTGCGGTCGATTCGCAGCCGACGCGCCCCAAGCCCGACAGGCTCCTAGACATGGCGATGAACCAGGCTGATCTTGCCGATCTCGGCAGAGCACCCCAAACTGAGCTAACCGCTCATATGGGTGGCCCTGAATCGGGTCTGTCCGCTGCCCAGGCGGCCCAACGCCTGGCCGAGGACGGCCCCAATGCGCTGCCCGGCGGCCAGCGTCGCTCCTTGCTGTCGATCGCCGTGGAGACCGTGCGCGAGCCGATGTTCCTGTTGCTGCTCGCGGCGGGAACCCTGTACCTGGTGTTCGGTGACCTGCAGGAGGGTTTGACGCTATTCGGGTTCGTGGTCGTCACCGTGGCGCTCACGCTGTACCAGGAGGGCAAGACCGAGCGCGCCATCGAAGCGCTGCGCGATCTCACCAGCCCGCGCGCGCTGGTCATCCGCGACGGCAAAGCCCAACGCATCGCCGGGCGCGACGTGGTGCGTGGCGACCTGCTCAAGCTGAGCGAGGGCGACCGCGTGCCGGCCGATGCCCTGCTGGTATCCGCCGACGGCGTACGGGCCGACGAATCCCTGCTGACCGGCGAGGCCGTTCCGGTGGGCAAGCGGGTGGCGCAGCCTGATGAACTGGCGGCCGCAGAGGCCGTGGCGGCGGGGCCCGCCGCCACCGCACGCGGGGCACCCGGCGGTGACGACCTGCCGGCGGTCTACGCCGGCACGTTGATGGTGCAGGGGCATGCGTTGGCGCGTGTCACGGCCACGGGGGCGCGCAGCGAGATCGGCCGCATCGGTACCGCGTTAGGAACGGTGGAGAACGAACGCTCGCCGCTGCAGAAGCAGACCGCCCGGCTGGTGCGCAACCTGGCCTTGCTGGCGCTGGCGCTCAGCCTGGCCCTGGTGGTGGTGCATGGGCTGATCAAGGGCGACTGGCTGCAGGCGCTGCTGGCGGGCATCGCTCTGGCGATGGCCCTGCTGCCCGAGGAGTACCCGGTGGTGCTGACGGTGTTTCCGGCGCTCGGCGCACGCCGCTTGTCCAAGGAAGGCGTGCTCACCCGCCGCATCAACGCCATCGAGACGCTCGGCGCCACCACGGTGCTGTGCAGCGACAAGACGGGCACGCTGACCGAGAACCGCATGACCGTGACGCACCTGGTCGCCGGCGGTGTCGATCTTGCAGAGAGCCTGGCGCTGGATTCACTGACGGAAGGCCAGTCGGCAGACGGCCAGCCGACCGACGGCCAACTGCCCGAGGCCTTTCACGCCCTGGTGGAGGTGGCGATCCTGGCCAGCGTGGTTGACCCCTTCGATCCGATGGAGAAGGCCTTCCATCAACTCGGCGAGCGCTTCCTCGCCGACACCGAACACCTGCACCACGATTGGCGGCTGGTGCAGACTTATGCGCTGAGCCCGGCGCTGCGGGCGATGTCGCATGTGTGGGCGGCGCAGGGTGACGGTGCTCAGACCGTCGCCACCAAGGGCGCGCCGGAAGCGGTGATGGAGCTGTGCCACCTCGATGATGCGCAGAAGTCCCGCATCGCCGGCGTGGTTGACCAACTGGCCGCCGAAGGGCTGCGCGTGCTGGCGGTGGCGCGCGGAACGTTTGCGGGGCAGGACTGGCCCGCGGACGAGCACGGCTTCGATTTCGAGTTCATCGGGCTGCTGGGCCTGGCCGATCCGGTGCGCGCCGAGGTGCCCACCGCCGTGGCCGAGTGCCGTGCCGCCGGCATCCGTGTAGTCATGATCACCGGCGATTACCCGGCCACCGCGCGCGCCATCGCGCGTCAGGCCGGGTTGTTCGAAAGCGACCGCGCGCACGAAAGCGAACACGACAGCGACGTGCTGACAGGCGAGCAGATCGCGGCGCTCAGCGACGCGGCACTGGGCGAGCGCATGGCCAACGTCAGCGTCTGCGCCCGCATCGCGCCTGAGCAGAAGCTGCGCATCGTGCAGGCGCTGAAGGCCCGGGGCGACATCGTCGCGATGACCGGTGACGGCGTGAACGATGCCCCGGCGCTGCGCGCGGCGCACGTGGGCGTGGCGATGGGCGGACGCGGCACCGACGTGGCCCGCGAGTCGGCCTCGCTGGTGCTGATCGACGACAACTTTGCCGCCATCGTCGCTGCGGTGCGCCTGGGGCGCCGGATCTTCGACAACTTGCGCAAGGCCATGTCGTACATCCTGGCGGTGCATGTGCCCATCGCCGGCATGGCGATGTTGCCGGTGCTGTTCGGCTGGCCGGCCCTGCTGTACCCGATGCACATCGCCTTGCTCGAGCTCATCATCGACCCGGCTTGCTCCATCGCGTTCGAGAACGAGCCTGCGGAAAGCGACGTCATGCAGCGCCCACCGCGTGATGCCGCCGCGCCGCTGTTTGGCGGCGCCACCCTGGTCCTGGCGCTGGTTCAGGGCCTGGGCGTGCTGGTTGTGGTGATGGCGGCATTCGCCTGGGCCAGTGCGCGCATCCCCGAGCCCGAAGCCCGGGCCTTTGCGTTCGCCACGCTGGTGGTGGGCAACCTGGCCCTGATCCTCTCCAACCGCTCGGCCACCCGGTCGCTGTGGGCCACCTTGCGCACACCCAACGGAACACTGTGGGGGGTAGTGGGGCTGGCCTGTGCGCTGTTGCTGGCTGCGCTCTACACCCCCTGGGCGGTCGGCGTGCTGCGATTTGCACCCCTGCCGGTACATGAGCTGGCCGCTGCCTGCGCACTGGGCTTGCTGAGCGTGCTGTGGTTCGAAGGCATCAAGTGGGCCCGGCGAAGGGCTGTCAGCCCGAAGGGCCGCGTATCGGCATGAGGAAGGGAACATCCTTGATGAACGCAATCGCGTGGACGGCATTGGGCATCGGCCTCCTGCTGGCGGCTGCTGCGGGTCTGGTCGCCTTCGGCAGTGCGCGCTGGCAGGCCGCCACACAGGCGCAAATGACGCTGCTCGAAGCAGCGCGGCTGCCGGCGCCTGCGGGCCCGAACAAGGTTTACGACGCCCGCGAGATCGACGGTTTGCCCGCGCCGGTGCAGCGCTATTTCCGCGCTGTGCTGAAGGACGGCCAGCCCTTCATCGCTGCCGCAACGTTCGAGCTTGCCGGCACGATCAACCTGTCGCCCACCGGCGAGAACTGGAAACCCTTCACCTCCTGGCAGCGGGCCGTTGTGCACCGCCCGGGCTTTCTTTGGAACGGCCGGGTGGTCATGTTGCCGGGCTTGGCCGCGCTGTCACAAGCGCATGTGCACGACAGCTACATCGCAGGCGTGGGCACGCTGCACGCGGCGATGCTGGGCTTGTTCACGGTGGCGCAGGTGCAGGGCGGCGGCGAGATCGCCCGCGGCGAATTGATGCGCTACTTTGCCGAGATGGTGTGGTACCCCACCGCGCTGCTGCCCAGCCAGGGCGTGCGCTGGGCGGCGGTGGATGATCGTTCAGCGAACGCCACACGGGTGGACGGCCCGATCAGCTTGACCTTGTTGTTCAGGTTCGACGAGGCCGGGCTGATCAAGTCGGTGCACGCAGACGCGCGAGGCTCCGGTGTGGGCAAAGACAGGGTCATGCTGCCCTGGGATTGCAGCATCTCGAACTACCAGCCGCATCACGGCATGATGGTGCCGACCCGCGGCGAAGTCGCCAAAGGCGGCAAGTCCTATTTCGTCGGCAACCTCACCTCGCTGGTCTACGAGTTCTCGCCGTGAACCCTCTGCCGGTCGGGTTGGCGCCATGACCTGGTTGTACGCTGTTCAGTTCGCGCTGCCGCTGATCCTGATCGGCTGGCTGGTATGGCTGCCCGCCCGCACTGGCCTGGGCTTGGTGGTGCAGGTCTTCGGCAGCGTCGCGGCGCTGGCCGTCATGGCCCTGCAGGGCATCTGGCTGTTGCCGCCTTGGTGGGCGCCCTGCGTTTTTGCCGCAGCACTTGGGGTGGCGGCGTGGCTGGGCTGGCGCCGCGCACGACCCTGCTCGACCGCGCTGCCGGTCACTTGGGGCGCGTGGATCGCTGTGCTTTTCTTCATCGCGCTGGGCACCACATCGACCTACGGCACAGTCATCGCCTGGCGAAGCCGCACCAACACGGCGGCGGGCGCCGTGAATCTGGCCTTCCCGCTGGAGCGGGGTCGCTATTCCGTTGTCAATGGCGGCAGCAACATCAGCACCAACCTGCACCTCGAAACACGGGATGCCGGGGTTGCCCGCTACCGCGCATGACGGGGGCAATCCCATGGTGTCGATATCGTGGCGCTGGATGGGTTTGGGCTGCGCGCCCGTGGTGTGCCGCCTGCCGACCCCCGCGCTTACGTCATCTACGGCGCGCGTGTGCTGGCGCCCTGCGCGGGACAGGTGGTCATCGCCGTGGACGGACTGCCCGACATGCAGGTGCCCGATGTCGACCGCGATCACCTGGCCGGCAACCATGTCGTGCTGCGCTGCGTTGATGCGGATGTGCTGCTCGGCCACCTGCAGCCGGGCAGCGTGCAGGTGGGTGCCGGCGCGCATGTCGCCGTGGAGGATTGGCTCGGTTCGGTGGGCAACTCGGGCAACACCGGCGAGCCGCACCTGAACATCCACGCGCAGGGCCGCAGCGCGACCGAGGCGCCATGGGGTGGCGATCCGTGGCCCATCCAGTTCAACGGACGCTTTCCGGTGCGCGCGGACCGCATCGAAGTACCATGAGCATCACTGCCCGCCGGCTTGTCCTTGTCACGTTGGCGTTGGCCTGGGTTGGCGCAACACTGCTCATGAAGTGGCGGTTTGACGACGACATGCAGCGCGCACGTGCTCACGCGGCGCAAGGTAGCGTGCTGCTGCAAACACGCTGCGGCCCGATCGAGTACCAGGAGGCCGGCACCGGCGTGCCGCTGCTGGCCGTGCACGGCAGTGGCGGCGGCCACGACCAGGGCATGGTCTTCGCGGGTGCGTTGGCCTCGCAGGGCGTCCGGGTCTTTGATGATGCGGCTGATCGGATCAGACTTTCTGTTCTGGGCCGCGCTGCATCTGGCGCGCGACCAGGTCATCCAGGTGGTGCTCGCCACCCCGCCCGACCTGTTGGCGCATGCCAGCCCGCAGGAGCGGGCGCGGGTCGAAGCGATGCTCGACAACATCCTGCCGGTGTCGCTGCGCGCCGAGGGCTTGCGCAGCGATACGGCCGTCGGCAAGCACCTGACGCCATCTCCGCTGGCGTCGATCCGTGTGCCCACGCTGTTCATCAGCGCGCGCGACGACCGCTACGGTACCTGTGCCAGCGCGCAGTACACCGCCAGCCACATTGCCGGTTCGAAGTTCATCGGATTCGACCAAGGCGGATACACCTGGGTCGGGCACGACGACGAGGTGCGTGCGGCCATCGTCGAACTGATCGTGTCGTCAGCACGGCCA
>JBBQJN010000085.1:0-12979 GCA_038325945.1 Burkholderiales bacterium | reverse complement strand
CCCGGCCGCGGCTCGCCCGCCGGCCAGACCACATAAGCGCGGCCCAGCAGGCGCTGGCTGCGGTGTGAACTGTGCGTGACGATGCTCACATGGTGGGTGATCTGCACGCCCTCGCCCACCGTGATACCGCCGCTGGCCTCGATGAAGTTGAAGGCGCCGATGAAGACGTGATCAGCCAGTTGTAGCCGATCTTCATGCTCAATGCAGGTCGACGGCGCGATGCGGGTGTTGGGTAGAAAGCGGCCGCCCGAGGTCTCGCCAAACACCACGCGGTGCAGCAGTGCATGGGCCATGCGCCGGCGCCAACGGTTCAGCCAGCCGCGCCAGCGCGGGGGCGGGGGCGGCGAAACGCTCATGCCGAAGCCCCCGGTTGCGCCACGCCAGGCTGCGCCGTCGCCAGCGGCCAGGTGGCCAGGCGCACGAAGTACCAGCCGAAGTAAAGCGCCATCGCGCCCGATACCGCCCAACCGGCGCCCGCCAGCCCGCCCCAGGCCAGGCCGGCGGCCAGCGCGGCGACAAACACCCCTTGCCCGACGAGCGCCAGCCGCAGCGCCCAGGCCTGGGCCTGCCAAGCCATCGTCACCACGCTCAGCGGCGAGGCCACGAAGTGCAGGCCGATGTACAGCGCCAGCGCCCGCGCCAGCTCACCGGCGTCGGCCCAGTCCGGCCCGAAAGTCCAGGCAAACAAGCGCGGCCCCAGCCACCACAGGGCGGCCACCAGCGGTGAGGCCAGCAGCGCCAGCAGCGCCATCGTGCGCAGTACCAGCGCCCGGCCTTCAGCGGTGCAGCCAGGGCCAGGGCCAGGGCCAGCATCGCCGGTGCCAGCCGCTTCGCCCGCAGCCAACCGCGGGTACAAGACCTGCGACACCGCGCCGCCCACCAGCGTGGCAGGCGCCTTCAGGTAGCGCAGCGCCAGGCCCCAGGCGCCGGCTGCCGCCGGGCCCAGGCTGGCGGCCACCAGCGCCACCGCCAGCGTGTCTTGCAGCGCGCCGAGAAAGGCATGCGGCGTATTGAGCAGGGGAAAACTGCGGTGTGCCCTGGCCACCGCCAGCCAGCGTGCCCTGGCCGCACGCGCCGGCCCGGGCCAGCCCAGCGCCGCCACCGCCGCCAGCGCGGCGGCAATCGGCGCAGCGATCAGCCCGGCCACGCCAGCCTGCAGCAGCCCGGCCAGACCTTGCGCCAGCGCGCCGCCGCCATGCTGCACAACCCGAGCGATGGCCAGGCTGCGAAAGCGCTGCGCCCGTGTCGCGTTCAGCGTGGCCAGCGACAGCAGCCCCAGCGCGCCCACTGCCGCCGGCAGCCACAGCGGCCACGACACGCGAGCCCACAGCGCCCAACCCAGCCCCGCAGCGGCACTGATCAGCACGCTGGCCGCCAGCAGGCGCAGGCACAGCGCGCGCAAGGCGGCAGCCTCGTCATCACCGCGCGCCAGCGGCAACGCAAATTCGTAGCGGGCGCAGGCCACCACCGCCACGTTGGCCGCAACGGCAGCAAACAAATGGTAGAGGCCGAAGTCCGCAGGCGAGTACAGCCGCGTCAGCCAGGGGCCCAGCAACAGCGGCAGCGCCTGCGCCAGCGCGCCGCCGGCCAGCAAGGTGAGGATGGCGCGCAGCATGCCAGGAAGGGGCGGCTGCGCGCGGCGCTCAGGCCGTGGCAGCGCCCTGCGCAGCCGGCGCGGCGTGTGCGGCTTGTGCGCAGGCCTCGGCCAGCGCGGCCACCACGCGGTCCTGGTCAGCCTCGCTGAGGTCGGCGCTCATCGGCAGGCTGAGCACGCGCTGCGCCGCCCGGATGCTGTGCGGGTTGCAGTCAGGGCAGCAGCCGGCGGCATAGGCCGGCTGGTGGTGCAGCGGCTTGGGGTAATGCACGGCGGTGGGAATGCCCGCCGCCTGCAGTGAGGCCATCACCGCGGCGCGGTTATCGACCATCACCGTGTACTGGGCCCAGACGCAGTCGCGGTCAGGCCGCACCGCCAGCAACTGCACCGGCGCGCCGCTGGCCTCAATCAACTGACCATAACGCTCGCCCAGCGCCAGCCGGCGCTCAACTTCCCAGTCAAAGCGCGGCAGCTTGGCCAGCACGATGGCGCATTGCAGCGTGTCCATGCGGCCACCGACGCCGACCCGCGTGTGGTGGTAGCGCCCGCTCTGGCCGTGCACGCGGATCTCGCGCGCGGCCTGGGCGATAGCCGCGTCGCTGGTGAACAGCGCACCACCGTCGCCATAGCAGCCCAGTGGTTTGCTGGGAAAGAAGCTGGTGCAGGCGATGCTGCTGACATTGCAGCTCTTGTTTCCTTTGTAGCCAGCACCAAAGCTCTGCGCCGCGTCCTCGATCACCACCAAGCCATGGCGCTCGGCGATGGCGTTGATGGCATCCATGTCGGCCACCTGGCCGTACAGGCTGACCGGCATGATGGCGCGGCTGCGCGGCGTGATCGCGGCCTCGATCAGCGAGGCGTCGATGTTGCAGGTGTCGGGCTCGATGTCGACATACACCGGCACGCCGCCCAGCAGCACGATGACCTCGGCGGTGGCGGCAAAGGTGAAGGGCGTGGTGATGACCTCATCGCCGGGCTTGAGGCCGATCGCCATCAGTGCAATCAAAAGCGCCTCGGTGCCGCTGGCCACCGCCACACAGTGCGGCGCGCCGGTGTACGCGGCAAGCGCCAATTCCAGCGCCTTGACCTCGGGGCCCATGATGTACTGCCCATGGTCGAGCACCCGCTGGATACCGCCGTCGATGTCGGTCTTCAGGGCCTGGTATTGGGTCTTGAGGTCGGTGAACTGCATGGTGTGCTTCAGTCCTTGAGAGTGAGCGTCTCGCCGCTCAGTTGGTAGCGTTCGCCAGTGGCCGGGCAGGCCGCATCGCCTTCGCCGGACAGCGGCAAGGCCAGCCGCTCGCCATGACGGCTGATCCAGCCGATGCGCCGCGCCGGCACGCCGGCCACCAGCGCATAGGCCGGTACATCACGGCTGACCACCGCGCCGGCGCCGACGAAGGCGTACTCACCCACCGTGCAGCCGCAGACGACGGTGCAGTTGGCGCCCAGCGTGGCGCCACGCTTGATCAGCGTGCGCCGGTATTCGTTCTTGCGCACTACGGCCGAGCGCGGGTTGTGCACGTTGGTGAAGACCATGCTCGGGCCGCAGAACACATCGTCCTCCAGCGTCACCGCGTCGTACACCGAGACGTTGTTCTGGATCTTGACGTTGTTGCCGATGCTCACGTCGTTGCCGACGTAGACACCTTGGCCGAACGAACAGCCCGTGCCGATGCGTGCGCCGCCGCTGATGTGCACGAAGTGCCAGACCCGGCAGCCCTCGCCCAGCTGAGCGCCATCATCGACGATGGCCGAGGGGTGGATTGCGGCCGCCATCAATACTCCAGCGGCAGATTGATGCGCTTGCCGTCGCGTGACGACAGGTACATCGCGATCAGCAGTTCCAGGCTCTTCAGGCCCTCGCGGCCGTCGGTCTCGGGCTGCGCCTCGCCCAGCAAGGTCTTGATCACGTTGTCGTAATAGAGCGGGTGGCCGTAGCCATAGACCGAGGTGGTCTGGTAGCTCGCGTCAGCGATCTGACCATCCATCTCATGTGGTTGATCAAACTGCCAGTGCTGGATCTCGTTCACTGCCACGCCGCCGACCCGCACCGAGCCCTTTTCGCCCAGGATGGTGATCGAGCCTTCCAGGTTCTTGGGATAGGTCAACATCGTCACATTGACGCTGCCCATGGCGCCATTGCGCCACTTCAGTGCGGCGACGCCAGTGTCCTCGACCTCGATGCTGCGCGCCAGCGTGCCGGTATAGGCCATCACGCTCTCGACCGGGCCGCAGATCCAGTCGAGCAAGTCTATGTAGTGGCTGGCCTGGTTCATAAAGGCGCCGCCGTCAAACTCCCAGGTGCCGCGCCAGGCCGCACTGTCGTAGTAGGCCTGCGGTCGGGTCCAGAAGACGTTGACGTTGACCATGTAGATGCGACCGAAGCGCCCGGCGTCCACCGCCTGCTTGAGCAGTTGCAGGGTGCGGTTGCGGCGGTTCTGCTTGACCACGAACAGCCGCACACCGGCTTCGTCACAGGCCCGCACCATGGCCAGACCGTCGGTCCAGCGTGTGGCCATCGGCTTTTCGGTCATCACGTCAATGCCCGCTTTGGCCGCCTCAGCGGCTTGCGCCGGGTGCAGGCCGCTGGGCGTCGTCAGCACAATGCAATCGGCTTGGGTCGATGCCAGCATCGCCGTCAGACTGCTGTGTCCTCGCGCGCCGGTCTTGCTGACAGCAGCAGCCAGCGCCACGGGATCGACATCGCAGACATCGCTCAGCTCACAGCGCTCGGCGTGAGTGCTCATGGCCTCGAAGTGATTGCTGGCGATGCGGCCGCAGCCCACAAGCGCAAATCGGACCTTGCGGTCAAGGACAGGAGGACGATTGACGTGCATCGGTAAAGCCTAGGCGTTGGATTGGGATGGAGCGCCGCGCTGTGAGCCGCCACTGCCAATCAGGCCAATGGGATGCTGCACGCAGGTCGAGGCTGCGGTGAGCCTTGAACATAAATGACCGAAGGGCGCTCATCGCTCGGCCCTGGATTCTAGGAGCCTGTCGGACTTGGGGCGTCGAAAAGCGAGAATCGGCCCCAGCGAGGACAGTTCTTGCCGGATTTGCAGCCCCATAGCCCAGCTATGGGGCAAAAAGACGGTGAGAAATGGACCGCTGCGGCCGATTCGCAGCCGACGCTCCCCAAGTCCGACAGGCTCCTAGGTTCACCCCAGCCGCGGCGGCAGGGGCGGTGGCCCGGGCAGGGGGGCCCAGGCGCGGCCTGATCGCGCCGACCAGGCCGCCGGCGCCATCAGCAGCAGGCTGGTTGTGAGCGAGGCGCCCGCGCGAGGCGCCAGGCCCAATTGCAGCGTGTGCATCGCCACCCCGCGCGGCCGCGCGATCGGTTGCCGGCCGCCCAGCGCGGTGATCGATTGCTGCGCCGGCACGCTGATGTGCGCGGTGAGCCCGCTGGCCGGGTCGCGCAGCGACAGCTCGCCGACGCCACCGGCAGGTTCGGGCCAGGCGCCGAGCCACAGCGCTTCATCGTCGGCACAAGGCACGCACAGTGCATCGCCGTCACGGTGCAGCGGTACCAGGCCCCAGCTGCGCAGCACGCCGCTTGGCCGCCAGTGGCTGGCCGCCAGGCGCTGCACCGCAATGCGCAGACCGCCGCCATCCAGGGCGTCGCCATCGATCTGCCAGCGCTCATCCACGGCGGGCTGCCGCGCAGCTCAGCTGTACAGCAGGCGGATGGTCTCGGCATCGCCGGCCGACAGTTTCCACGAGGGCATGAACACGGTGCCGTCCAGCGTCCAGTGGGCGGGGATGGTGTAGATCATCACCGAGGCAGCGTCGAAGTCGGTGGTGATGACCTTGGACTTGTCGAAGGCCGCGAAGACGTTGAAGTCGATGGTTTCCTGGTCCCAGTGGTTCGGCGCACCGCTCAAGTCAGCGTTGACCGCCGCCTTGTTCCAGCGAATCCTGGCTGCCGGGTGGTTGTGCTCATGCAGCAGGCCCAGCGCATGGCCGAATTCGTGGATCACCACGCTGGAGAAGTCTTGTTCCGGCGTGTCAAGGCGCGCCCAGCCGAGGTTCATCGACGGCTGCGCCGGCGGGTACAGCAGGCTGTCGGTGCCCACGGCCGACCATGAGCCACTGTTCTCGTTGAAGGCGATGCGCAGATGGGCCTTCTCACCCGGCTGCGCCTCGGCAATGTCCAGCTTCACGCCGGGCGCCAGCCAGGCACGTGCCGCAGCAATCACACGATCATGCAGCGCAGCTTCGCCTTGCAGGAAGCGTACACGCAGCGCGGTGCCGGGCTGCCACAGCTTTTCCCGGTCAGCAACGCCCTCCAGGGTGGCCAGGATCGCCACTTCCGACCCGCGCTTGCCGCCGGGTGTATCGATGGTGGTGCAGATCCAGCTCTTGCCTTCGATGCTCATCGCAATCCTCCTTCAGGACGGGTGGAAGCCAGCGGTGAGCGAGCTCGGTCAGCCGCGGGCCAAACCAGTATCAACCCGGTTCGCAGAACTGTCCATGCCGTTTCAGGTCGCCGGCCGGCGGCCTGCCCGCAAGTCTGAGGACGGCGCAACTGCGCGGCCGCACCAGCAGCCGACACTGTCCGCCTGCGGGTGGAGGGCCGCTGATGGGTCAGGCAGGCTTGTGTAGCGCGCGGCAGCCATCCAGAATGCTCGTTAGAGGTTCGAACAACAGGAGGATGCCATGGGTTGTCTGTCCGATCTGGCCCAGCCCTACCGCGAACTGCTGTCCTCGCTGACCGACACCGCCAATGTGGCCTTCCCCGGCGCTGGAAGCGTTGGCGCCGGCGCTTGGGTTGCGCAGCTGGGCCGACGAGTTGCAGCCCAGCGACGATGGTTATGCCCGTGCGGCGGCACGCTTTGATGAGGTGCTGGCGCAGGCGCTGGCCGCCAGCGTGCCACTGAGCGGCGCCAAAGCTGGCCCGGCCCACTGAGTACAAGCTCGAGGAGAACCCGCAATGCCCTGGAACACGGACACCGACCTGCAGCAGTTGCAGGAGGCGCTTCGCCGCTTCAACAAGGCGGCCGCCACCGCGCTGTGCGATGGTCTGCTCAAGCGCCTGTTTGCCAGCGAGGAGCCTTACCCGGCTTTGCCGGCGATGAAGCTGCTAACGCTGTTGCGCAAGCGGCGCTTCTTTGCGCAAATGGAGCGACTGGCCGATGCGCTGATCCAGACCGGTACCGACACCGCCGGCGTGCGCCGGCAGTACGCTCAGGCGCTGCTGGACCAGGGGCGCTTCACCGTCGCCCAACAGTTGCTGGAGAGGCTGGTGGTCGACACCGAGGGCCGCGACCGCAACGAGAACGCCGAGGCACGTGGCCTGCTGGGCCGTTTGTACAAGCAGCTGTACATCAACGCGCATGAACCCGGCGTTGCGCGCAACCGCCGCTGGCTCGAACAATCGGCGCAGGCCTACTTCTCGCCCTACCGGGACGATCCTGAAACCCGCGCCTGGCACGGCATCAACGTGGTCGCCGTGGCCGATCGCAGCCTGCGTGACAAGGTGACGCTGCGGGTGCCCGGCATCCCGCTGCCGCTGACGCTGGCCGAACAGATCCTCATGCAGATCGAGCTGAAGGACGCCGCCGGCACTGCGGATATGTGGGACATGGCCACCGCGATGGAGGCCACACTGGCACTCGGACGCTCCTGCGATGCGCTGAAGTGGGCACGTCAGTACGTCGATGGCCCCTACTGCGATGCCTTTGAATCTGCCAGCGCGCTGCGACAGCTCGAAGAGGTGTGGCAGCTGCCACGGCCCGGCATCGACGAGAACCGGCGCTGCGAGGAAGCCATCCTCGCGCTACTGCGTGCCACCGTGCTCAGCCGTGAAGGCGGCACAGTCACGGCCGACCCTCAAAGCGTGCGTGCCGAACTGGGTGAACTGCGCGTGACCGATCTGCAGAAGGTCTTCGGCGCCGAGCGCTTCATGTCGCTGGATTGGTACCGCCGCGGGCTGGCGCGCTGTGCCGCGGTGGCGCGCATCGGCCGAGAGCGCAGCAAGGGCGTGGGCACCGGCTTTCTGGTGCCAGGCCGCAGCCTGCACGCCAACCTGGACGACAAGCTCTACCTGCTGACCAATGCCCACGTGATCAGTCTCAGCCCCGAAGTGCCGATCGCGATGACGCCCGACGAGGCAGTGGTCACCTTCGAAGGCCTGACCGGGGCCGAAGGCCAGTCGTGGCGATTCAAGCGCGTGGTGTACACCTCGCCGATTGGCGAACTCGACGCCACGCTGCTTGAACTGGACCGCCCGGTCGACGCCGTCGATGCCTACCCCATCGCCAGCCGGCTGCCGCCGCTGGAAACCCAGGGGCGTGTCTACGTGGTGGGGCATCCGATGGGAGGCGGCCTGTCATTCTCGTTGCAGGACAACCTGCTGCTGGACTGGGACGAGCGCAAGGTGCACTACCGCACGCCCACCGAGCCCGGTAGTTCGGGCAGCCCGGTGTTCAATGACCAGTGGGAGCTGATTGCCTTGCACCACGCCGGCCGCGCCGACATGCGCAGGCTCAAGGGCCTGCCAGGCACCTACGAGGCCAACGAGGGCATCAGCATCCAGGCGATCCGCGCCGGCATCGAGCGCCAGTTCGCTGCGGCGTGATGCCCGGCCTGCGCACAGGCAGCGCTGGTCAGAAGTTGCTGTAGGCACAAGGCGCCATGCCCGGGCCCTCAGCGCGGCTGCGGGCCATGCTGGATCATGAAGCCGAACAGCGCCTCGGCCACAACGTCGGCCATCACGTCGGCCATCACGTCGGCCATCACGTCGGAGATGCGCGGGTCGTGCTGATGGCGGCCGAACTTGAGCCGCATGGCGTCGATGCCCAAGGCGCGGCAGCTGCCAAACGCGGCCACAGTCTGGCCGCTGGCCAAGCGTGGGTTCTCACGCAGGTTGTCGGCGCCTGCCGGCTGGGTGCGGCCATTACCCCGGCCCGTGACAGCTGCCGGACCCGGGCTGTGCGCCGACCAGCCGAGCCTCAGGGCGAGGCCGTTTTGCGGTAGATGGCCGGCACCACAAAGCCTTGGCTGGCGCCGAACACCGGCGCGTTGCCACCTTGCAGCCGCAGCGCCAGCGCGTCGAAGGTCTGCAGATAGGCCTCCAGCGTGTGCGGGCCATACAGTGTGGACGCGCCTTCGTAGTGCTGGGCGCTGTACTCCTGCTCGGTGGCCACATAGCCTGAATAGCCGTTGCTGTAGTTGGCCACCGCCACATGGCTGAGCTGGCCGTCAAAGGCCTGGCGCAGCCGGGCCTTCAGCCGCCGCCCGGCGGTGGCCGTGAACTCTGCCGGCACCGCAGCCAGGGCCAGGCTGCCGATGCGCAGCAGCTGCATCGGCACCACGTTGGGCACCATCGGGCAGGGCTCGTTGCGGGTCCAGGCGCTGGCGCCGACGGGCCGCGACAGCAGACGGGCCAGCCCCACCGCAAACATGATCGGCTTGTCGCCATGGCCGGCGACGAAGCTGGCGGCCAGGCTGTCAGGCATCGGCACCTGCCACTCGGTCTCTCGGCCTGGCAGCAGCGGGCGCTGCTCATTGGCCTCGCCGGGCAACAGCATGGGTGCCAAGCTGCCAAAAAAGTAGCTGCGCGCCAGTGGCAGCGCCGGCATCAGCGCGATGGCCTGCAGCAGCAGCACCAGCGCTGGGCCCACTGGCGGTATGCCCGAGGCCAGCGCCAGCGCCATCGCCGGCGCCTGCCCACCCAGCAGCAACAGGCCGGTGGTCCAGGCCAGCACACCGCCGGCCGTGAAGTCGGCCCGCGACATACCCTCGACGATGGCCGCGTCGATGTCCAGCGGCCCCACGCTGGCGTAGGCGATGCTGTCGGCGGTGCTGCCTGCGCCGAACGACACGCCCAACGCCGCCGGCCAGGTGCGGGCGCCGGGCCTGCCGATGATCGGCACACCGCTGGCCATGTCGATGAACAAGTGCGCGGCACCCAGCGGCCCACCCAGTTCGGTGCCTGTCTGGTCAAACAGGCTCAGCGCATGCTTGAACTGCTGTTCGCCCAGCAGGTGCATGCGGTCCTGGTCACGCTGCCAGGCGTCGGCAGCACGGGTCAGCGGCGGAAACACCGCGCCGTCCAGCGCCAGGCCCAGCGGCATCGGTGGTAACACACCCAGCAGCACCAGTTCGCCGCCCAGTGGTTTGAACGATGTCTCCTGGCCTTGTGCGTCCAGCTCCAGGTTGCCCGACACATCGCCGGCGCAGCCGTTGCCGAAGGCGGCGACAAAGTCACTGCCACCACCGCCGCCGCGGCGCTGCAGCTCGGCCTCAAACAGCAGCTCGGCGTGGCCCTTGCTGTCACCGGAGATCCGGGTGTTGAACTGGCCCAGGCTGGTGGGGTGCAAGGCATGCCAGTTCAGTGCGCCGATGGGTCGTTGCAGGCCAGTGGTCTCTTCGTCGACCACAAAACGCAGCAGCAGCATCTCGCGGTCGGTCCAGTCGGCCGGGCCTCTGGCGCTGCTGGCTTCGGGGTTGCGCAAGTAGGCGGCAAACGATCGGTTGGCGCCCACGTCGACCAGCTCGGCCGCGTTGGCATAGATGCGGCCGGGCCGCGTCCGCGCCAGCGCATTGGCCACTGCATCGCAGATGCCGTTGACGATGGTGTCGAACACACCCTGGTCGAAGCCACGGATGGTCAGGTTGTAGAGCAGGTACTCTGAATAGCCACCCGGCCCGGCATGGGTGTGGGTGCCGGCGATCAGCAGGTTGTGGTCGCTGACCAGTGGTGTGCTGGCCGGCCGGTTGAAGCGCTGGTTGATGCGCCGGATCACCTCGCGCTTGACGAACTGGGTGCAGGTCCAGATGTCGGCCACCACCAGCACCAGGCTCTGGCGATCAGGTGCCAGGCTGTTTTCCTTGACCACGAAGGCGCGCGCAAACTGCTCGCTCAGCACCTGGCCCGAGGTGACTTGCCGCTTGTAAGCAAAACCGGCCATGCCCAGGCCGCGCCGGCTGTCGGTGATGTTGGCCTTGGCGCAGGCCACCCGGAAGTGGCTGAAGCCGCTGCGCACCTGCAGCATCGATTCCACCGGCGCAGGCCCGCAGCTCCTGGGGTTGCTGGCCTGCAGTACCAGTTGCGCCTCCCAACGCCGGGTGCAAGGCACCTGCAGCGTGACGCGACCATGGGCGGCCAGTGGGCCAGCCAGCTGGGCCAACACCGCCTGCAGCTCATTCGGGTTTTCAGAGCCAGGGGCGTCCCGCACCACGATCCGCACCGTCTGCGCGTTAGCGGTCGACCATGCCAGCGTAAGCGTGCCGCGTGGGTGGATGTTGCCCTGCTCCACCGCGGCGAACATGAGGATGAAGGCCGGACCCGCGGCCAGGGCATTGGCGCCATCGGCCTGCAGCTTGGCGCAAGGCAGCGGGCGGTGGCGGCCGGCCTCGGCATGGTTGGCCAGGTTGACCACGAGCTGGCCGAACTGCGCACCGTAGTCCAGGCCCGCGTGTTCCACCAGCTGGCTCTGGAACATGCCCGCAGCCGTGGCCAGACTGCCGGCGGTATAGGGGCCAGCACCGTCAAACGGTGGCGGCATGCTGAAAAAGCCCACGGCGCCACTGACCACGTCGACCGGCAGTGTCAGCGTCAGCGTGCCGGCATCGGCCCAGCGCGCCGGGTCGAAGAAACCCGGGTCCAGTTGGCGCAGGCGCACATGCTCGCAGCCGCTGCGGGTGGGCAGTGACACCAGGATGTCGGCCACCTGGCCCGCTGCCGGTGGCTGGGCGCCAAAGCCGCTGTAGCCGATCTGCAGCAGGCCACCGCCGCAGGCGCTGTCGGCCTTCAACCAAGTCACCTGACCAAACGGCCGCACCCGGTTCACCCAGTCGCGCTCGGCCTGGGCCGCGTAGCCACACTCGGCGAAGGTGCGCACCAGTTCAAGCAGCGTGCCTTCACGCACCAGCTTGCCGATGTCGGGCAGGCCCGCCAGGCCAGGCAGGCCGGGCAGGTCCAGCCCCGGCAGCGGCGGCAGGCCCGGCGCGCGGCGGTCAAGCATGGGCTTGCGCAAAGCCCGCGAGGCGGCATCGGCACCAAAGGCCACTTGCAGCAGCGCCTGTGGCAGCAGCTTGTCGGGTGGCTTGGCGGCGCCCAGCATGGCCTTCACACCCAGGGTCAGCACCTGCAGGCCGTCGACCAGAGCGTGGTGCGCGCCACGCACGGGCAAGGTTTTCAGGTCGACCAAGGGCGCGGCGCCGTGGTCCAGCAAGGGCCCGGGCAGGCGCTGCATCCAGTCCAGCGCGCCTTGCGCCGCTGCCTGGTGCGCGGGCAGGCCCAGCAGGGCATCACCGGCCAAGCGCAGCGTGCGCCCAAAGCTGTTGAGCGTGCGCAGCTGCAGCTGGACCTCGGGCAGTTTCAACTGCAGGCGGTTGTCCAGCACGAAGGCTGCCACCACAGGCTTCAGTTCGATCGGCAGGATGGGGACTTGGATCGGTATGAGGATGGGCGGCAAGGTGGGCATGGCGGTCTTCCGTGCAGGGCGCTGCTGTCATCGATCTTAGAAGTGCAGCACCCGCCGGCGTCGGGGTCAAACAGGGGGTGCGGCTGTGGGCCGCATGACTGTGCTGCATGACTGTGCTGCGTGACTGTGCTGCGTTACGGTGCAGCCGGTGCCTGCGCCAGCAGCGCCGGCACCTCGGCCATGCTGCGGTCGATGGCATCGGCGCCGGCGACCCGCAGGCGCGCGACCGGTGTCATCGCCGCGCAGCCGATGGTGCGCATGCCCGCAGACTTGGCGGTCTTGATGCCGTTTTCTGGCTGCTGGCCGCTGGCTGCGGTCTGGTCTGAACTTGTTTGTTGGTGAGCATGGGGAACACACTGCAAACGGCTTCAGGTCTGCCATTTGTTCCCCCCGATGTTCCGCCGAACGCGCGAAGTAGTTCGCAGTAGGCACTGGCGTGCGACCGCCCGGGCAGTGATCAGGTCATGGCAAAAACAGGATCTGCAAGGTCTGCAGCGTCGCGGCCAGTGTGACCGGGCGCAGCGCACCCAAACGCTTGACCAGCCGCGCACGGCCGAGCGGCGGATCAGGTCCAGCACGATCAGGCCCTGCTTGCCTTGGAAGGTGAGCGCGATGCGAAAGCGCGCGGGCCGCGAGCCGGGGGTCATGCGCGCCCCGATCACGGTGCGCAAGTACGCGTTCATGTCCTCGGGCGAGATCACGACGCAGGGTCGGGCTTGACCACGATCAATGCAACCAGCGCCGCGATCGACGAGAGTCCCCGTTGAAGACCCGCGGATTTCACGCGCACTGCCGAAGGTCTAACCTAAGACTATTTGTCGAAGGGCGGTCGCAAGCTCGCGGTCGACGCCCCAGATATCTGTCCGGGTCAGGGTCAACCGACTGGCCGCATCGCGGCGCTATCCGCCGCAGAGGGCCTCGCGAGATGTGCAAAGGAGAATTGAGATGAACC
>JBBQJN010000084.1:0-13088 GCA_038325945.1 Burkholderiales bacterium | reverse complement strand
CCGCATCGCGATGTCGAAGTCTTCCGCAGCGCGCGGCCCCAGGTAATTGGTATGGGGTTCGATCGCCGTCGTGTAGGCATTCATGAAGGCCTGAAAGGCGTCGGCGCTGGTGATCTTGCCTAACCGCTTTGCGGCGTTGTCGTAGCGCTTGTCGAGCACCTTGAAGATGCCCGGGTCATCCTGGCCAGCGAGCTTGAGCCGCAGCCAATCGTTCTTGACGCGTTTGCGCCAGAGCTCATGCGATTGTGCCTCGGTGACGGGCCAGGGCTGGTTCTTGCGGTCGATCTGCAGTGTTTCGTCGCGCTGAAAGTCGAAGCCCTTTTGCAGCAGGCTGCGGGCAAAGGCCATGCGCTCGGCCGCCCGGCGTTCGTACAGGTTGAAAATCTCGAACGGCGCGCGCAAGTCTTCGGTCAGGATGGCATCGTCAAGCCGGTTGCGGTCAACCCCCAGGCGGTCGATGTCGGACTGCAGAAAGTAGAGCTTCTCGGGGTCGAGCGCCTTCAGGTACTGGTCGAACATCTTGCTCGACAAGGCATCGTCAAGCGGGATCGCCTTGTAGTGGTAGCGCGTCAGCAGTTCTGCGGCCAGACGGGCCGCCTTGGCCTCCTGCACCGCCGGCTTGAGCAGCGGCGGATAAGCAACCGCCGAATCCGCCGTGGCAACCTGCATCGCGGTCGCCAGCGCCAGCACCAGCCAAATCAGCTTTTGTTTCACTCTTTCTCCACTGCGGTTGAACATCCCATGACGCCCGCACACGCCATTGCGGGCCATGAACTGTAAGGAGCCTGACACCGACCCGACAGTGCCGTCGGTCACGAAAAGGTCATGAGCGGGCAACTGAAGCGCGCCTTCTTGCGCCCGAAGGCGCGGCAGAGGCTACCCTGCGCACTCAGAGGTTGAGAGGCAATCCCATGGGCCCACGCCGGGGTGGTGAAGGGCCCTGAGCAAGGCGCAGCGCGACGCTCGGACTCACGTCCGAGCTAGCGATGCAACGCCGCGCAGGGCCCTTGACCACCCCGGCCCTACGGGTAAGCCCGCTAAACAGCCCCACTCGTCGTTGCAAATGCTCCCTGGGTCCCAAACCCAGGTCCGCTTTGCGCCTAGATTGGAGCCGTTTTGCGGGCTTACGTGGGCTCATGGGATTGCCCCTCAACCTCTCAGGCGGCAGCTGCATCGACCGCCGCATGCACGGTGGCATGACGCAGCCGCTGCTGTGCCGGATGGCGGTCGCACAGCGCTTGCAAGAGATCTTGGCACTGCTGGGTCGTGACAAGTAGCTGAGTGCGACTGTGCCGTTTGCCCGCTGTGATGTCAGCGCGCGACATCATCCTTACACCGTTTAGGGCGGCCTTGTCATCGGTGGCGAGCTTGCCGCTGCCTGGCTGGCAAGGCTGGTTCAGGCCGACCTGCAAACCCATTGAAGAACTTCTGCAGTTACCAGGCCGTCATCGTTACGTCTTCGGGCAGCGGGCGCGCAGAGCCCCCGCCGCGCTCACTTGACCTTGCCCAGCGCCACCCGGTAGGCCTCCAGTTTGGACTCGTAGCTCTCTGCCTCGCCGTAGGCCAGGAAGCGGTTGTAGCGGGTGTGGGTGCCGAGCACCTTGTGCGCGTGCTTGATCGGGCAGAAGTACTGCTCGGTGCGGGCCAGGATCTCGGCCATGTAGCCCATCAGCCCATTGCCGTACTCGCAGTAGGTGCAGTGGAACTTCTCGATGAAGTTGAGGTAGCCGAGATGGCGGCGGTCAAACACCAGGTAGTCACTGCGCCGCACTTTGGTGATGCCATAGATCGGAAAACAGGTCCATTGGTAGAGCGTGACGCAGACATCGAGCAGCAGCAGCGGCACCACCATGCCGTAGATCAGCGGCCCGGTGATCAGGTTCTGCGGCCGGTTGGTTACCAGCCAGCGTAAGAAGCTGGTCTTGAGCTTGCGATGCGCCTCTCTGGCTGAACGCTCAAACTCGACGCGCTTGCCCTTGATCTGGAAAAATACCTTGCTTTCTTGCTCGTGCACGGCGCTGCTCAGGTCGGCCTCGAGCGCCGCCATCTGCGCCAGGATCTGGTTGATTCGTTCGTTCATGGGGCCGGAGCATAGGGGTATCTCACACTCTCAGACCACGCGGTCGACCGTCACCGGGTACAGCGGCCGCCCGTGGTCCTCGAAGGCGTCCAGGTTGGCCACTGTGGTCTGAGCGATCGCCGTCATGGCCTCTTCGGTGAAGAAGGCCTGGTGGCCGGTGATCAGCACGTTCGGGAAGGTCAGCAGGCGCGCGAACACATCGTCATGCAGCACCTCGCTCGAGAGATCGCGGAAAAACAGGTCAGCCTCTTCCTCATAGACATCCAGGCCCAGGCTGCCCAGCGTGCCGGCCTTGAGCGCGGTGACCAGCGCGCGCGCATCAACCACCGCACCGCGGCTGGTATTGATCAGCATTGCGCCGGGCCGCATGCGCGCCAGCGCGTCGGCGTTGATCAGGTGGCGCGTTTGCGGCGTCAGTGGGCAGTGCAGGCTGATCACGTCGCAGCTGGCCAGCAGTTCGGGCATCTCGACATAGCGCATGCCCAGCGCCAGGCAGGCCGGGTTCGGCTGCGGATCATGGCCGAGCAGCCGGCAGCCGAAGCCGGCCATGATGCGTGCAAAGCACTCGCCGATCTTGCCGGTGCCGACCACGCCGACGCTGCGTCCGTGCAGGTCGACGCCCAGCAGCCCTTCAAGCGCGAAGTTGCCCTCGCGCACCCGGTTGTAGGCGCGGTGGATGCGGCGGTTGAGCGCCAGCAGCAGCGCCACCGTGTGCTCGGCCACGGCATACGGTGAATACTCGGGCACGCGGCCGACTTGGATGCCCTGCGCCGCTGCGGCGGCCAGATCGACATGGTTGAAGCCGGCCGATCGCAAAGCCAGCAGTCGCACGCCGCCGACGTGCAGGCGTTGCAGCACGCCAGCGTCGAGGCGGTCATTAACGAAGGCGCAGACGGCCTGCGCGCCGTCGGCGGCAGCGACGCTGCTCTCGTCCAGGCGCGCTTCATGGAAAACCAACGCGTGGCGGCCGGCAGCGTTGGCGCGCTCCAGAAACTGGCGGTCGTACGGCCGGGTGCTGAAAATGGCGACGCGCATCGTTGTGTGCCCTCAAATCTTCACAAGCGCCCAGCCGCCGCGCCGGCAGCGTGTGCCGCTGTGGACCTCAGGAAATCCGGTCGCGGGTGGCTGTTGATTCGAAGTTTTCATGCACCGCATGATGCCTGCTAGCGCGGGCAGCAGAAATCCAGGCCCGCGTTGGACCCGCGTTGGGGCCCTGGCGCACGCCGCTCAATCGACAAGGCGATGGCGGCCCTGCAGGGGCCAAACAGCCGCCGGATCTCGGTGCTCATTCCGAGTATCCTGAGGCCATCGCCTCTGGCAGCGGCTCCTCGCTGGCCAGATGGCGCGGCAAGCCGCCTCCGTGCGCTTGTCTTGTCCCTGGAGGCCAACCCGCCCGATGATGCACAGCACGCGTACTTTGCGAACCGGAGTCCGGCACGCCCGGGCTTGGTGGGACCGACTGCTGGGCCGCACCGCCAGCATCTCTGCAGCCACCGAAGAAGAACCGCTGCGCGCCGAACTCTTCAGCGCAGACCAGCTGGCCGTATATGGCAAGCGGCTGGCTGCGGCGCATGTGGTGGCGCACACGCAGTTGCCCGACCGCTTGCTCGCCAGGCTGGCGGCCAATGAGCGGGTGCTGGTGGAAGTGGGCAAACGGCTTGCTGCGACGGCCGAAACCGACCGCCGCTTTACGCCGGCAGCGGAATGGCTGCTCGATAACTTTTACCTCATCGAGGAAGAGATCCGCACCGCGCGCCGGCACCTGCCAAAAGGCTACAGCCACGAGTTGCCGCGGCTGACGCTGAACCCGGCCAACGGCACGGCCGCGGGCCAGCCGCGCGTCTATGCGCTGGCGTTGCAGGCCGTGGCACATGGCGACGGGCAGATCGGCCGCAGCTCCTTGAGCCGCTTTGTCGCGGCTTATCAATCGGTGCAGCCGCTGTTGCTGGGTGAGCTGTGGGCCTGCCCGATCATGCTGCGGCTGGCGCTGATCGAAAACTTGCGCCGGGTCGCCGCGCGCGTCGCGATTGACCATGAGGCGCGGCAGACGGCCGGCAGTTGGGCTCAGCGCATGCTGGATGTGGCGGAAAAAGCACCCAGCGAACTGATCCTGGTGGTGGCCGATATGGCCCGCTCGACGCCCGCGCTGACCAGCGCTTTTGTCGCCGAGTTCGCTCGTCTGCTGCAGGGGCAGGGTGCGGGGCTCGCGTTGCCTTTGACATGGCTGGAACAGCGTCTGGCCGGCAGCCACCAGACGATCGAACAGCTGGTGTATCTGGAAGGGCAGCGGCAGGCGGCCGGCCAGGTGTCGGTGAGCAACAGCATCGGCAGCTTGCGCTTGCTGGGCGCCATTGACTGGCGCGAGTTTGTTGAAATGCTCAGCAGCGTCGAGCAGGCCTTGCGCGACGATCCCAGCGGCGCCTACGCGCTGATGGACTTTGGCACCCGCGACAACTACCGCCACGCGGTCGAGGCCATCGCCCGATTGGCGCCCTGCTCCGAGGCGGCTGTGGCGCGCCAGGCGGTTGAACTGTGCCGCGCCTCAGCCGAGGCGCGCCAAGGCGTGACGGAAGACAACACGCAGGACCGTCGGCAAGGCATCAGGCACACGCACGTGGGCTACTTTCTGATCGGCGTCGGCCGTGTCGAGCTCGAGCGGGCGGTGGGCATGCGCCGGCCGCTGCGGCTGCAGTTGGCGCGAGGCGCGCGTGCCCAGGCCCTGCCGCTGTACGCGGGCAGCATCGTGCTCGGTAGCTTGGCACTCAGTGCCGCGGTGCTGCTTGAGGTGCACGCGGCGCTGCAGTGGCCATGGTGGGGTCTGGCCGCGCTTGCCATGGTGTTGCTGGTCGCCAGCAGCCAATTGGTGGTCTCGCTCGTCAACTGGCTGGCGACCTTGATGGTCGCGCCGCAGCCCTTGCCTCGCATGAACTATGCCTTCGGCATCCCACTGGAGGCGCGCACGCTGGTGGTCGTGCCAACGATGCTGGGCAGCCTGGCAGGCGTCGAGGAACTGGTCGATGCGCTCGAAGTGCGCTTCCTGGCCAACCGCGATACACGGCTGCATTTCGGCCTGCTCACCGACCTGCACGACGCAGCACAAGAGCATCTTCCGGCCGATGCCGCGTTGGTTGAACTTGCAGCCCTGCGCATTGCCGCGCTGAATGCCAAGTACTGCGTGCCGTCCGATACGCAAGGTTCCGACGACTTTTTCCTGTTCCACCGGCCGCGCCTCTGGAACGAGCGCGAGCGCGTCTGGATGGGTCGGGAGCGCAAGCGTGGCAAGCTCAGCGACCTCAATGCCCTGTTGCGCGGGCATGCGTGCGCCGGCGCGGGTGAGCGCTTTGATCGCATCGTCGGCGACACCAGAGCGCTGTCTGCCGTGCGCTTTGTGATCACGCTCGACACCGATACGCAGCTGCCACGCGACGCGGCCAAGCAATTCGTCGCCGCCATGTCGCATCCGCTGAACCGGCCGCGCTTTGGCAGCGGCGCGCAACGCAACATCGTGGTCGAGGGCTATGGCATCCTGCAGCCGCGCGTTGCGCTCAGTCTGGCCAGCGCCAACCGCACCGGTTACGCCAGGACCTACGGCGGTGAGACGGGCATCGACCCCTATACCCGGGCGGTCTCCGACGTCTACCAGGATCTGTTTGGTGAGGGTTCGTTTGTCGGCAAGGGCATCTACGACGTTGATGTGTTTGAACGCGCGCTGGCCCACAGCATGCCCGAGAACCGCATCCTGAGCCACGACTTGCTCGAAGGCTGCTACGCCCGCGCCGGCCTGCTCAGCGAGGTGCAGCTGCTCGAGGACGCGCCGCTGCGCTACAGCGCTGATGTGGCGCGCCGCTACCGCTGGATTCGCGGCGATTGGCAATTGATCGGCTGGTTGCGCCGGCGCTTGCACACGCTGCCGCAGGCGCCGCCCAATCCGCTGTCGTGGCTGTCGCGCGCCAAGATCTTTGACAACCTGCGGCGCAGCCTCGCACCGGCTGCGCTGTTGCTGTTGTTGCTGGCCGCTTGGGGCTGGATGCCGCAAGCCGGGCGCTGGACCCTGTATGTGCTGGTCATTGTCGCCGGGGTGCCGTTGGGCGCCCATCTGGCGAGCTGGTTGCGACGCCCATTGCAGCGCCTGCGCGCCGAGGCGCAGACCGGCGCCGCTGCGCCGATGAGCCGCCAGCTGCAAGACTTGTTGCTGCAGACGCTGCAGACGTTGGCCTGCCTGCCCTACGAGGCGGCCTACAGCCTGGGGGCGATCGCGCGCACCTTGTGGCGTGTGCTGTTGTCCAAGCGCCGGCTGCTGGAGTGGCGACCTTCGGCCGATGTGCGTGCACAAACGCTGCCCGGCAGTTGGCCAGACCTGCTGCTTAACGTGCGCAGGATGGCCATCGGCCCGGCGCTGGCGATCGCCTGCGCCGTCGGTTTGGCACTGCTGCGGCCGCCCGAGCTGGTCATCGCCGCACCCGTGCTGTTGCTGTGGCTCTTCTCGCCGCTGCTGGTCTGGTGGATCGACCGCCCGCTGCAGCGCAGGCACGCCGCGCTGACCGCGCTGCAAACCGCGTTCCTGCGCCGGCTCGCGCGCCGCACCTGGGCCTTCTTCGAAACCCATGTCGGCGCGGCAGACAACCACCTGCCGCCCGACAACGTGCAAGAGCATCCGGTGGCGCGCATCGCGCATCGGACCTCGCCCACCAACATGGGATTCGCCTTGCTGGCTGGGCTGGCCGCGCGAGACTTCGGCTACCTCGGTACCCGCCAACTGCTGGCGCGCACCGACGCGGCATTGACCACGATGCGAGGCCTGCAGCGGCACCGCGGCCATTTCTTCAACTGGTACGACACGCAGACGCTGCAACCCCTGCGGCCGCGCTACGTCTCGACCGTGGACAGCGGCAACCTGGCGGGGCAATTGCTGGTCTTGAGGTCGGGCCTGCTGGCGCTCGCCGACGAGCCTGTTCTGGCGCGCTGCTGGCGCGATGGCGTGGATGACAGCTTTGCCGTATTGAGCGAATCGCTCGCCGACGATCTGCTCACCCGTGATGCGGCTTTGCCGGCTGCACTCGCGCAGTTCGCCAACGTGCTGCGACGCTATCGCGTTGCAGCGCCAGCCACGCGGCGCGATTGGCACCTGATGCTGGACGAGCTTGACAGCGGTGCGATGGCGATTCTGGGCCTCGTCGACACCGCCGTGCCGCCGAGCGACGATCTGGCCGCCAGCCTGGCGGGGGTTGGCGACTCGAACGCCATCGTCAGCGACGAAGGCCTCTACTGGGCCCGCCTGCTGTGCCAGCAATGTCGCCACGCTCGTGACGACCTGCGTGCTCTCGCGCCGCTGGACGCATCCGACGATGAGGGACGCCATGACACGCCAAGCCTGCGCCAAATCGCAGCGCGGCCTGGCCGCACAGGCGAGACAGGCGTTATCGACGTTATCGGCGAGATCGGCGACAGGGGCAACGCACCTGCGCACCTGGCCAGCGCCGAGCTGGCGCGTCAGCAACTGCTTGCCATCGACGATCTCGCCGCACGCGCAGGCGCGCTGGCCAAGATGGAGCAGGACTTTCTCTACGACGACGCCCGGCACCTGATGGCGATTGGCTACAGCGTCGACGAACGGCGGTTCGACAGCGGCTTCTACGACCTGCTGGCGTCCGAGGCGCGGCTGGGCATTTTTGTGGCCATTGCGCAGGGCCAGATCGGACAGGAGAGCTGGTTCGCGCTGGGCCGCCTGCTGACGCAAGCCGCCGGCGCGCCGGTGCTGCTGTCGTGGAGCGGCTCGATGTTCGAGTACCTGATGCCGATGCTGGTGATGCCGAGCTACGAGAACACCCTGCTCGATCAGACCTGCCACGGCGCCGTGCTGCGGCAGATCGAGTACGGCGCGCAGCGCGGTGTGCCCTGGGGCATTTCGGAGTCAGGCTACAACGCCACCGACGCCGAGTTGAACTACCAGTACCGCGCCTTCGGCGTGCCCGGGCTCGGCTTGAAGCGCGGTTTGGCCGACGACCTGGTGGTGGCACCCTACGCCTCGATGATGGCGCTGATGGTGGCGCCGGCCGCAGCCTGCGACAACTTGCTGCGCCTGAGCGCCGCTGGCGCGGCAGGCCGCCATGGCCTCTACGAGGCGATCGACTACACCGCCGCCAGGCTGCCTCGCAGCCAGGAGTTTGCCGTGGTGCGTTCGTTCATGGCGCATCACCAAGGCATGGGCTTGCTGGCACTGGCCTACCTGCTGCTGGATCGCCCGATGCAACGCCACTTCGAGGCCGACGCAAGCCTGAAGGCGACCATGCTGTTGCTGCAGGAACGTGCGCCGCGCGGCGCCCTGCTTCAGCCCGACATCGACGCCCGCGCCGGCGTGCACGACAGGGTGATGGCCGACAAGACGCCGATGCGCGTCATCAACAGCGCCGACACGCCGGCGCCGGAAGTGCAGCTGCTGTCCAACGGCCGCTACCACGTGATGGTGAGCAACGCCGGCGGCGGCTACAGCCGCTGGAAGGGCCTTGACCTGACGCGCTGGCGAGAGGACGCCACCTGCGACGCCTGGGGCAGCTTCTGCTATTTGCGTGATCTGGCCAGTGGCGAGTTCTGGTCCTCCGCGCACCAGCCCACGCGCAGCAGCGGCCAGCGCTACGAGGCTATCTTCACCGAGGGCAGGGCCGAGTTTCGCCGGCATGATGGCGGCATCGACAGCCACATGGAGATCGCCGTCTCGCCCGAAGACGACATCGAGCTGCGGCGCCTGCGCCTCACCAACAACAGCGCCGTGCGCCGCACGATCGAGGTCACGAGTTGCACCGAGGTGGTGCTCGCCCCGGCGGCAGCCGATATCGCGCATCCGGCGTTCAGCAAGCTGTTCGTGCAGACCGAAATCGTTGATCGACCGGCTGCTGTGCTGTGCACCCGCCGCCCGCGCTCGCCCGACGAGCCGACGCCGTGGATGTTCCAGCTGATGGCCGTACACGGCCTGCGCGAGTCGGCTGGTGGTCCGACCCGTCAGGGCGCGATCTCGCACGAGACCGATCGTGCGCGCTTTGTCGGCCGCGGCAACGACATGCAGGCGCCGCTGGCCTTGCGCGCGCCCGGTTCGCTGTCGAACAGCGTTGGCTCGGTGCTGGACCCGATCGCCGCCAGCCGCTGCGTCATCGCCCTCGCACCGGGCCAGACCGTCACGGTCGACATCGTCATCGGCGCCGCTGACAGCCGCAGCGCTTGCCTGACGCTGGTCGAGAAGTACCAGGATCGGCGCCTCGCCGACCGCGTCTTCGAGCTGGCCTGGACCCATGCGCAAGTGGTGTTGCGCCAGCTCAATGCCAGCGAAGCCGACGCGCAGCTCTACGCGCGCATGGCCGGCATGGTGATCTATGCCCAGTCGACCCTGCGCGCCGATGCCGCCGTGCTGCTGCGCAACCGTCGCGGCCAGTCAGGCCTGTGGGGCTATGCGATCTCGGGCGATCTGCCGATCGTGTTGCTGCAGATCGGCAGCGCCAGCAACATCGAGCTGGTACGCCAGTTGGTGCAGGCCCATGCCTGGTGGCGCCAGAAGGGCCTGGCGGTCGACCTGGTGATCTGGAACGAAGAGCACGACATCTACCGCCAGCAACTGCAGGAACAGATCCTGGGCTTGATCGCCGCCGGTGTCGAAGCGCATGTGATCGACCGGCCGGGCGGCATCTTCGTACGCCATGTCGAGCAGATCGCGCAGGTCGACCGCGTGCTGTTGCAGTCGGTGGCCCGCGCGGTCTTCAGCGACGCCCGCGGCAGCCTGGCCGAGCAGATGAATCAGCGGCAGCCGCGTGAACGGCGCGTCGCGCCCTTCGTGCCTACCGCATCTCTTGTGCCTCGCCCCAGCGTCGAGCCTGCCGTGGCACTGAAGCCCGGCAAGGCCAGGCTGGCCGCCGCCAAACCCGAACTGGGCTTGCACAACGGCATCGGTGGCTTCTCGGCCGACGGCCGTGAATACGTGATCACACCACCAGCCGGCGTGCGCCCGCCTGCACCCTGGGCCAACGTGCTCGCGAACCCGCGCTTCGGCAGCGTCGTTTCAGAAGCCGGCAGCGCCTACACCTGGTGCGAGAACGCCCATGAGCTGCGACTGACGCCGTGGCACAACGACCCGATCAGCGATGCCTGCGGCGAGGCCATCTACATCCGTGACGAGGACAGCGGCGAGGTCTGGTCGCCGACCTCACTGCCCTGTGCACCCGCCGGCCCAAGTGCGGGCCACGCTACCGAAGCCTTCATCACGCGCCACGGCTTCGGCTACAGCGTGTTTGAGCACATGGCCAACGGCATCGATGCCGAGTTGCAGGTCTTCGTGTCGCTTGACGCTGCGGTCAAGTTCTCGCGACTTCGGCTGCGCAATCGATCGGGTCGAGCGCGCAGCTTGAGCGCTACCGGCTACGTCGAGTGGGTGCTGGGCGATCTGCGCGCCAAGACTGCGCCGCATGTGCAGACCGATGTGGCGCTGGAAAGCGGCGCGCTCTACGCGCACAACCCCTACAGCAACGACTACGGTGACTGGATCGGCTTTTTTGATGTCGACGACGCGCCGCGCCTGGCGGGCAGTTTCACCTGCGACCGCGCCGAGTTCGTCGGCCGCAACGGCTCGATGCGGCAGCCCGCAGCGCTGGCGCGGGCGCGGCTGTCGGGCCGCTACGGTGCCGGATTGGACCCCTGCGCCGCCATTCAGGTACCGATGGCTCTGGCCGACGGCGAAACCGGCGAGATCGTCTTCCGCCTCGGCATGGGCCGCAGCCTTGACGAGGCCGGCCAGCTCGTTGAGCGCTTTCGCGGCGCGCAGGCCGCAGCACAGGCGCTCGATGCCGTGCAGCAGCATTGGCACCGCACGCTCGGCACCGTGCAGGTGCGCACGCCCGACCCCGCGCTGAACGTGTTGGCCAACGGTTGGCTGCTGTACCAGACCATGGCCTGCCGGATGTGGGCACGCAGCGGCTACTACCAGTCGGGTGGGGCCTTTGGTTTCCGCGACCAGCTGCAGGACGCGCTGGCGCTGGTGCACAGCGAGCCGCAGATGCTGCGCGACCAGCTGCTGCTTTGCGCCAGCCGCCAGTTTGTCGAGGGCGACGTGCAGCACTGGTGGCATCCGCCGCAAGGCCGTGGCGTGCGCACGCGCATCTCGGACGACTACCTGTGGCTGCCGCTGGCCCTGGCGCGTTATGTCGAAGCCACCGGTGACACTGGCGTGCTCGATCAGAACGTGCCGTTCCTGGAAGGCCGAGCGGTCAATCCCCAGGACGATTCCTACTACGACATGCCGGCACCTTCGGCGGTTTCGGCCAGCCTGTACGAGCATGCGCAGCGCGCGTTGTGGCACGGCCTGCGTTTTGGCTCGCACGGCCTGCCGCTGATGGGCAGCGGCGACTGGAACGACGGCATGAACCTGGTCGGTCACGGCGGCCGCGGCGAGAGCGTCTGGTTGGGCTTCTTCCTGTGCGAGGCGCTGGCACGCTTCGCCGAGCTGGCACGCCGACAAGCGGACGATGACAGCGCGAGGCGCTGCGAGACTGAGCGCGCGCAGTTGCAGCTGCGGCTGGAAGCCGAAGGTTGGGATGGCGCCTGGTATCGCCGCGCCTACTTCGACGACGGCACGCCGCTGGGCTCGGCGGGCAATGAAGAGTGCCAGATCGATTCGATCGCCCAGAGCTGGTCGGTGTTGTCGGGCATCGCCGCAGCCGAGCGGGCGCAGCAGGCGATGGCGTCGATGCACGCGCGCCTGGTGCGCGCCGAGTCGGGCCTGGTGTTGTTGCTTGACCCGCCGTTCGACCAGCGCGGCCCGAACCCGGGCTACATCGCCGGCTATGTGCCAGGCGTGCGCGAAAACGGCGGCCAGTACACCCACGGCGCCATCTGGGCTGCGATGGCCTTTGCCAAGCTTGGCCAGGCCGGGCGCGCCTGGTCGCTGTTCGACATCATCAACCCGGTGAACCATGCCGCCACGCCCGAGGGCGTGGCACGCTACAAGGTAGAGCCCTATGTGATGGCGGCCGATGTTTACAGCGTGGCGCCACACACCGGGCGCGGCGGCTGGAGCTGGTATACCGGCTCGGCTGGCTGGATGTACCGTTTGATCATCGAGTCTCTGCTGGGCCTGCGCCTGGTCTCGTCGAGCGACGGCGTGCGGTTGATGCTCTCGCCTTGCCTGCCGGCTGACTGGCCAGGCTACACGCTTGAGTACCGTTATCGACAGACGCTTTACCGCATCGAGGTCATCCAGGACAGCCAAGACGTCAGTACGGTTGAGGTGCGCTTCGATGGCGAACTGCTGGCCGATGGCGCGGTGCCGCTGCGGGACGACGGGCGCTCTCATGCGGTGGAGGTAAGGCTGACTGCCGCAGGACAGACCGCTTGAAGTGCTGGATTGAGCGCTTGCGCAGCGCAGCGGTGCATCGTCGCTTGCCGATCACAGTTGGGAGCGACGGCAACACCCGTGCGGTATGACGGCTGCGGCGGTCGTTGGGTCGGCTTCGCCCTTGGACGTCGGTCGGATGCCGGCACAGACACTGGACGGCAAGTAACACATAGGTTGCCATTGGCCATGGCAACCCGCGTCGAAGAGTACCTTCGCGAAGATGGATCGAATCCGTGCAAGAGGTGGTTCGACGCGCCCGATGCGCGAGCCGCAGCCAAGGTCACGACGGCGAAGCTGCGCAGGGAGTTGGGCAACACATCCAACATCAAGTGGTTCGATGGCATGGGCGAGTACGTCATCGGCTGGGGGCCGGGTTACCGCATCTACTTGGCCAAGGACGGTGAAGCATTGAACCTAGAAACCGCAGTTGACCGCTTGCATCCGCTGGCAAGGCCGCATGAACACTGACTTTTTGTGGCCACGACCGCACTCACGTTTTGGGTGACAGCGCTACGCACCCGACTGAGAGGTTGAGAGGCAATCCCATGGGCCCACGTAAGCCCGCAAAACGGCTCCAATCTAGGCGCAAAGCGGACCTGGGTTTGGGACCCAGGGAGCATTTGCAACGACGAGTGG
>JBBQJN010000083.1:0-13097 GCA_038325945.1 Burkholderiales bacterium | reverse complement strand
CGCGTCTCGGAGCGGCGCCGTTCGGGGCTCCAAACGTTCTCCGCCAACTGCAGGTACGACACCACCGTGCCGTCGGCTCGTCGCTGCTTGGATTCGCGCAGATACATGTGCCCAATATTGCACATGTTCCGCGCCTGAAATAAAGCCCTGGCGCCCGATCCGTGTATCTAGGCATTTCCCGATGGTCTTACCCCGCGAACATCGAGAAATCAACAACTTACCAACCCTTCACGCGCCAGAACCGCCGCCATGTGCCCCGGAACTGTCAAAGTCGGGTCTGAGGCCCAGCGGCAGGTCTGAGGGCGCTCTCAGCCTTTCATGCGCTCAACCCAGCGCGGCCACCCCCGTGCCGCGCCAGAAAAAAGGGCCGGCATGGCCGGCCTATCGGGGGCGGGGTCAGGTAACTGCGGCAGGCACTCGGCGCCTCAGGCTGCGGCTGGCTTGTTCAAGCCTTCAACGCCGCCATCACCTCGTCGAGCATCTTCTTGGCATCGCCGAACAGCATGCGGTTGTTGTCTTTGTAGAACAGCGGGTTGTCGACGCCGGCGTAGCCCGAGGCCATGCTGCGCTTCATGACGATCGAGGTCTTGGCCTTCCAGACTTCGAGCACCGGCATGCCGGCGATCGGGCTGGTGGGGTCATCCTGCGCCGCTGGATTGACGATGTCGTTGGCGCCGATGACCATCGCGACATCGGTTTTCGGGAAGTCGTCGTTGATCTCGTCCATCTCCATCACGATGTCGTAGGGCACCCTGGCTTCGGCCAGCAGCACGTTCATGTGGCCGGGCATGCGGCCGGCCACCGGGTGGATGCCGAAACGCACGTTGACGCCCTGGTCGCGCAGCAGCTTGGTGATCTCGAACACCGTGTGCTGGGCCTGCGCCACCGCCATGCCGTAGCCGGGCACGATGATCACGCTGCGGGCCTCGCGCAGCAGCTCGGCGGTTTCAAGCGCAAGGATCGGCGACACCTCGCCGGCGGGCTGCTCGGCGCCGCCCGCGGCTGCGGGCACGCCACCACCGCCGCCAAAGCCGCCGGCGATGACGCTCAAGAAGTTGCGGTTCATCGCCCGGCACATGATGTACGACAGGATCGCGCCCGACGAGCCGACCAGCGCGCCCACCACGATCAGCAGGTCGTTGCTGAGCATGAAGCCGGTGGCCGCCGCGGCCCAGCCCGAGTAGCTGTTGAGCATCGACACCACCACCGGCATGTCGGCGCCGCCGATGGCCATCACCATGTGCATGCCAAACAGCAGCGCGATCACGGTCATCACCAGCAGCGGCAGCATGCCGTCCTGGATGTCATGGGCCTGCAGGAAGACCCGGCCAAACCAGGTCACCAGCAGCAGCCCGGCCAGGTTGAGCAAGTGGCGCCCAGGCAGCAGCAGCGGCTTGCCGCCAATCTTGCCCGACAACTTGCCAAAGGCGATGATCGAACCCGAGAAGGTGACGGCGCCGATCAGGATGCCGATGTAGATCTCGATCTCATGGATCGACTTCTCGGCCGCGCTGGGAAACACCGTCGAGGTATCGATGTAGCTGGCAAAGCCGACCAGGCAGGCGGCCAGGCCGACCAGGCTGTGCATCAGCGCCACCAGCTCGGGCATCTGCGTCATCTGCACCTTCTTGGCGGCGTACAGGCCGATGCTGCCGCCAACCACCAGCGCGCCGATGATCCAGGCATAACCGGCCGGCGTGACGCGCGGCCCCAACACCGTGGCCAGCACGGCCAGCGCCATGCCGATGATGCCGAAGAGGTTGCCGCGGCGCGCGGTCTCGGGGTTGGCCAGCCCGCCCAGGCTGAGGATGAAAAGGATGGTGGCGGCGATGTAGGAAACGGTGGCCAGGCTTGCGGTCATGTCCGCTCCTTTTATTTGCGGAACATCGCCAGCATGCGACGCGTCACCGCGAAGCCGCCGAACATGTTGACGGCCGTCAGCGCCAGCGCGAAGACGGCGAGGCCGAGGATCAGCGCGTTGGGGCGGTCGAGCCCACCACCGCTCAGCGGCGGTGCGATCTGCACCAGTGCGCCGATGGCGATGATCGACGAGATCGCGTTGGTCACGCTCATCAGCGGCGTATGCAGCGCCGGTGTCACGTTCCAGACCACCATGTAGCCGATGAAGCAGGCCAGCACAAACACCGTGAAGTGCGCCAGAAAGCTGGCCGGCGCGTACAAGCCCACCAGCCCGAAGGCCACCGCGCCCAGGCCAAACACCGTGGCCAGTGATTTGGCGGACATCGGCGCGCCCGCACCCTGGCCATGCCCCTTGGGCGCAGTGGCTGGCATCGCGGCGGGTTTGGGCGGCGGTGCCGACTGCTTGATCGGCGGCGCCGGCCAGGTGACGGCGCCGTCCTTGATGACGGTGAGGCCGCGGATGGCGTCGTCGTCCATGTTGACGTTGACGACGCCGTCTTTGGTCTTGCACAGCTCCTCGGCCACTCGCCACAGGTTGGTCGAGTACAGCGTCGAGGCCTGTTTGGCCAGGCGGCTTACCAGGTCGGTGTAGCCGACGATGGTGACACCGTGCCGCACCACCGCCTCGCCGGGCACGGTGAGCTCGCAGTTGCCACCTTGCTCGGCCGCCATGTCGACGATGACGCTGCCCGGCTTCATGCTCTTCACCATCTCGGCGGTGATCAGCTTGGGCGCGGGCTTGCCCGGGATCAGCGCGGTGGTGATGATGATGTCGGCGTCCCTGGCCTGCTTGGCGTACATCTCGCGCTGGGCCTGCAAGAAGCCCTCGCTCATCACCTTGGCATAACCACCGCCGCCCGAGCCCTCTTCCTCGTAGTCGACCTTGACAAATTCACCGCCCAGCGACACCACCTGGTCAGCCACCTCGGCGCGCGTATCGTTGGCGCGCACGATGGCGCCCAGGTTGGCGGCCGTGCCGATGGCGGCCAGGCCGGCCACACCGGCGCCGGCAATGAACACCTTGGCCGGCGGAATCTTGCCGGCGGCGGTGATCTGGCCGTTGAAGAAGCGGCCAAAGGCGTTGGCGGCCTCGATCACCGCGCGGTAGCCGCTGATGCCGGCCATCGAGGTCAGCGCATCCATCTTCTGCACGCGCGACAGCTGGCGCGGCAGCGCATCGATGGCCAGCACGGTGGCCTTTCGGGCCGCCAGCTGCTGCATCAGCTCAGGGTTCTGGGCTGGCCAGATGAAGCCGATCAGCATGGCGCCTTCGCGCAGCAGGCTCACTTCGTCCGGGCTTGGCGCGCGCACCTTGAAGACGATGTCCGACCGCGCCCACAGGTCGGCCGCAGTGGCCACGACCTCGGCGCCGGCAGCACGGTAGGTGTCGTCAGCGAAGTTGGCCGCGTCGCCGGCACCGCTTTCCACCGCCACCGAGAAGCCGAGCTTGATGAGTTTCTCCACCACGTCGGGCACGGTGGCAACGCGTTTTTCGCCAGCCGCCGTTTCCTTGGCAACGCCGATGATCAGACTCATGAACCCCACTCCTCATGTGAAGGCGAACGCCCGTTCGCCGCATTCCGGCTCATGCACTGCGTGGCACCGGCTCGGCCGAGGAGCTTACCCGAGTTGGGTAACACACGGCCACAAGCGTGAACGCCTCCACGCTCGCTACCATCGCGGCATGAGTGAAGCCCGCTGGAAACCCAACGTCACCGTGGCCGCCATCGCCGAGCGTGACGGCCGCTACTTGCTGGTTGAGGAGCACACGCCCGAGGGCCTGCGGCTGAACAACCCGGCCGGCCACCTCGACCCCGGTGAGTCCACCGAGCAGGCTGTTGTGCGTGAATGCCTGGAGGAAACCGCCTGCGCCTTTGTGCCGCAAGCGCTGCTGGGCGTCTACCTGGCGCGCTTCGAGCGCCCGGCGGCCGGTGAGCAGCCCGGCGAGGACATCACCTACCTGCGCTTTGCCTACAGCGGCAGCGTCAGCGAGCCCGAGCCCGGCCGGCCGCTGGACGTGGGCATCGTGCGCCGCCTGTGGCTGACGCCCGACGAGGTGCGCGCCAGCGCCCACCGCCACCGCAGCCCGCTGGTGCTGCAGTGCATCGAGGACCACCTGGCCGGCGTGCGCCATGCGCTGGGCGCGGTGCAGGCCGATGCCTCGCTGCGTCAACCGCGCCGGCTGGACTGACGGCATGCGACCGCACCGACAAGACGGCAGCGTGCTGCGCTTTGGCGCGGTGGCGGTGCACCTGGGTGAGAAGTCGGGCAAGTACCCCGACGGCAACCAGGTGCTGGTGCAGGGCGGCGACCTGCGCGTGGCCTTCGACACGCCGCTGGTGGCCAACCGCATCGGGCCGGACTTCGACGAGGTTGATCTGGTGATCCTGGGCCATGTTCACGAGGACCACCTCTGCGGCCTGCACCGCGTGCCCGTTGTGCCGGTGCAGGTGCACCCGGCCGACCTGGCCGCAGCGCGCTCCTGGAAAGGCCTGGCGCGGCATTTTGGCTACCGCGACGAGGTGATGGTGGGGATGCGCGAACGCATCGAGGCCGAGTTTCACTACCAGCCGCGGCCCGACGCCGTGGCCTACCCCGAGGGCTGGCAATGGGATCTGGGCGGCGGCGTGCGCCTGCATGCCGAGCACCTGCCGGGGCACACCGCCGGCCACTGCGCGCTGGTGGTCGACAGCGAGGGTCTGGCCTTCATCGGCGACATCGACCTGTCGGGCTTCGGCCCCTATTACGGTGACGCCACCTCCAACCTGGCTGATTTCAGGCGCACGCTGGCGGCGGTGGCGCGGCTCGACGCGCGCATCTGGGTCACCTCGCACCACCGTGGCGTGATCACCGACCGGGCCTTGTTCCTCGACTCGCTGGCCGCCTTTGCCGGCAAGATCGACGCACGCCGCGACCGCCTGCTGGCCTACCTGGCCAACGGCCCGCTGGCGCTGGAAGCCCTGGTGCGGCTGCGCCTGCTTTACCCACCCGAGCACGACATGCCGGCGCTCGACTGCATCGAGCGCCGCAGCATCACCATGCACCTGGACGAGTTGATTGCCGACGGCCGTGTGCGCGTGCTCGACGACGGCCGCTATCTGGCGGTTTGACGGCGGCAGGCAGCGCCAGCGAGCGGCGTCCGCACCACACGGGCGCATGATGGGCGCTCCACCGCAACGGAGCGCGCCCATGACCGAGCCCACCATCGCCCAGAAAGCCCCATTTCCCGTCGCCGTCGAGGCCGGCAAGGACTACTTCTGGTGCGCCTGCGGCAACAGCAAGAACCAGCCCTTCTGCGACGGCTCGCACAAGGGCGGGACGCTCACGCCGATCAAGTACAGCGCCACCGAGGCCAAGAAGGTGTACTTCTGCGGCTGCAAGCACAGCGCCAACATGCCGCTGTGCGACGGCACGCACAACCGGCTCTGATGCCCGGTCTTGGCCCCCTGGCGCGGCGCGCCAGCACGTCGCCAAGGACAATCGCGGCATGAAGAAACCCATCCGCGTGGTCGTCGGCCTGTCCGGCGGCGTCGATTCGGCCGTCACCGCCTGGCTGCTCAAGCAGCAGGGGCATGAGGTGGTCGGCATCTTCATGAAGAACTGGGAAGATGACGACGACTCCGAGTTCTGTTCGTCGAATGTCGACTTCGTCGACGCTGCGGCGGTGGCTGATGTGATCGGCATCGAGATCGAGCATGTCAACTTCGCAGCTGACTACAAGGACCGGGTGTTTGCCGAGTTCCTGCGCGAGTACGAAGCCGGCCGCACGCCCAACCCCGACGTGCTGTGCAATGCCGAGATCAAGTTCAAGGCCTTTCTTGATCACGCGCTGCGGCTGGGCGCCGAGAAGATCGCCACCGGGCACTATGCCCGGGTGCGGGAGGGCGGCGCCCTAGCCACCGCCGGGCCGCCCCAAGGTGGCTCACACCCCCTTGGGGGGCAGCAGCGCAGCGACGTGGGGGCAAGGCAATTCGAGCTGCTCAAGGGCCTGGACCCGCTGAAGGATCAGAGCTACTTTTTGCACCGGCTGAACCAGGCGCAGCTGAGCAAGACGCTGTTTCCGGTGGGTGAGTTGCCCAAGACCGAGGTGCGGCGCCTGGCCGCCGAGATCGGCCTGCCGAATGCAAAGAAGAAAGATTCCACCGGCATCTGCTTCATTGGCGAGCGGCCGTTCCGTGAGTTTCTCAACCGTTACCTCAGCCACCAGCCGGGCGACATCATCGACGAACGCGGCCGCACACTGGGCCGCCACCTGGGCTTGAGCTTCTACACCCTGGGCCAGCGCCAGGGCCTGGGCATCGGCGGCGTCAAAGAGCCGGGCGCGGCACGCGGCGCCGGCGACCACGCACCCTGGTTTGTGGCGCGCAAGGACATGGCACGCAACACGCTGCTGGTGGTGCAGGGCCACGCGCATGCGTGGTTGCAATCGAAACGGCTGCAATTTGACGATGCCAGCTGGGTTGCCGGCAGCGCGCCGGCCGACGGCAACCTGACGGCCAAGACGCGCTACCGCCAGGCCGATGCCGCCTGCCGGTTCACGGCGCTGGGCGAGGGCCGCCATGCGTTGGACTTCGAGTCGGCGCAATGGGCGGTGACGCCCGGGCAGTCGGCGGTGCTCTACGACGGTGAGGTCTGCCTGGGTGGCGGCGTGATCGCGGCGGCCGATCCAGACTGAGCGTGTCAGGGGCCGGCAAGCTCAAGTCGGGCGCCGGCCCGGCCGATAGCCTGGGTTGCTGTCCCGCGCTGTCGCGGGTACCGACCCGTCCCGCCCATGCCCGCCTGCACCCCAATCAAGCCACTGCCACCCAGCTTGCGATCACGCCTGGCCGGGCTGTGGCCGCTCAGCGTGGCCACGGCCATGCTGCCGGTAGCCGCCGCCACGCTGGAGCTGCGGCTCAGCGACGAGGCCGGCCAGCCGCTGGCCGGTGCCGTGGTGTTTCTGGAATCCAAGGAAGCCCGCGCGGCCAGCCGCCCGGCCACCGGTGTGGAGGTGATGCAAGCCCAGCGGCAGTTCATGCCTGCGGTCAGCGTGGTGCAGGTGGGCACGGCCGTGAGTTTTCCCAACCGCGACACGGTTCGCCACCACGTCTATTCCTTCTCGCCCACCAAACGCTTCGAGATCAAGCTCTATGTCGGCACACCGGCCGCGCCGGTGGTCTTCGACACCCCGGGCATCGGCGTGCTGGGCTGCAACATCCACGACAACATGGCCGCCTGGATGGTGGTGGTGGAAACGCCCTATTACGGCATCAGCGGCACCGATGGCCGGCTGCTGATGGACCGCGTGCCGGCCGGCAACTATCGGTTGCGCAGCTGGCACCCCAGTCTGCCCGTCGGCGCACCTGCGCATGACCAGCCGCTGCAATTGCCCGCCAGCGCCGGCAGCGTGCCAATCAACCTGAAGATCAACGGGTCCCGCTCTTGAGCACCGCGCCGGGCCGCCCGCTGGCGGGCCGATTGCAGTCCTGGCTGCAGCGGCTGCATCCGCGCGCGCTGCGCTTGTCGGCGCGCATCGTGCTGGTCTCGCTGGCGCTGCTGCTGCTGGTGCAGGCGGCGGGTTTTGTGGTGATCCAGCAAAGCATTGACCGCAACGCCAAGCACCAGCTGGCCGAACGCTTGACGTTGGCGCAGCGGGTCTGGCAGCGACTGCTCGATCAGCGCGCGGCCAAGCTGCACCAGGGTGCAGCGGTACTGGCCGCCGACTACGGCATCCGCGCCGCGGTCGGCAGTGGTGACCTCGACACCATGCGGTCGGCGCTGGACAACCATGGTGCACGCATCGGTGCCACGCTGGTCGCCTTGCTCGACACCCGCATGAACCTGCAGGCCTTGTCCGAAGGCTCTGATCCCGCGCTGGCGCCGGCACTCGTGGCACTGGCACCGCAGCTGGCGCAGCGGCCCGGCCACGGCGAACTGGCACTGGTGGCCGGCCTGCCCTACCAGTTTGTCAAGGTGCCGTTGCGCGCGCCGATGTTGCTGGGCTGGGTGGTGATGGGTTTTCCGCTCGATCAGGCGCTGATCGACGACATGCACGCGGTGTCGGGGCTGCAGGCCGCCTTGGTAGCGCAGCCGGCGCATGCCGAGGCTGCGGTGCTGTTGCACAGCCTGCCCGCGCCAACCGATGCAGGCGCCCTGGCCAGCCAGCTCACCGACGGCGATCTGGCATTGGGCGGCGAGCCCCACCTGGTTGCCAGCTGGCTGTTGGCCGCCGGCAGCGAGGGCCGCGTGACGCTGCGGCTGGCCGGCTCGATGAGCGCGGCGGTTGCGCCTTACCGCCGGCTGCAGTGGATGCTGGGCATCATCACGCTGCTGGGCCTGGTCTTGTTCGGCGCCGGCAGCCTGTGGACCGCCGGTCGCATCACCCAGCCGCTGCGTCGCCTGGTGGCCGCCAGTGAGCGCCTGGGCCGTGGTGACTATGACGAGCCGGTGCGCCATGGCGGCGACGACGAGATCGGTGAACTGGCGCGCGCCTTTGACCACATGCGCATCAACGTGGCGGCGCAGCGCCAGCAGATTCGTCAGCTGGCCTTCCGTGATCGCCTGACCGACCTGCCCAACCGGCTGCAGTTCACTGAACTGCTGCAAAACGCCATCGACGAGGGCGGCCAGCCGGCGGCCGTGCTGATGCTCGACCTTGATCGCTTCAAGCATGTCAACGATGTGCTGGGCTATGGCTCGGGCGACCGCTTGCTGAAAGGTGTGGCCGAACGCCTGCGGCAACTGGTGCGCGATGGCGACGTGGTGGCCCGGCTCGGTGGCGACGAGTTTGCACTGCTGATGCACGGCGCCGACGCGCCAACGGCGATGCAACTGGCGCAGCGCATCACGCTGGCTTTTGAGCAGCCGCTGCTGCTCGACGACCAGACGGTAGACCTCAGCGCCGGCATCGGCGTTGCCGCCTGGCCCGACCATGCCGGCGACGCCGACAGCTTGCTCAACCGCGCTGAGGTGGCGATGTACGCCGCCAAACGGCAAACCGCCGGCGCCCAGGTCTACGACCCGGCGGTGGATACCGCCAGCGCACTCAACCTGTCGCTGCTGAGTGAGCTGCGGCGGGCGCTGGAGGGCCAGGAGCTGCGGCTGTTTCTGCAGCCCAAGATCGACATCCAGACCGGCGCGGTGTGCGGCGCCGAGGCGCTGGTGCGCTGGCAGCATCCCAGCCGCGGCCTGGTGCAGCCGATGGACTTCATCCCCTTTGCCGAGCAGACCGGCTTCATCCGCCAGCTCACCTTGTGGGTGTTCGAACAAGCAGCGGCCGAGCAAGTAGCGCTGGCCCTGCTGGGCGTGCGCCGGGTTTCGGTGAACCTGTCAACGCGCGATCTGCTCGATCTGGACCTGCCCGACAAACTGGACGCCATCCTGCGCCGTCACCGTGCGGTGGCCGAGGGCTTCTGCCTGGAGATCACCGAGAGCGCGATCATGGACGACCCGCAGCGCGCCGAGGCCACGCTGAACCGGCTGTCCGAGCGCGGCTACAAGCTGTCGATCGACGACTTTGGCACCGGCTATTCGTCGCTGGCCTATCTGAAGCGGCTGCCGGTGGACGAGTTGAAGATCGACAAGAGTTTCGTGATGGCGATGGAGCATGACGCCGGCGACGCCAAGATCGTACGCTCGACCATCGATCTGGCCCACAACCTGGGGCTCAGCGTGGTCGCCGAGGGCATCGAGAACGAAAACGTGCTGGCGCTGCTGCACGGCCTGCGCTGCGACGAGGGTCAGGGCTTCCACATGAGCAAGCCGCTGCCGGCGGCCGACTTTTGCGATTGGGCGGCGCGCTGGCAAGCGCGGCCGCCGGCGCGCCAAGGCCTGCCGGCCGAGTTGCGCATGGGCGCACCGATGCTGCACTGAGCAAGCGCAGCCACCTCTGCGGCGGCCCAGGGCCAGCGGCGGCGCGCTGGCTTAGGACCGCGCGGCCCCGGCCGGGTGGGTCGACAAGGGCTTGGGCCCGCGCCGCTGCGGTGGCAGGACGTCGCCGCAGAAGCCAAACGACAGCGCCGGGCGCTTGCCGCTGATCAACTCGGCCAGCGCCTGCCCCGAACCCGCGCCATGCGTCCAGCCCAGCGTGCCATGCCCGGCGTTGAGCCACAGATTGGGCAACCGGCTGCGACCGATGTAGGGAATGTTGCTCGGCGTGCTCGGGCGCAAGCCGGCCCAGTAGTTGGGCTCGCGGGTATCGGCCACACCGGGAAACAGGGCTTCGTAGCGCTGCACCAGCGCGGCGCAACGTTTTTGCGCCGTGGCACCCGACAGCGCGTTGTCGTAACCCGCCAGCTCGGCGGTGCCGGCAATGCGGATGTGGTCACCCAGGCGGCTGATGGCGATCTTGCGCGTGTCGTCAAGCAGGCTGACCACGCTGGCCTGCTCGGGCCGCTTCAGCCGCAACGTGGCCGAGTAGCCCTTGGCCGGGTAGATGTTGAGCCAAGTGCCCACGCTGCGCAGCAAAGGCGCGGTATGGCTGCCCAGCGCCGCCACATACTGGTCGGCCGTCAGCTCGCTGACCTGGCCATCTTGCAAAGAGCGCAGTTGCACGCCGCTGATGCGCCCGCCGACGCGGTGCAAACGTTCCACCGCCGTGCCGTGCAGGAAGCGCGCGCCACGCGCGCGGCACAGCGCCGCCAGCTTCTGCGTGAAGACCTGGGCGTCACCGGATTCGTCGCTGGGCGTGAAGGTGCCGCCATGGATCTGGGCGCCGAAGCTGGCCAACGCCGGCTCAATCTTGAGCACCTCGTCGCGGTTCAGCACGCGGCGATCGACGCCGTGGCGGCGCATCAGCTCGGCACCGGCGGCGCCAGCGGCCAGGTCGGCCTGTGACGAGAAAAAATGCAGGATGCCGCGTTCAAGCCGCTGGTACTCGATGCCGGTGGCGGCCACCACCGATTTCAGTGATTCGTGGCTGTAGCGACCCAGGGCGACGAGTTGGCGCACGTTGCGCTCAAAAGCCGTATCGTTGCACTGCGTCAGGAAGGACAAGCCCCAACGCCACTGGTGCGGATCGAGGCGCGGGCGGAACAGCAGCGGCGAGTCATCGCGCAGCAGCCACTTGGCTACTTTCCACGGCGCGCCGGCATGGGCCCAGGGCTCGCAGAAGCTGACCGAGATCTGCGCGCCGTTGGCAAAGCTGGTTTCCAGCGCGGCATCGGGTTGCCGATCAACCACGGTCACTTCGTGCCCTTCGTTGAGCAGATGCCAGGCGGTGGACACGCCGATGATGCCGGCGCCGAGAACGATGACCTTCATGCAGAACTCTCCAAATGGGGCCAACGCCCGTCAGGCCGCGATTGTCGGCAGCAGCCGGCCGTTCATAAACATTTATTCACTAAAGTCGTCATTCATTAGCAGAACTGATTAATTACCCTGGGCACGGTCAGCACGCCATGAGGGGGGGTGTCTCTCCGAGCGCGGGCACGGCTTGTGCCCGTGGCAAGCAGGTGCGGGCCAAGTGCGGCAACGGCGCCACAGCCAGGCCTGAACCCCCATCCCAGGGGTGTTCATGCCGCCCACAAACGTGAATATTGACCACACCGACCTGCGGCTATGGCGATCCAATCGAGAAACAGTGCTGAGTGCCGCCGCTGATCTCAAGTTGGCTGCGCTCAGCGACTGTCAAGCTCACACCGTCTCATGTCTGACCACTGGCGCAGCGCGCCACCTGCCGAGGAACGCCCATGACCCCCGCTGCCGCCCCCAGCCTGCTTGCCCGATGGATGCAGCGTCGCCCACGCACCGCGCGTGCGCTTGAGCCGGCCGACATGGGCACGGCTTTTGGCATGGAGCAGTGGCTGGACGAACGCGATCACGGCGACGTCCGGGCCAATGAGCGCTCAGCCCGGCCGACTTGGCTGCCACGCTGGCTGCGCAGCGCCAAATCAGAATGACAGACTGATCGGCCCAGACTGAGCGCCCGCCCTCTCGGCGGGGCAAGCCGCGCTTCAGCGCACGATCAGGATCGGCGTCGTGCAGTGCGCCATCACCTTGGTGGTGACCGAGCCCATCACCAGCTGGCCCAGCGCGCCATGGCCGTGTGAACCCATCATCACCAGATCAAAGCGTCCCTTGCTGGCGACTTCAGCGATGTTGTCGGCGGCATGGCCAACCTTGGCGGTGAAGGTGGCCTCGATCTTCTGCTTCTTGAAAAAAGTGCGGATCGACTTGAATACCGCCTCGCTCTCATCGGCGTAATGCGTCTTCAGCACCTGCTTGTCGATCACAGCCGCAGCGCGCGCGGGTACCGCCGGCGTCACATGCAGCAAGGTGTACTGGTGGGCGCTACCCAGCCATTCATCATGGGCGGCCAAATAAGCCAGCATGCGCTTGGTGAAAGCGCTGCCGTCAACCGGCACAAGAATCTTCATTTTCAGGCTCCTATCGTGTCACGTCATCCAACCCCAGTGTCGCACCCAGGCTGCGGCACGTCCTGTCCGATGTCAAGCCAACGCGGCCAGCTCGATCAGCTTGAGCGGCTCGAAGCCCTCGGCCTCGCCCTTGCGGCGCAAACCCATGGCCTGACAGACGACGCGGGTAGCCACTCGCCCCGGCCGATCAACCCGGTAGTCGTGGCGGCAATGCAGATGGCCATGCAGCCACAGGTCAGCCAGCGGTATCAGCGCGTCGTCGGCGTTGCAGAAGCTGGCGGTGCCGGGCTGCTTGCCAAAGCGCGGGTCAGCGCTGGCCAGGCTGGGCCCGAAGTGGGTGATGACCACGGTGCGGTCCCAGCCGCCGGCCGCCTGGCCGCCGGGGTTGGCGCGGTGCAGCTCGGTGCCCAGCCAGTCGCGGCAGGCCAGCGACTCCTCGCGCAACAGCTCGGGGGTCAGCGGCTCGCCACCCCGGCTGGCGCCCATCAGCGCCAGGAAATAAGCCGAGGCGCGCATCGCGCGAGCGCGCCCGCCGTCGCCAAACAAGTCAAAGTCAGACCAGCGCACGGTGCCGACAAAGCGCACCCGCAGGCCGGCCGCACTGCTCAGTACCGGCGCCTCGCGCTCGATCAGCCGGATGCCATAGCGCGCACAGCGTTCGCGCAGCGGCGCCCAGTCGTGCAGCAGGTCGCGGCCATCAAACTCGTGGTTGCCGGCCACCATCAGCACCGGCACCGGCCAGCCGGCAAAGCGCTCCAGCGCGGTCCAGTTGGCGTCGATATCACCGGCCAACACCAGCAGCTCGGCGCCGGGCGCGGGCTG
>JBBQJN010000082.1:0-13290 GCA_038325945.1 Burkholderiales bacterium | reverse complement strand
GAAAGCCGTCCGTTAATGGAGAGATTACGGTCACTCGCTGTACTGCGGCAGGCATTTGATGGAATCACGGTTGCAGAATGTGCTCCTGTTATCTTGAAGAATCAGGCCGATCGATTCGAAGAGTCCTTGGTGCAAAGTCTTTCACCCGTCCAAGACCCCATCGAAATTGCGGTTTTGTTAAGGGCTCTCAATCCCTCCGGAGTTCATTACTGGCATGGCGTGCGCGCAGCGATGGACAAATCAGGTGCGAGAGCCAAAAAACTCCTAGGAGAAAAAATTGAATGGGAATGCTCAGAGGTTGAGAGGCAATCCCATGGGCCCACGCCGGCCCTACGGGTAAGCCCGCAAAACAGCCCCACTCGTCGTTGCAAATGCTCCCTGGGTCCCAAACCCAGGGTCCGCTTTGTGCCTAGATTGGAGCCGTTTTGCGGGCTTACGTGGGCTCATGGGATTGCCTCTCAACCTCTCAGGCCGCGCGCGCAACACAGCCCGTTGCGCGTCAGCAGGCGCGAATCGATTGACGGGTGGCCCGAGGCCGAAAGAATGCAAAACGGGCGGCCACTGGCCGCCCGTTGGTCCTGCCGCAGCCGGCGGGCCCGCCTCAGCCTCTCAAGCGGCGACCGCCTCCCGGCGCTGCCGGCGCCGGGCCGCGCCCAGCACGCCGACGATGCCAATGGCCATCATCAGCATCGTCTCGGGCTCGGGCACGGCGGCCAGCATCTGGTTGCCCAGCGCCAGGTGGGCGGCGGCGGTGGGGTGGATGTTGTCGAAGTACAGGAAATCGCCGGGGTTGCCACACAGCGAAGGCACGCTGACGTAGAAACACCGGTCGCTGACATTGGTGAACCCATTGCCGGGCGAGCCGTTGGTGATGGCCCGCTGCGCCGCCATGGCGTTGAACGAGATCATCTGCGCACCCGGCAGGCCCGCAAACAGGGTGCCATAGGCGCCAGCCAGTGCCGCGTTGAACCCCTCGGCCAGCATCGTGGCACCGGCGGCAAAGCCCGGAGAGACGAGGTTGGCCTCGCGCGCCTCGGGCGTCAGGCCCAGATCCGGCATGTTGGGCAGGAAGAAATTGCGCGCGCCCTGGCCGTACAGGGTGCCAACGATGGTGGTCAGGTTCGTGATGGCCGGTAACACCGCAGCGCCACCCGCAGCACGCAGGTCGTTGGCGCCGCCCCAGACGAAGAACAGTGGGTTTGCACCGCCCATGCCAGGCAGGTAGCTGGCCAACTGCGACAGCATGCCGGTGCCGGCGATCTGGCCCGCGGTGCTGGTCAGGGCGCCTGCGACCGCGAGATTGACGAACTGGCCCGGAGCCGTGAAGCCCAGGCCGCTGGCCAGGTATTCGACCGCCACCGGGCCGTTGGAAAAGCGGCCGTTGAAATAGGGTGCCGGCGGGAAGGTGTTGCCGGTCATCGCGAACAGGTTGCCGTTGTCCGACAGGCTGTCGCCCAACACCACCAGCCCGGTCAGCGGAAGGACCGCGTCAGCCGCAGCCGCCGACGTGCTGGCCAGGCCGAAACCGGCTGTAGCGGCGACAACGGTGAAGGTACCGGCCCAGCGGGCCAGGGGGGATAAGGTCATGAGCGACTCCGACGGCAAGGTTGACAAGCCGAGCACCTTAACCCCAAGCACCCCTCTTGGCCATCGGCATCGGGCTCGATTGGCCGCTGTGGCGGATTTACCCCCCGCAAATCAGGGGGGCATTCTGCAGGTCGCGCCCCGCGTCAGGTTGATCGGCGGCCGGACTATTGGCGCCCGGCCGGCCGCCTACCCAGCCTTGGCCAGATTTTCAGCGGCCAGGTGCACGGCGGCGCGGATGCGCGGGTAGGTGCCGCAGCGGCACAGGTTGCCGTTCATCGCGGCGTCGATGTCGGCGTCGCTCGGCTTCGGCCCGGCCTTGAGCAACGCCGCCGCCGCCAGCAATTGGCCGCCCTGGCAGTAGCCGCACTGCACCACGTCGAGCTCGGTCCAGGCCGCGCGAAGGGCGTCGATCTCACGGCCCTGCAGGCCGTCGATGGTGGTCACCTGGCGCTCGCCCACCGCTGACAGCGGCGTCACGCAACTGCGCGTGGGCACGCCGTCGATCTGCACCGTGCAGGCGCCGCACTGGGCAATGCCGCAGCCAAACTTGGTGCCGGTCAGCTGCAGGTCGCCACGCAGCACCCACAGCAGCGGGGTCTCGGGCGTGGCCTCGACCTGGTGGGTCTTGCCGTCGATCTGGAGGGAAGTGCTCATCAGGCAAGCTCCATGCTTCGCATTGCGCTGTATTCGCCTTTCGGGCGGCCGGGCAGGCTCATCAGGCAACCTCCGCGCTGCGCGCTGCGGCAGTTTCGCCCTTCGGAGCGGCCGGGCAGGCTCATGGTCGGGCCTTGTATCGCGGTGGCTTCATCGTTTTGCAAGCTCAGGCCAGTTTCAGCGGCAGGCTGCGCAGGCGTTGGCCGGTCAGCGCAAACAGCGCATTGGCCACCGCTGGCGCGATTGGCGGCGTGCCGGGCTCGCCCACGCCTTCGGGATGTTCGGCGCTGGCCATGATCTCGGTCTCGATCAGCGGGCAGTCGGCCAGCCGCAGCGGCGTCTGCTGGTGCAGGTTGGTCTGCTGTACCTGGCCACGGTCGAGCGTGACCTCGCCGTTCAAAGCCGCGCTGAGGCCGAAGATGATGCCGCCTTCCATCTGCTGGCGGATGCCGCTGGGGTTGACCGCAAGCCCGCAGTTGATCGCCGCCACCACGCGGTGCACGCGGATGCGTTTGGCGTCGGCGGGGTCGAGCGAAACCTCGGCCACCTGGGCGACGATGCTGCCAAACGAGGCGTGCAGGGCCAGGCCGCGGGCGGTCTTGGCGCCATCGGCGGCTGGTGCCAGCGGCTGGCCCCAGCCGGCCTTGTCGGCGGCGCGCTGCAACACGGCGGCATGACGGGGATGGCGCTTGAGCAGCGCCAGCCTGAAGGCCAGCGGGTCTTGCCCGGCGGCATGTGCCACTTCGTCCAGAAAGCTCTCTTTGAAAAAGGCCTGGTGCGAATGGCCGACCGAGCGCCAGAAGCCCACCGGCACCGGCAGCGCGACGATGTTGTGGCTGATGCGCGCCGCCGGCCATTCATAGGGCTGGTCAAAAGCGCCTTCGATGGCGGTCTTGTCGGGGCCGGCGCCGGGCAGATCAAACAGCCGTTTCAGGTACTGGTGCACCACCGACGGTCCGGCCGACGCCGCCGTCCAGGCCAGCAAGCGGCCCTGACTGTCAAGACCGGCGCGGTAGCGTGCAACACAGGGCGGGCGATAGAAATCGTGGGTGGTGTCCTGCTCGCGCGTCCACAGTGTCTGCACCGGCTGGCCGGGCAGGCTTTTGGCGATGTGGGCGGCCTGGGCGACAAAGTCAACCTCCAGCCGGCGGCCAAAACCGCCGCCCAGCAACGTGACCTCGATCGCCACCTGCTCGCTGTCCAGGCCCAGCGCCTTGGCAGCGGCCCAGCGCGCCAGGCCGGGCACCTGCGTCGGCGCCCAGACGCTGGCCTTGGGGCCGCTGGCGGCGTCGGGCTGGTAGAGCACGGTGCAGTTCATCGGCTCCAGCGTGGCATGCGACAGCAGGGGTGCTTCGTACTCGGCGCCCAGGGTGCGCGCCGCCTGCTGCATCGCCGCCGCCGGATCGCCCGCGCTGTAGTAGCCAAAGCCGTCGTCCTCGGCCAGTTGCTGCTTGAGCTGGCGGCTGATGTCGGCGCTGGACAGCGCGGCTGCCGGGCCATGCTCCCAGACCATGCTGGGCGCGGCCGCCAGGGCCTTGACCGCGCTCATCGCCTGCCAGGGCGTGTTGGCGATCACCGCAACGCCGCCGCTGCTGCCATGCAGGCGCGGCACGGCCAGCACCTGCAGCACGCCGGGCAGGGCCTTGGCGATGGCGGCGTCAAAGGCCTGGGCCTGGCCGCCCAGCGTCGGGCACATCACGATGCTGGCGTGGCGCATGCCGGGCAGCAGGGTGTCGATGCCAAAACGCGCGCTGCCGTCGTGCTTGGACGCCGCCTCCAACCTGGGCATGGGCTGGCCGATCAGCGTGAACTCGGCCGGCGTCTTGAGCTTGACCTGGCTCGGCACCGCCAGCTTGGCGGCTGCCTCGACCAGCTCGCCAAAGCGCGCGCTGCGGGCCGAGCCGGCATGGCTGACCATGCCCTTGGCCACCCGGCAATCGGCCGCCGGCACACCCCAGCGCTGGGCCGCGGCGCTCAGCAGCATGGCGCGCGCGCTGGCGCCGGCCTCGCGCATCGGTCCCCAGCAGTCCTTGATGCTCGTCGAGCCGCCGGTGGCCATCAGGCCGAACTCGCGCATCGTCTTGGCCGTCATCCAGCCGGCCAGGCGCTTGGGCAGGCCTTGGTAGTCGGGGTGGAAGGGCAGGCCGTCGGTGACCATCGCCGCGTTGTTGTAGATGGCGTCGATCGGCGGGTGCTCGGTGCGCACCTGGCCCCAGTCGGCATCGAGCTCATCGGCCAGCACCATCGCCAGCGCGGTCAGCACGCCCTGGCCCATTTCGCTCTTGGGCACCATCACCGTGACGCTGTCATCGGTGGCGATCTTGACCCAGCCGTTGAAGGCATTCTGGCCCGCGGCCACCGGCACTGTGGTGCTGCCGGTCAGGCGCTGGCGCGGCGGCAGCAGGCTCCAGCCGACGATCAAGGCGGTGCCGGCGGCGGCCACACCCGTGGTGGCCAGAAGAAACTTGCGGCGGGTGCTCATGGCTTGGGATCCGGGCGGCGCATCAAATGAAGGGGTGAGGGGGCCTGCGCTCAGGCCCGCATCAACGTGCTCTTGCCAAACAGGCTCTCGATCAGGTCAACCGCCACTTCGGCAGTCTGGTTGCGCACATCCAGCGCCGGGTTCAGCTCCATCACGTCGAGGCTGGCCAGCCGGCCGCTGTCGGCGATCATTTCCATGCACAGCTGGGCCTCGCGGTAAGTGGGGCCGCCGCGCACCGTGGTGCCGACGCCGGGCGCGATATCGGGGTCGAGAAAGTCGACGTCAAAGCTGACATGCAGATGGGTCTGCGCATCCATCGTGGCCAGCGCCAGCTCCATGGTGTGGCGCATGCCCATCTCGTCGATGTAGCGCATGTCGAAGACTTCCAGCCCGACCTGGTGCACCAAGCGTTTTTCGCCGGCATCGACCGAGCGGATGCCGATCTGCTTGAGCCACTTGGGGTTGAGCGCCGGCACCAGGCCGCCGATCTCGATCAGCGCCTGTGGCCCGTGGCCACACAAGCAGGCCACTGGCATGCCGTGCAGGTTGCCGCTGGGCGTCAGGCTGCTGGTATTGAAATCGGCATGGGCGTCCAGCCACAGCACGCGCAGTTTCTTGCCGGTCTCGCGGCAATGGCGCGCCACCGCGCTGATCGAGCCGATGCCCAGGCAGTGGTCACCACCCAGCAGGATGGGCAGCTGCCCGGCACGCAACTCGGCCAGCATGGCCTCATGCACCAGCTGGTTCCAGGCCACTACTTCGGCGAGGTGGCGGTAGCCGTCGACCGGCGGCAGCCAAGGGTTGGCCGGGCCGTTCAGGTTGCCTTGGTCGGTGACGACCAGGCCCAGGCCTTCGAGCGTGCTTTTCAGGCCGGCCACGCGCAGGGCTTCGGGCCCCATGCGGGCGCCGCGGCTGCCGGCACCGATGTCGGTGGGTGCGCCGATGAGGCTGATCTGGCGAGGGCTCATGCTGATGTCAACCTCTCAGCCCTGGCCGGAGAAAGACGCCGCCGGCGCGGCTGACGCATCGAAGCCGTAAAAGTCGACCAGCTTGGCCCAGGCCTCTTCAGCGGTCTCAACATAATGGAACAGATGCAGGTCATTGGCGCTGATCATGCCGGTGTCGACCAGGTACTGGAAGTTGATCAGTTTTTCCCAGAAGGCGCGGCCGAACAGCAGGATCGGCCGGCCACGGCTCTTGCCGGTCTGCACCAGCGTCATGGTCTCGAACAGCTCGTCCAGCGTGCCAAAGCCGCCGGGAAAGCAGGCCAGCGCGATGCTGCGCATCAGAAAGTGCATCTTGCGCATCGCGAAGTAATGGAACTGGAAGCACAGTTCGGGCGTGATGTAGTCGTTGGGCGCCTGCTCGTGCGGCAGCACGATGTTCAGGCCGATGCTCTTGCCGCCAACCTCATGCGCGCCGCGGTTGCCCGCCTCCATGATGCCGGGGCCGCCGCCGGTGACAACATAGATCGGCGTCGCCAGCCTGCGCGAACGCTCGGTCACCAGGCTGGAGAAGCGCCGCGCCTCCTGGTAATAAGCGCTCATGTGCAATGCTGACTCGGCACGCTTGATGGCTTGCGCATCGCCGCCGGCACGCGCCGCAGCCAGCGCTGTCTCAGCGGCCTCGGGGCTGGGAATGCGGGCGCTGCCGAAGATCACCAGCGTCGACTCGATGCCGGCCTCCTGTTGCACCAGCTCGGGCTTGAGCAGCTCGAGCTGCATGCGCACCGGCCGCAGTTCGTCGCGCAGCAGGAACTCGGTATCGGCGAAGGCCAGCCGGTAGGCGCTCTCCGGCCCGCCGTACAGCGAAGGCGGCGGCGGCTTGCGGGCGTCTTCCTCGGCGCTGGGGAAAAGGCGGTCCTTGATCTTGTGGGGCGGCTTGTCCATGGGCCGAGCTTAGCTTGCCGCGCCGGTGGCCTGCGCGGATGCGGCTGGCGCTGATCGCCTGCCTGTTCGCCGACCTGATCGCCGACCTGTTCGCCTGACGGCATGCCAGCCCATCACCTACCATCGACGCGCCATGCTTCTTCAAGCCCTCATCCTCGATCTCGACGACACCCTGTGGCCGGTGGCGCCGGTGATCCAGCGCGCCGATGCCGCCATGAAGATCTGGCTGCGCCAACATGCGCCGGCCACCATGGCCAGTCACGACAGCGCATCGCTGAAGGCCTTGCGCGCCGCAGTGGCGCTGGAGCGGCCCGACTGGCTGCACGACCTCAGCGCGATGCGTCGCGAGACGATACGGCGCGCGCTGCTCAGCGCCGGCGACGACCCGGCGCTGGCCGAGCCGGCCTTCGAGGTATTTTTTGCCGAGCGTCAGCGGGTGGATTTGTACGACGACGTGCTGCCGGCGCTGGATCGGCTGGCGGCGCGCTGGCCGATCGTCGCGCTGAGCAACGGCAATGCCGATGTGCAGCGGGTGCCCGGCCTGGGCCGCTACTTTCACGCCGCGCTGAGTGCGCGCGAGATGGGCCTGGCCAAGCCAACGGCGGCAGCCTTTTTGCAGGCCTGCGGCCGCGTCGCGGCCGAGCCGGCGTGCACGCTGCACATCGGCGACGATGTGGCGCTGGATGTTGACGGCGCACTCGATGCCGGGCTGCAGGCGGCCTGGCTGCGCCGGCCCGGCCTGGGCAGCGAGGCCGCGCCGCGCGGTGCGCCGCAGCATGTGGTGGCTTCGTTGGCCGAGCTGGCCGACCGCCTGGGGGCCTGAAACCTCAGCCAACCGTGGCGGATGGCGGTAAATGTGTTGCAACTTACATGCCCTTGCCGGCATCTCAAGCAGAGCTGCGGTTCTATACTGGCTCGCAGGTTTCCATTCTCGTGGGCCCACAGGGCCAAGGCAGGGCTTATGACGGGCAAATTCAAGTTGGTAGGCCTGCTGGCGGTGGGTGCCGTTGCCGGCGCGCTGACCACCATGCAGTTCCAGGCGATCGCACGCGGCTCACTGTCGCCGTTGCCGCTTGAGGAGTTGCAGCAGCTCGCCGCAGTGTTTGGCATGGTCAAGAGCGACTATGTTGAGCCGGTTGACGAGAAAAAGCTGATTTCCGACGCCATCAGCGGCATGGTCGCCGGGCTCGACCCACACTCGGTCTACTTCGACAAGAAGTCGATGAAGGAATTCCGCGAGGCCACCAGCGGCAAGTTTGTCGGTGTCGGCATCGAGATCGGCATGGAAGACGGCCTCATCAAGGTGGTTTCGCCGATCGAAGGCTCGCCGGCTTTCCGCGCCGGCATCAAGTCGGGCGACCTCATCACCCGCATCGACGATACCCCGGTCAAGGGCCTGGGCATGGAGCAGGCGGTCAAGCGCATGCGCGGCGAGCCGCAGACCAAGGTGGTGCTGACGCTGTTCCGCAAGCAGGAGAACCGCAGTTTCCCGGTGACCATCATCCGCGAGGAGATCCGCGTGCAGAGCGTGCGCGCCAAGATCGTCGAGCCGGGTTTTGCCTGGATCCGGGTCAGCCAGTTCCAGGACCGCACGATCGACGATTTCGCCCGCAAGATGGACGAGATGTACAAGACCGACCCCAACCTGCGTGGTGTGGTGCTTGATCTGCGCAACGATCCGGGCGGCCTGCTGCCCGGCGCGGTGGCCTTGTCGGCGGCTTTCTTGCCGAGTGACGTTACGGTGGTTACCACCAATGGCCAGCTCCCCGAGTCGCGTGCCACCTTCAAGGCTTCGCCCGAGTTTTACGCTGGTCGTGGCGGCGGTGATCCGCTGCGCAAGCTGCCGGCGGCGATGAAGACCGTGCCGCTGGTGGTGCTGGTCAACGAAGGTTCGGCCTCGGCCAGCGAAATCGTGGCCGGAGCGCTGCAAGACTACAAGCGCGCCACCATCATGGGTGCGCAGACCTTCGGCAAGGGTTCGGTGCAAACGATTCGCCCGCTGTCGGCCGATACCGCGCTGAAGATCACTACCGCGCGCTACTACACGCCGCTGGGCCGGGCGATCCAGGCCAAGGGCATCGTGCCCGACATCTGGCTCGACGAGACCGCCGAGGGCAACGTGTTCGCCGCACTGCGCATGCGCGAGGCCGACCTCGAGAAACACCTGGGTGGCATCGACGAAAAGAAGGACGAAGCGCGCGAAAGAGCGCGCGAGGAAGCGCGCAAGAAGCTTGAGGATCTTTCGGCCAAGACCAAGGAGCCACCCAAGCCGCTGCCCGAGTTTGGCAGTGCCGAAGATTTCGCGCTGCAGCAGGCGTTGAACCAACTCAAGGGCAGGCCGGTTGCGGTGAGCAAGACGCAAAGCGAGCGCAAGGCCGAGCTCGATCCCGACAAGCAGTAAGCGGCGCCCGCGTCGCAGCCAAAGGCCCGCTTCGGCGGGCTTTTTCGCGGCCGCCGGGGGTGGCGGCGGTATGCTCGCCGCGATGAACGACGACCAACTGCTGCGCTATTCGCGCCACATCCTGCTCGACGAGATCGGTATCGAGGGTCAAGCCCGGCTGCTGGCCAGCCATGCGCTGGTGATCGGCGCCGGCGGCCTGGGCTCACCGGTGGTGCTGTACCTGGGCACGGCCGGCGTTGGCCGCATCACGCTGGTCGACCACGATACGGTGGACCTGACCAATTTGCAGCGTCAGATCGCCCATGATCGCTCACGTATCGGCCAGAACAAGGCCGAATCGGCGCGCTATTCGGTGCACGCGATCAATGCTGAAGTGCAAATCGACGCGGTGACACAGCGCGCCGACGCGGCCTGGCTGGATAGCGCGGTACGCGGCGCCGACGTGGTGATCGATTGCAGCGACAACTTCAGCACCCGCCAGGCAGTCAACGCGGCCTGCGTGGCGCATCGCAAGCCGCTGGTGTCGGGCGCGGCGATCGGCTTCGACGGCCAGGTTTCGGTGTATGACCGCCGCCAGGACGGCGCACCCTGTTATGCCTGCGTCTTTCCGCCCGAGGCCACCTTTGAGGAAGCGCGCTGCGCCACCATGGGCGTGTTTGCGCCGCTGGTGGGCATCATCGGTGCGGTGCAGGCCGCCGAGGCGCTCAAGCTGCTGATGGGTGTGGGCAGCTCGCTGGCTGGGCGCTTGCAGATGCTCGACGCACGCTGCATGGAGTGGACCGAAATCCGCATGGCGCGCCAAGATGACTGCCTTGTGTGCGGCGGCGGCTGATCAGCGCTTCGGCGTGGGCTCGTCGGCCAGCGCCTGCAACTGCGCCGAGTCCAACACCAGCACGCCTTCGGCGGCATCACCCAGCGCGCGCACCAGCGCGGCCGCCACCGCATCGGCGTGAATCGGCCGCAGCGAGCCGGGCATCATCCAGCCGAAGGCTGGCATCAGCAATTGGGCGATCACTTCGCCAGGCCTGCTGGGCTGGCCGAGCGCGGCGCGCTCACCCAGCAGCAGCGACGGGCGGGCGATCAGCAGCTGCGGCCATTGCTGGGCTCGCAGCGCGTCCTCGACCTCGCCCTTGACGCGGTTGTAGAACACCGGTGACGCGGCGCGTGCGCCCATCGCCGAGACCAGCGCCAGCCGGCGGGCGCCGGCGGCTTGTGCCGCCGCGGCGAAGGCCAGCACGGCGTCGTGGTCGACGGCGCGGAAGGCCGCTTGCGAGCCCGCCTGCTTGATCGTTGTGCCCAGGCAGCAGAAGGCCCAGTCACTGGCCGGCAAGGCCGGCGCATCAGGCTGGCCGAGCCGGTTGACATCCAGCACCAGCGGCGTCACGCCACCAGGCAGCGAAGCCGCCTGGTCCTGCCGCCGCAGCAGCGCGGTGACGCGGCTGAAACGCGGGTCACGTACCAGCCGGGCCAGCACGGCGCGGCCGACCAGACCGGTGGCGCCTGCCACCAGGGCCCGCAAGGAGGCCTGGCGTCGCCGGCCAGCCATGGGTTTCAGCGCTTGGGCGCGCCGGGACGGCCGCCCGGACGGCCACCACCGCCACCACCGCCACCGCCACCACCGCCGCCGCCGCTGCGCGACGGGCCGCCGGACGAACTGCGTGCACCGCCCAGACCGCTGCCACCGCGCGGTGCTGCGGCGCCCTGGCTGGGCCGGCCACCGGCATGTGCCGGGCGACCACCGCCGCCACCGCCACCACCACCACCACCACCACCGCTGCCGCCGGAGCGACCACCACTACCGCCTGCGCCCGCGCGACCACCGCCCCCACCGCCGCCGCCATCGCGACGACCCTGGCCACCACCACCCCCGCCGGCATTGCGGCGGGTGCCGCCGACGCCGATGGTCATGCGGCCCAGCACGATCGGCTCGGCCTTTTCGGTGGCCAGCGGCTCGAAGCCAGCGATCAACTCGCTGGGGATGCTGCGCTTGATCAGCCGCTCGATGTCGCGCAGGAAGATGTCCTCGTCGACGCAGACCAGGCTGATCGCCTCGCCCTGGGCGCCGGCGCGGCCGGTGCGGCCGATGCGGTGCACATAGTCCTCGGGCACGTTGGGCAGCTCGAAGTTGACAACGTGCGGCAGCATGTCGATGTCGATGCCGCGCGCGGCGATGTCGGTGGCCACCAGCACCTGCAGCTCATTGCGCTTGAAGTCGGCCAGCGCCTTGGTGCGCGCGCCCTGGCTCTTGTTGCCATGGATCGCCATCGCCGTGATGCCCTCGTCATTGAGGAACTCGGCCAGCCGGTTAGCGCCATGCTTCATGCGCGTGAACACCAGCACCTGGTGCCAGTCACCCGACTTGATCAGGTGCGACAACAACGCCTTCTTTTTCTCGCGGGCCACCGGGTGCACCTTCTGGGCGATGGTCTCGGCGGTCTGGTTGCGCCGCGCCACTTCGATCAGCACCGGCTGGTTAAGCAGCTTGTCGGCCAGCGCCTTGATCTCGTCGCTGAAAGTGGCCGAGAACAGCAGGCTCTGTTTCTTCGCCGGCAGGTAGGACAGCACCTTCTTGATGTCGTGGATGAAGCCCATGTCGAGCATGCGGTCGGCTTCGTCGAGCACGAAGATCTGCACATGGCTCAGGTCAAGAAAGCCCTGCTGGTGGTGGTCGAGCAGGCGGCCGGGCGTGGCCACCAGGATGTCGACGCCGCGGCGCAGCGCATTGATCTGCGGCTGCATGCCGACGCCGCCAAACATCACCATGCTGGTGAGCTTGAGGTACTTGCCGTAGGTGCGCACGCTTTCTTCGACCTGCGCAGCGAGCTCGCGGGTGGGGGTAAGAATCAGTGCGCGGATGCAGACGCGGCCCTTGGCGTCTTTCTTCGAGGGCTCGCTTGACAGGCGCTGCAGCATCGGCAGCGTGAAGCCGGCGGTCTTGCCGGTGCCGGTCTGAGCGCCGCCCATCAGGTCGCCGCCTTGCAACACGGCGGGGATGGCTTGTACCTGGATTGGCGTGGGGGTGTCATAGCCTTGGTCGGCAATGGCGCGCAGCAACGGCTCGGCAAGGCCGAGATCGGTGAATTTCATGTGGGATGGTGCGCCCGCTGTTTGACAGGGGGCGTGATGCGATCGGCCTGCAGCCGCTTGTTGCCAAGGGCCCCAGTCGGGGAGGCAGATGGGTCGATGCAGAGGTCGGAGTCGACTGCGCGGGCGTGACTGGTGGCACCCGAACTCGTCGATTGTAAGGGTCAGCCCTGATTTGCGTTCGGACGGCTTGACCAGCGGCCGGCAGAAGCCGGGCCGCGCTCCTAGAATTGATGATCGTCACATTCGGCCAGCCGCCCGCGCGGCCGCGCGCCGCCACCGGAGATCGCATGGACACCCGCGTCAACCCCGTTCGCGAACGCCTTGCCCGCGTGCGCCAGGCCCTGGTGCGCCAGGGTGGCCATGCCCTGCTGGTGCCCAGCGCCGACCCGCATTTGTCCGAGTACCTGCCCGGCCGCTGGCAGGGCCGTGAGTGGTTGTCAGGCTTCAGCGGCTCGATGGCCACGCTGGTGGTGACCACCGACCACGCCGCGTTGTTTGCCGACAGCCGCTACTGGCAGCAGGCCGAGGCGCAGTTGCTGGGCAGCGGAATCGAACTGGTGAAGATCCCCACCGGCGCCGCGACCCACCATATCCAATGGCTGGTTGATCAGACGCCGCGCGGTCAGGCAGTGCTGGCCGACGGCCAGGTGCTGGGGCTGGCCGCTGCGACGCAGTTGCGCGCCGCGCTGGAAGCCGCTGGCCGCAACCTGCGCACCGACCTCGACCTGCTGGCCGAGGTCTGGCCCGACCGCCCGAGCCTGCCCGCCGCGACGGTGTATGCCCATCAGGCGCCGCAGGCCGACTCGTCACGCGCCGAGCGGCTGGCGCGGTTGCGCGAGGCCATGGCGCGCCATGGCGCCAGCCACCACTTTGTCTCCACCGTCGACGACATCGCCTGGATCAGCAACCTGCGCGGCGCCGACGTCGAGTACAACCCGGTGTTCCTGGCCCACTTGCTGATCGAGACCACGCGGGCCACTTTGTTCGTCGGCGCCGGCAAGGTGCCACCAACGCTGGCTGCGCAGTTGGCGGATGACGGTTTCGCGCTGGCCGACTATGCGCAAGCGGGCGCGGCGCTGGCCGCCCTGCCCAGCGCCAGCACGCTGTTGGTCGACCCGCGCCGCATCACGCTGGGCTTTCGCCAGCAGGTGCCGGCGGGTGTAGCGGTGGTCGAGGCGATCAACCCCAGC
>JBBQJN010000081.1:0-13336 GCA_038325945.1 Burkholderiales bacterium | reverse complement strand
CGCTTGAAGGTGTTGTTGATGCGGCGCACCATGGTCGGCACCGAGTCGTAGGCGTAGAGCGACTGGTCGGGGTACATGGTCTCCGACGAGTTGCCGTCGGCCGCCACCTGCCAGCCCGACAGGTACACCGCCTCCAGCCCGGCCTTGGCCTGCTGCATCGCCTGGCCGGCGGTGATCGCGCCGAAGGCGTTGACATAGCCCTTCTTGGCGCCGCCGTTGCACAGGTCCCACAGCTTGTCGGCGCCGCGCTGGGCCAGCGAGTACTCGGGCTGCAGGCTGCCACGCAGGCGCACCACGTCGGCGGCGGTGTAACCGCGCTTGACACCCTTCCAGCGCGGGTTCTCGGCCCAGTCTTTCTCGAGGGCGGCGATTTGTTGTTCACGGGTGAGGTGGCGCATGGAAGCTCCTTGGCGAATGGAAAAGGTGGAGGGGTGGAGGGGTGGAGGGGTGGAGGGGGTGGAAAGCAAGGGGAAGGGATCTGGGCCGGCATGGCCTGCCGAAGTTGCCTCAAGCCTAGCGGGGTTGGGACGGCTTGTGAAGACTTATATCTTATAGAAGACTATTCTATCCCACCCATTAAAACAATGACTTAGCGGCACTATTCCATGATGTGGAAGGCGATTCAATCTGATGGAATTTTATGTTGCAGCGCAACACCCGTGCATTTCACAATATGGAATCGGGTTAACCCGATATGAAAAACAACCCGCAAATTGCTGCAGCCGGTGCCAACACGCAACGCGTCCTCCCCAAGCCCGACAGGCTCCTAGCTTGACCTTGCGCAATGGCTGGCCGGCCTACCCAGGTTCAATGTCAAGACACCCTCAGCAGACCGGAGTCCAGCATGACCAACAAAGCCACCGCCGGCAGCCAGCCCGGCAAACGCAGCCCCCGCCCGGCACGGCCAGCCGTGCCGCCGATGCCACTGATGGACAAGCTCGACGGCGTGCACCGCAAGATGATGCTGATGCTGGAGCGGCTCGACAGCCTGGTGGATCACCTTGAGCGCGAGGGGGTTGATGCGCAAGCGCGCAGCAGCGCACAGGCGATTTGCGATTTCTTTGCCAAGAGTGCGCGTGAGCACCATGCCGTAGAAGAGTCTCAGGTCTTCCCGCCGCTGATTCGCAAGGGCGATGAGGAAACGGTGCATCACGTGCTTCGCCTGCAGCAGGATCATGGCTGGCTGGAAGAAGACTGGATGGAGCTTGAGCCCCAGTTGCAGGCCGTGGCCCATGGCTACAGCTGGTACGACCTGACGGCGCTGCGTTATGGTGCCGGCGTTTTTTCGGCGCTGTACCACGAGCACATCGCGCTGGAGGAGGCCATGGTCTACCCCGCAGCGCGCAAGCTGATGTCGGACGAGACCGGCAGCCGCGACCACCGCGTGGCAGACAGCGGCAAGGCCTGAGCGGCAGCGCACGGGCTGCGGCCTGCCACTCGGCGCGTAGCGTCGCGCGCCCTGCGGGTTGCGCAGCACCGCTACAAGGGCAGCGCGGTTGTCTTCTTCACCGTGCGCAGCACCAACATCGAGTTGGATCGCTCGACGCCCGGCAGGCGCATCAGCACCTGGGTGTGGAAGCGCTCCAGATCCTCGGCGTCGCGGTAGCTGAAGCGGATCAGGTAGTCGTTGCTGCCCGCCACATAAAAGCAGTCGAGGATTTCGGCCTCGTCACGCACGGCTTGCTCAAAGACCTTGAGCTTGCCCTCGTTCATGGTCTGCAGGTTGATGATCGAAAAACAGGTGCCATGCTGGCCCAGCGCCTTGGCATTGAGCAGCGCCACGTACTGGCCGATCACGGCAGAGTCCTCCAGCTGTTTGACTCGCCGCAAGCAGGCCGAGGGCGACAGATGCACACGCTCGGCCAGTTGCACGTTGGACAAGCGACCGTCGATCTGCAACTCGGCCAGGATCTGGCGGTCGATCGCATCGAGTTGCGGCTTGTTGCTGATGCTTCGCATTTTCTGCCTTTCTGAGAATGTCTTGTCGAATTATATTGCGCAAACTGCGCAGCAAGGGCTTGAATGCGCAAGCACATTGCGCGACACCGTGGCTAGACTGGCGACTGGCGCGCGAACAAAACACTGCGCGTCGAGACCCGCCTTGCCTCTGCCAGCCTAGGAGTCCGCCATGAGCACCACCGACCTCGCCGCGCCCGAAGACCTTGCCGCAAACTTGCCGCAAGACCAAGCGTCGCAAGACCCAGCGCCGCAAGACCAAGCGCCGCAAGACCAAGCCCAGGCCGCCACTGCGCCGACGACGCCCGGCGCATCGATGGACGCCTACTGGATGCCCTTCACGGCCAACCGGCAGTTCAAGAAGAAGCCGCGGCTGTTCGTCAAAGCCTCGGGCATGCACTACTGGACCGACGACGGCCGCCAGATTCTTGACGGCGTGGCCGGTCTTTGGTGTGTCAACGCCGGCCACAACCGGCCGCGCATCGTCAAGGCGATCCAGCAACAGGCCGCCGAAATGGACTTCGCGCCGCCGTTCCAGATGGCGCATCCCAAGGCGTTTGAACTTGCCGACAAGGTCAGCAAGCTCACCCCCGCCGGCCTCAACAAGGTGTTTTTCACCAATTCGGGCAGCGAGTCGGTGGAGACCGCGCTGAAGATGGCGCTGGCCTACCACAAGGTGCGCGGCGAAGGCACACGCACCCGGCTGATCGGCCGCGAGCGGGGCTACCACGGCGTCAATTTCGGCGGCATCTCGGTCGGCGGCATGGTCGCCAACCGCAAGCAGTTCGGTGCCATGGTGCAAGGCGTTGACCACATCGTCCACACCCATGACCCGAAGCGCAATGCCTTCAGCGTCGGCCAGCCCGAGCATGGCGCGGAGCTGGCCGACGACCTCGAGCGCCTGGTGGCGCTGCACGACGCCAGCACCATTGCCGCGGTGATCGTCGAGCCGGTGGCCGGCTCCACCGGCGTGCTGGTGCCACCCAAGGGCTACCTGAACCGGCTGCGCGAGATCTGCGACAAGCACGGCATCCTGCTGATCTTCGACGAGGTCATCACCGGCTGGGGCCGCACCGGCCAGGCCTTCGCCTCGCAGACTTTCGGCGTCACGCCGGACATGATCGTGATGGCCAAGGGCCTGAGCAACGGCGCGGTGCCGATGGGCGCGGTGGCCGTCAAGCAAGGCATCCATGATGCCTTCATGAACGGCCCTGAGCACTTGATCGAGTTCTTCCACGGCTACACCTACTCCAGCCACCCGCTGGCTTGTGCCGCCGCGCTGGGCACCCTGGCCACCTACGAGGAAGAAGGCCTGCTGAGCCGCGCCGGCGAGTTGGAGGGCTACTTTGCCGAGGCGGTGCATTCGCTTCAGGGCGAACCCAACGTCATCGACATCCGCAACATCGGCCTGGTCGGCGGCATTGAACTCAGCGGCATCGCCGGCAGCCCGGCCAAGCGCGCGTTCGACATCTTCCTCGACTGCTATGAGCGCGGCGTGCTGATCCGCACCACCGGGGACACGCTGGCGCTGTCGCCGCCGCTGATCATCGAGCGCGGCCAGATCGACCAGCTGGTCGACACGGTGCGCGGCGCGATCCGGCGCCACGCCTGAGCCTGCGGCGTCCGCGGCGGGGCGCCCGGCAGGCGCGGCGCTGCGGTGATCGCTGCGCGCCCATCGCCTCGACCGGGCTACCATGCCGGTACGGGCGACAGGGGGCGAGAACATGAAAGACCTGAGAGAACGTCTGGCGGCGAAGGGCGTGCACACGCTGATCGCCCAGTTCACCGACATCCACGGCGTGGCGCGCGGCAAGTTTGTGCCGCTGGCCCACCTGGACAACCTGCTGACCGATGGCGTGGGCTTTGCCGGCGCCTCGATCACCGGCAGCGGCCTGCCGCGTTGCGGGCCGCGCGCCGACTACTGGGGCCGAGGCGCGGCTAGCACTGCCACCACCCTGCCCTGGCTGCCCGGCTACGCCCGCCTGGCTTGTGACGGCTTTGTCGATGGCAAGGCCTTCGACGCCTGCCCGCGCCAGGTACTGCGACGCCAGGTGTCGCGGCTGGCGGCCAAGGGCTGGCATCTGCGCACCGGCATCGAGCCCGAGTTCTACCTGCTCAAGCAGCAGGCTGGGCGCTGGCTGCCGGCCGACGACGGCGACCGCGTCAACCCGGCTAGCTTTGACCTCAAGCGGCTGCCGCGCCAGCGCGTCTTTCTGCAGGCCTTGCAGCACGCGCTAGAGGCCTGCGGCCTGGATGTGCTGGCGATCGACCACGAAGAGGGCCGCAGCCAGTTCGAGCTCAACGTTGGCTTCGACGAGGTGTTGGCCAGCGCGGATCACTTGATGCTTTTCAAGATGGCCGCGCATGCACTCGCCGAAGAGCATGGCATGGTGTTTTCGATGATGCCCAAGCCCTTTGTCGACCAGCCTGGCAGCGGCATGCACCTCAATGCATCGTTATGGGCCGGCCCGGTGAGCGACCGCCAGGGCAATGCGCGCAACCTGTTTCTGCCCCATCGCGCCGACGGCGCGCTCGACACCCAGGCGCCGCTTTCGGTGCTGGGTCGGCAGTTTGCTGCCGGGGTGCTGGCGCACTCGGCCGCGCTGTGCGCTATCGCCGCACCCTGCGTCAACAGCTACAAGCGGCTGGGCAGCGGCGCGTCGGCGGCTGGCAGCGCGCGGGCACCGACCTGCATCGCCATGGGCCCGAACAACCGCAGCGCCTTGCTGCGCAGCTTGCATGGCCGCATCGAATGGCGCCTGCCTGATGCCAGCACCAACCCCTACCTGGCCAGCGCGGCGTTGATTGCCGCCGGCATGGACGGCATCGAGCGCCAGCTCGAGGCGCCGGCCGACGTCGAGGACGATCTGTCCGCGCTGAGCCCGGCGCAGCTGCGCGCGCGCGGGCTGCAAGCACTGCCGCAGCACCTCGGCGAGGCGCTGCAAGCGCTGGCCGATGACGCGGTGATCCGCGGCGCTCTGGGTGAGACGCTGACCGAGCAGTTCATCCGCCTCAAGCAGGATGAGCATCTGGCGCATACGCGCCATGTCAGCGACTGGGAACTGCAGCGCTATGCGTCGCTGTTCTGAGGCCCCTCGGGTTCAGTCCGGGCCGTGTGCCAGGGCGCCTGCTCGGTGAGCCCTGCGCGCACGCCATGGCTGGCCTACGCCTGCCTGGCCGCCAGCATGGTGCTGGTCGGCAGCTACGTTGGCCTGTCGCGCCTGCTGGTGGCCAGCCTGCCGGTGATGCTGCTGGCCTGGCTGCGCTTTGGCATTGCCGCGATGGCGATGCTGCATTGGGTGAAACGGCAGCCGGGCGACGCGCCACTGTCGGCGCATGACCGGCAACTGCTGTTCTGGCAGAGCTTTCTCGGCAACTTCATGTTTTCGGTGTGCATGCTTTACGGCGTGCTGCTCAGCTCGGCGGTTTCGGCCGGCGTGGTGATGGCGGCCATTCCGGCGGCGGTGGCTTTGCTCAGTCGCGGCTGGCTGGGCGAGCGCATCGCGCCGCGCACCGGACTGGCCATCGCCTGCGCCGCACTGGGCATCCTGCTGCTGGCCTTGGCGCGCGCGCCAGCGGCTGGCGCCGAGTCACTGTCAGCTATTGCTCCTGCAACCGGCCAGCAGCCACTGCTGGGCCATGTGCTCCTGCTGATGGCGGTGTTCTGCGAGGCGGCCTATGTGGTGATCGGCAAACGGCTGAGCGGCCGGGTCTCGCCACGGCGCATCAGCGCGCTGATCAACCTGTGGGGGCTGGCCCTGGTCACGCCGTTCGGGCTATGGCAGGCCTGGCGCTTTGACTTCAGCACGGTCAGCCTCGAGATCTGGGGCCTGTTGGTGTTTTATGCGCTGGCCGCCAGCGTGGCCACGGTGTGGCTGTGGATGAAGGGCCTGGCCCAGGTGCCGGCACAGCAAGCCGGCGTGTTCACCGTGTTGCTGCCGGTCAGCGCGGCGGCGGTGGGCGTGCTGCTGCTGGGTGAAGCGTTTACCACTGCCCACCTGGCGGCACTGGCGCTGGCGATGACAGGGCTGCTGCTGGCCACCTGGCCCAGCGGCGCAGCGCAGCGTTTCGGCCGGCGGGCACTGAAAACCGCTCAACGCTCCGGGCCCCAGTCGCCGTAGTACACGGCAGCCACCATGGCCAGACCGTAGGCCGCCATGCCGACGGCAACCAGCGCAAAGATGGTCCAGGGCGGCATCTGCATCCAAGCCAGCAGCCAGCCACCCAGACCCACCACAGCCAGCCGCAGCGTGCCGGCCAGCACCGGGCCGCCAACCTGGCCGGCACCCAGCGACGAGAAGTACAGGCACAGGCCAAGGCCGAACAGGCCGTAGAACGGGCCGGCCCACTGGAAGTACAGCGATGCTGATGCGATCACCGCAGCGTCGTGGGTGAACCAGTTGATCCACAAGCCGGGTGCCAGCGCCAGTACCAGGCCCAGCGCGCTGAGCAGCGTGCCGGCCACGGCAGCTGCCGTCCAGGCCGCGCGCCGCGCCCGCGCCACCTTGCCCGCGCCGATGGCCATGCCCACCAGCGGCACCGAGGCCACGCCCACCGCAAAAGCGATCGGTATCAGCAGAAATTCCAGCCGCGTGCCGATGCCGTAGCCAGCCAGCGCGTCGGTGCCAAACTTGGCCACCAGGGCGGTGAGGATCAGTACCGTCAGCACCGTCTGCAAGGGCGAGATGCAGGCCAGCCCGCCGACCTTCAGGATGGCGCTAAACAACTCTGCGCGCAGCGGCGTGGCACGCACGCGCAGCCTCACCTTGGCACGGCCAGAGCGCAGATAGAAGTAAAGAAACAAGGCCGCGCCACCATAGGCCACCACCTGCCCTGCTGCCACGCCCGCCATGCCCAAGCGCGGCAACGGACCCCAGCCCAGGCCCAGTGCGCCGCCCAGCAAGACCTGGGTGATGGCGGCCAGCAGCAACGTGCCCGAGGGCACGGCCATGTTGCCCGTACCGCGCAGCACCGAGGCAAAGGTATTGACCAGCCAGATGAAGATCGAGCCCAGAAAAGCCACGTTGGCAAAGGCCATGGCTTGCGCCAGTGCCTCGCCCTGGCCACCCAGCAGACTGAACAGCGCGCGACCGCCACTCAGCATGGCCAGCATGTAAATGGTGCCGGCAACCAGCGCGATCCACATCGCGTGCACCGCCAGCGCGTTGGCGCGTGCCGCGTCGCCAGCGCCAATGGCGCGGCTGACCGCCGACGACACGCCGCCGCCCATCGCCCCACCCGACAACATCATTTGGAACATGATCATCGGGAAGACCAGTGCCATGCCGGCCAACGAGGCAACGCCAAAACTGCCGACATAGGTGGTCTCGGCTACCGCCGCCAGCGCGGTGGCCAACATGGCGAGCATATTGGGCAGCGCGAAGCGCAACAGCGTGGGCAGCAGCGGCGCGCTCAGCAGCGGGTGGGCCGCTGCCGCGCCAGCTGCATGGCCGGCACCAGCGGAGGGTTCCTGGGAGACGTTGACTGTGCTCAAGCTACTGTCCTGGGGCTGATTGGCTTGCAAATAAAATACTTGCATATACAAGTGTGACATGAAAGCCAATGACCGGCAGCCAGTGGCTTGCACCAACTTCAAGCTTCGACAACTGCTGCGCAGCGTGTCGCGGCTGTATGAGGCCCGTAAGCACTGTAAAGCCGCCCAGCAGACGCTGAATCAGCGGCTGGGCCAGAACCTGGCCTCGCGCCTGAGCGAAATGCTCGACCAGAGCCAGCAACAGTTGCTGGACGCAAGCAGCGACAGCACTTGAGCAATGGAGCACTTGAGCACTTGAGCACTTGAGCACTTGCCGGTGCGGAAGGCGCGGCCTCCTGTTCAAGCCGGCTGCGCTGCCGGTGCGCGAGCTCAAGGATCGCCTGCCGCCGCTTGACCCGTTTCAGGCGCGCGCAGCGGCAACAGAGGCCGCAGCGACACGCAGGCTGGCCTCATCGGCCGCCAGCACGCCACGCTCGCAGATCAGCGCGCTGACCAGCCGCGCCGGCGTCACATCAAAGGCCGGGTTCAGCGCCGGGCTGCCATCGGGCAACAGTTTCACCTCGGTGATGCCACCCTGGGCATCGCGGCCGCTGACATGGCTCAGCTCACGCGGCGACCGATTCTCGATCGGTATCTCGGTCAGGCCATCGTTCAGCCCCAGATCCAGCGTCGACAGCGGCATCGCCACATAAAACGGCAGGCCGTTGTCGCGTGCCGCCAAGGCCTTCAGGTAGGTGCCGATCTTGTTGCAGACATCACCACGCGCGCTGACGCGGTCGGTGCCGACGATCACCGCATCGACCAGCCCGCGCTGCATCAAATGGCCGCCGGTGTTGTCGGCAATCACAGTGTGCGCCACGCCCTGCTGTCCCAACTCCCAAGCGGTCAGGCTGGCGCCCTGGTTGCGCGGCCGGGTTTCGTCCACCCACACATGTACCGCCAGCCCGGCTTCCTGCGCCAGGTAGATCGGCGCCAGCGCCGTTCCCCAGTCCACCGTGGCCAGCCAGCCGGCGTTGCAATGCGTCAGCAGGTTGAGGGCGCGCCCAGGGTGCTGCGCGGCCAGCGCTTGCAGCAAGCCAAGGCCGTGACGGCCGATGGCCTGATTGACCGCCACATCGTCCTCGGCAATCGCCTCGGCCTCGCGCCAGGCCGCTGCTGTGCGCTCGGCCAGCGGCAGCACCAACAAGGTGGCCAGCATGCGGCGCGTGGCCCAGGCCAGGTTCACGGCGGTGGGCCGCGCCGCGTCAAGCAGCGTCTGCGCCGCGCGCAACGCGCCATCGTCAGCTGCCACCGCACATTGCAGCGCGATGCCATAGGCGGCGGTGGCGCCGATCAAGGGCGCGCCACGCACCCACATGTCGGCAATCGCGCTGCGCACCTGGGCCAGATCGGTCAGCCGCGCTACCTCCAGACGGTGCGGCAATTGCCGCTGGTCGATCACAAACAGCGCGCTGCGGTCAGCCGCCGGCCACAGGCTGCGCCGGTGAACGCCTGCGACCTTCATGCCAGTACCGGGGCAGCGACCGCAGTGAGCGTGGAGGTAGTCATCCCAGCACCCGGCCAGCGATGGACTGCAGCCGCTGCACCAGCGCCGCGTCACGCGCCTCTGGTGCGGTGATCAAGGCATGTTGCAGCGCGCTGCGGCAACCGCAACTCGCCGCCTGGGCGTCTTGGCTGATGGCGCCGGCCACTCCACTGACCAGCGCACGCGCCAGGTCGGCATTGCGCTGCAGCACAGCGATGATGGCCTGCACCGTGACGTCGTCGTGGCTGGGATGCCAGCAATCGAAGTCGGTGACCATCGCCACCGTGGCGTAACACAGCTCGGCCTCGCGGGCCAGCTTGGCCTCGGGCATGTTGGTCATGCCGATGACATCGCAGTTCCAGCTGCGGTACAGCTGCGATTCGGCCAGCGTCGAGAACTGCGGCCCTTCCATCACCAGGTAGGTGCCGCCGCGCTGGTGGCGCACGCCCTGCGCGGCCAACGTGGTCTGCAGGTGATCGCCCAGGCGTGCGCACACCGGCTGCGCCATCGAGACATGGGCGACGCAGCCGCTGCCAAAAAACGACTTCTCGCGCGCAAAGCTGCGGTCAATGAACTGGTCAACGATGACAAACGTGCCCGGCGGCAGGTCGGCACGCAGTCCGCCCACGGCGCTGAGCGACAGCACATCGGTGGCACCCAGCTGCTTGAACGCGGCAATGTTGGCGCGGTAGTTCAGTGCCGAAGGCGGCAGCCGGTGGCCACGACCATGGCGCGGCAAATAGGCCAGCCGGGCCGGCCCGCTGGCGGTTTCCAGTGTGCCGGTGAGGATCTCATCCGAGGGTGCGCCCCAGGGCGTGTCCACCGCAACCCAGGCGGTGTCGCGCAGGCCGGGCAGCTCATAGAGGCCACTGCCGCCGATGATGGCCAGCAGGCCGCTGCCGGCCAAATCAGCGTGCTTGTGTGGCTGGCTCATGGCTAGGGATTCAGGCCGCCAGCGCGGGAATGGCCGTTGCGTCAGATGCGGTCATGGCGGCCGATGCGGCCGGCACCACCACAGCCGCCAGCCGCGCCGCGTGGGCGGCGGCCGCCACCTCGCGCACCGGCAAGGTCTTGTAGCGGTGGTCGCTCCACAGCTGGCGCCAGCGCCGTGAGCCGGGCTGGCCGTTCCATAGCCCCAGCAGGTGGCGGCTGATGTGCGTCCAGGGCGTGCCGTGCAAGGCCTGCTGGCGCTCGATGTAGCTCAGCATCTGCTGCTCGATCGCCAGTCGCCAGTCGTCATCGACCACCGGCGCTTCACCCTCGCCCCAGAACACGGCATCCCAATCGGCCATCAAACAGGGCTGGTGATAGGCCTCGCGGCCGATCATCACGCCGTCGACGGCCTGCAATTGCTCGGCGATCTGCTGCCTGCTGCCCAGTCCGCCGTTGATGGCGATCGTCAAGGCCGGCAACTCGCGCTTGAGCCGGTGCACCAGTTCGTGGCGCAGTGGCGGCAGCTCGCGGTTCTCCTTGGGGCTCAGGCCCTGCAGCCAGGCGTTGCGTGCGTGCACGATGAATACGTTGCAGCCGGCCTCGGCCACCGTGCCGATGAAATCGCGTACAAAGCCGTAGCTTTCGATGCGGTCGATGCCGATGCGGTGCTTGACCGTCACTGCCAGATCGGAACCCAGCACGTCGCGCATGGCCGCCACACCGTCTCGCACCAGCGTCGGCTCGGCCATCAAGCAGGCGCCAAAGGCACCACGCTGTACCCGCTCGCTGGGGCAGCCGCAGTTCAAATTGATCTCGTCATAACCCCACTGCCGCGCCAGCCGGGCTGCCTGGGCCAGATCGGCTGGCTCACTGCCGCCAACCTGCAAGGCCAGCGGGTGCTCCTCGGCATTGAAAGCCAGATGCCGCGGCACATCACCATGCAACAGCGCGCCGGTGGTCACCATCTCGGTGTAAAGCCGCGTGCGACGGCTGATCAGCCGGTGAAAGTAGCGGCAGTGGCGGTCGGTCCAGTCCATCATCGGCGCCACGCTCAGGCGCCACGGACTAAGTGCTTGATCCATATCGGCCAATTGTCCATCATGTTCACCAGATGGCTGGGCCATGGTGCGTCGGCGATGGGCCGCCAGGTACAGCCCCTGGCTGATGGCCAGATCAGCCCGGCTTCAACCCGCCACCGCGCCCGCCATCGGTGCGGCCTGATCACTGCCCTGTGCCGCAGGCTGCACCGGCGGCAGCGCAAACTTGGTTTGCAGTGCGGCCAGTTCGCTGATCAGCGCGTCGATGTCGGTCAAGAACGCCTGGCGGCTGGCATGAGGCGTGCCGGTGATCAGGCAGGTGCAGTGCGCGGCGAGTTCGGGCTCGCCTGCGTCACGGGCCCAGCGCCGCAACTCGCAGTAGCAAAGCAGCGCCAACTTGCCGAGGTTGCCCTGCGCTCGCGCCAGTTGCAATTCGGCCAGCAGATCTTGCAGGCCGCGCTGGAATGTCAGTGCCCTAGTCATGTTGCAGTGCAGCATCGTGCCGCAATCTTACGGCTTGCTTACGTTGGCTTTATCACTTTTAGAGTAATACACCCATCAATCGTGGAACAGCCGGTCGCGCGCACCCTGGGTAATGGCGGCGATACAAGGGTGGGTGATGCGGCGCTCGATCGAAACCGCATAGAACTCTTCGATCAGTTCGTCGGTGCGGCCTATCACCTGCACGCCAAACTGCGCCTCGATCTCGCCCTCCAGCACTGTAGGCGCCATGAAAATGCCTCGCCCCTCGCCGCCAAAGGCCTTGAGCAAGGCGGAATCGTCGAATTCGCCGATCGCTCTTGGTCGGAGCTTGTGCGAGGTCAGCCAGAAGTCGAAGCGCCGACGCATCGCCGAGCCTGCGCCCTGCAACAACATCGGCGCGTCGTCCATGCACTGCGGAAATGCACCGATCAGCGTCTTGATCAGCGCGGGCGTGGCGAAAAAACTCATCGCCGTAGCGCCCAGCAGGTGGTTGTAGGCCTTGACGCTAAGTTGACGCGCAATCGGCTCGTCGGCCAGAACCAGATCGAGCCGATGCACGGCCAGTTGGCCCAGCAGATCCTGAAACTTGCCTTCGTGGCAGATCAGGTGCACCGGCTCAGTCATCGCCAGCGCCGGCTCAAGCAGCCGATAAGCCACCGACTTGGGCACCGAGTCGGCGATGCCAACGCGGAAGTCCAACGCCTTGCTGCCGCCGCTGTCTTGGCCGAGGCGGGTCTGCAACTCGGCGCCCAGCGCAAAGATCTGGTCGGCATAGCCCAGCGCCACCCGGCCCTCATCGGTGAGCTCGAGGCCGCGCCCGGCCTTGCGGAACAGCGCGCAGCCCAAGCGGCTCTCCAGCAACTTGATCTGCCCCGACAAGGTTTGTGGCGAAATGTGCAATTGCTCGCCGGCGCGCACAACGCCGCCCGCCTTGGCTGCGGCCCAGAAGTAGTGCAAATGCTTGTAGTTCATGGGTGCCGCTCAGGTTGTTACGATTTTATCGAAGCTATTGCATGGAAATTTGCACTTTACTCTGAATGTTTATCTGCCTAAAGTCTCGCCTCTATGACCTTCAACATCTCACCATGAACCTCCTCCCCGATCCCAATGCCTGGGAGGCTGTCGGGCTTTGGGCCGGGGCCGTCCCAAAGCCCGACAGCCTTCTAGCTCGACTCCGACATGCGGATCGCGTTCGAAATCGTGCTCGGCATTGCAGCATCACGCTCGCCTCGAAGCTGGTCGGCCGGCGGCCGCCAGAGCAGCGCAACCGCGAAACCTTCGACATGCATCTGCCCAAGAGTTGTTTCTGTGCGGCAATCGCCGCAGCGACCTCGGGCGGCCGTTCACATCGGCTAAAGCGCATCATTTGATCGAAACTTACGCATTTACGCGAAGCTTTCGATGCGACAGAATAGCGCCACGATCACGGGCAAGCCCACTTTGCCTACTTTGCCTATTTCCTCTCTCAGGAGCGTCACACCATGAACATGTCCTCATCAACGGTCTACGGCGGCTCGGTCACGAGTTCGGCCGCCGAGCGCAACCGCGTGCTGCGCAACACCTACTGGCTGCTGGCCCTGTCGATGGTGCCCACAGTGATCGGCGCCTGGCTGGGCGTGGCCACCGGCCTGGCCAAGGCCATGACCCCGGGCATCAGCCTGATGGTCTTCCTGGGCGGCGCTCTTGGCTTCATGTTCGCCATCGAGAAGACCAAGAACAGCGCCGCCGGCGTGCCGGTGCTGCTGGGCTTCACCTTCTTCATGGGCGTGATGCTGTCGCGCCTGGTCGGCACCGTGCTGGGCCTGGGCAACGGCGCCAGCCTGGTGATGACGGCCTTTGCTGGCACCGGCGCCATCTTCCTCGGCATGGCCTCGATGTCGACGATCATCAAGCGTGACCTCAGCGCCA
>JBBQJN010000080.1:0-13354 GCA_038325945.1 Burkholderiales bacterium | reverse complement strand
GTGCCGCGCTTTGCCGACCGCTTCTTTGCGTCCCAGTTCCGCCAGCGCTTTGAGGCCAAGGGCCGCTTCCAGCCCTACCTGGCTTTGATCCCCACCGCGTTGATCACCGACACGCTGGCCGCGTTGGGCGGTGCGGCGCTGGCCCTCGAGCAGCAACTCGCAATGCCGGCCGCGCCGGTCGCGCGCTGATCAGGGCAAGACCAGCCGCAGCTGGTCCATCAGCTTGGGGCCATCGGGCGCGCCGCCGCCCAAGGTGTGGCCGCCCGGTTGCGGCGCCAGCGCCCGGTAGCCGCCGTCGTAATCCCAGCTGTTGATGTGCAACTGCAGGCCCGACAGATTGGCGTCCGCGCCCAGTGCACCCGCCGGCAGGATCAGCCGCACCACCCGGCGTGGCAGGTCGACCTCGACCGAGGCGCCCGGTGTCTGCGGCTTGCCCTCATGGCTGGCGCTGGCGCCGTCGGCCGAGAACAGCGCGTTCGACCAGCCGCCTACCCGCAGCCGGTGCTGCCACCGCCCACCGTCGGGCAGGCGCGCGTTCTGCAGCGGCAGCGCATGGACGCCGTCGTCGCGGCCGCGTTGGCTGAAGTGCAGCGTGAACAGCACATGGTCGAAGCCGTTGGGCGGGTTCCAGGTCTGCGTCAGGCTGGCCATCGTCAGCTCGATCTTCAGGCTGTTGCCCGAGCGCCAGACCTGAGCCCGGCGCAGGTCCATCTGGCGCTGCTCACCCCAGCTCGGGTCCAAGGGATAGACAGTGTGGCCATCGGGGCCGTGGTCGTCGCCGGCCGGATCACTCTGGTCGGCCAGCAAGGTCCAGTCCCGGCGCAAGCTGAACGGCCTGGCCAGCGAGGCCTGGCCACTCTCGGCCTGCCAGGCCAGCAGCTGGTGCGCGGCGCGGCCGCGCAACTCGGCCAGGTGGCCGATCGGCAGCGAGGCCTGCCAGTGGCCGCTGGCGTCGGCGCGCACGCTGCTGGCCCGCGCCAGGTCGCCGTTGATCAGCAACTGCAGCGCGCTGCCGGCCGGTGCCCGGCCCGCTGCCCGCAGGCTGTTGCCGTCATCGACCACCCGCGCCTGCGTCACCACCAGTGCCGTGGCGGTCAGGCCGGGCCCCCGCGTCGAGCTGGCGTGCTCGCCGCTCTGCCCCGACGGCAGCCGCCAGACCTGGCCACTGCGCGCCGGCAACTCGGCATTGAGCAAGCCGCCGGCGCCGGTGCGCAGCGCTGCCGGCTCGCCGTCCAGCGCCAGCAGCCCGCTCAGCGCCACGCCGGCGCTCAGGCCGGTGGCCAGGCGGTGCATCAGCACCGGCGTGTCGGCGGTATTGAGCACCACCAGTGCCGCCTCACCGCGATGCTGCATGCGCCAGGCCAGCACGCCGGGCCCATGCGGGCTGGCCTGCAGCACGGTCGGCGTGCCGCGTGAAAACAGCTTGTGGTCGCGGCGCAGCTGGGTCATGCGGGCGATGCCGCGGTACAGCGGGTGATCGGTGTCGAAGCGGTCGCGCCCGCCCGAGCCCTGGCCGGCGGCGAACATCGCGCCGCGCTGCTCGGTGAAGCCCTGCTCGGTGCCGTAATAAATCACCGGCACCCCCGGCAGCGTCATGATCGCCAGCAGGGCCTGGCGCAGGCCGGCCTCACTGCCGCCGGCCAGGAAACGATCGACATCGTGGTTGTCGACAAAACTGACCATCAAGTGCGGCGCGCTGTGGCTGCGCATCATCGCGCTGATGCGGTGGCCCAGCACCGCCGCCGGTGCGCCGCGCGCCAGCACGTCGCCCAGGCTGCCATAGAGCGGAAAGTTCAGCATGCCGGGCAGCAGCGCTGTGCCCGTGGGGCTGCGCACATAGCGCTCAATGCGCTGCGCCTCGCGCACGGCCATCGGCTTGTCGATTGCAAAGCCCTCACCGAAGCTGAAGAAGCGCTGCCGGCCGGTGGCCCGCGCCACGCGCTCGATGCCCGGCGCCTGGGCGTCGGTCGAGCGCAGGAAGCCGGCAAAGAAGTCGGGCGGCAGATAAAACGCGGTATCGACGCGAAAGGCGTCGACCCCGACCTCGCGGATCCAGTGGCCGTAGCTGGCGCGCAGCGCACGCTGCACCACCGGGTTCTCGGTATTGAGGTCGTCCAGCCCCGACATCTGCCAGTTCAGCAACTGCTGTGGCTGCTGGTAGTCGCGAACATCGGGTGTCCAGTGGTAGATGGCGGCGGCGCGCTGCGCCGGCTGGCGCGGGTCGTTCTGGTCGAAGGGCGGCTGAGCTGGCGCGGCCAGCGGCTTCGAGGCCGGGTTGGGCCGGTAGTCACGTGCCGGGTTGGCGGCCGACCAGCCGGGGCCGTAGCTGAAGAAGTTGCCCATGTGGTTGAGCACGATGTCCTGTACCAGGTACATGCCGCGGCTATGCAGCGCATGCGACAAGGCCTTGTAGTCGTCCAGCGTGCCCAGGTGCTGGTCGACCTGCATCAAGTGCTGGGCCCAGTAGCCGTGGTAGCCGCTGGTGCGGGCGCTGCCGTCCCACCACTGGTTGGCCACCGGCGGCGTGAGCCACAGCGCGGTGGCGCCGAGGCCGCGGACGTAGTCGAGCCGGCGCTGCAGCCCGGCGAAGTCACCGCCGTTGTAGTGGGCGTTGCTGCGCGGGTCGAATTCACCGGCGCCCTGGTCGTTGTTGGCGGCGTCGCCGTCGTCGAAGCGGTCGGTCATCACAAAGTACATCACCTGGTCGCGCCAGTCGGGCGAGGGCAGGTGCAGCTTCAGTGCGGCGGGCGCCGCAGCCGAGGACTTGGCCGAAGAAGCGGCTGGCTGAGCAGGCAAAGCCGCGTTGGCGGTTGATGCGGCGGCTGATGCAGCCGAAGCGGCCGCGCAGGCCGCAAAACCTACCGCCGCCAGGCCGGCCCTGAGCAGGGGCTTGCCGCCGGCAGCGCGAAGCCAGCCGTGAAAGGGGCTATTCATGTAGTAAGCCTACATTTTGGCGAAGCCCGCAATGTTGCGATAGAGCAACGGAGAATCGGTGTTTTCCCTTGGTAGCGATGGACGCAAGGCGGGCTTTACCTGGGAGAACACTGTTCGGAGGCCGGCTACAGGGTTTGTGTGTGCTTGGCAAAGAATCTAGTAATAGTACAAACTTTTGGTCATCCACGAGGTGATCGGTGGCTGAGTGCGTCACGGGCGTGCCGTGCCGCCACCAGATCAGGACCGGTTTGAGGAGACATGCGATGAAGAATGCAGCCACATTGCGCAGCCAGCCCTTGTGGGGTCGGCGTTTCGGATTTCCGGTGCGGCCTGTTGCCGCCGGTTGTGCCGTGTTGCTGATGGGCGCCAGCGAATTCGCAATGGCCCAGCAGGCGTCACAGGAGGTGGTGGTGACGGGCATCCGGCGCGCCATCGAAACGGCCATCAGCGTCAAGAAGGAAGCTGACACCATCGTCGAGGCGATTTCGGCCGAAGACCTGGGCAAGCTGCCTGATCCGTCGGTGGCGGATTCGATTGCCCGCTTGCCCGGTGTCGCTGCGCAGCGCAACAAGGGTAGCGGCAAGGCCCAGAGCATCAGCGTGCGTGGCATGTCACCCGATTTCAATGGGGGCCTGCTCAACGGCCGCGAAGTTGCGTCCTCAGGCGACAGCCGCGGCGTCGACTTCGATCTTTATCCGGCGGAATTGCTCAACAGCGTGCTGGTCTACAAGACGCCGCACGCCGGCCTGATGGGCCAGGGCTTGTCGTCGACGATCGACCTGCGCACCATCCGGCCGTTGAACTCGTCGTCACGCCAGGTGGCCATCAATTACCGTGATCAGCGCACCGGCATCAATAACGGCGTGCCCAACGGCGAAGGCAGCGGCGAACGGATGTCGGTGGCCTACGTCGATCAGTTTCTCGACCGCACGCTGGGTGTGGCGCTGGGCGCGGTGAAGTTCACCGAGAAGGGCGCCGGCCAGCTCAGGGCGAACACCTGGGGCGGCTGGACGCCGACCTTGAGCTTCGGCGGCCAGGACGTGGGCGTGCCCGGCGGCTTTGGCCGTGACATCGAGCTTTCTGACCAGAGCCGTGAAGGCCTGATGGGCGTGCTGCAGTGGAAGCCCAACAAGAACTTCGAGACCGTGCTCGACGTGTTCCAGTCCAAAGGGCGCCAGGCCAGCTTCAAGAAGGGCATTGAAGGCTTCATCGGTGGCACCTCAGGCGGCGAAAACTACCGCGGGGTGCCCACCCTGCTCGCCGCCACGGTGGCCAACGGCTTTGCCACCAGCGGCACGGTCGATAATTTCAAGGGCGTGATCCGCAACCACAACGAAGGCTCGGACGATGAGCTCAAGGCCTGGGGCTTGAACTCCAGCCTCAAGCTCGACCGTTGGAAACTCACCGGTGACGTGGCGCAGTCGAAGGTGATCAAGGAGAGCGCGCGCTATGAGACCACCGCCGGCCTGGTGGGCAACGGCAACCCGACACAGAGCGGCGGCGCTGCCGTCACACCCGGCGCCACCGGCACCCTCAGTTGGACCGGCTTCAACGGCAACAACCACGGTGATGTGGTGTTCAGCTCAAACACCAACTTTGCTGATCGCAATGTGGTCAAGCTCACCGACGTGATGGGCTGGGGTGGTGGCCCCGCCACACCGCAAGCCGGCTATGTGGCTTCGCCCAAGGTGTCGGATGCGATCGACAACCTGCGCCTGAGCGCTGTGCGGGAACTGACCTGGGGCCCGGTCTCGCGGGTCGAGTTTGGCGTCAACGCCGTCGACCGCGAGAAGATCTCCACCACCCAGGAAGGCTTTCTGGTCATCAGCGGCAATGCCAGTCCATTTGCCGGCCTGACCATTCCCGGCAGTTCGACGCTCAATGTAGCGAGCTTCAACATCGCCACTTGGGACCCGCGCGGCTCACTCGGCTCGGTCTACAGCCTGCGGCCCAACACCTACGGCACGGTGATCAACCGCAACTGGGGTGTCAAGGAGAAGGTCAACACCGGCTTTGTCAAAGCCGATCTGGACGGCAAGTTGTTTGGTTTCTCGTACTCCGGCAATGTCGGCTTGCAGATCGTTCACACCGACCAGAAGTCTTCCGGATTCGTCAACGATTCGGGCCGCTGCAAGGGCGCCACGCCCGATACCTGCACCACGCTGTCCGGCGGCAAGACCTACACCGACTGGTTGCCCAGCCTGAACCTGTCGATGGACGTCGGCAACGACATGGTCACGCGTCTGGGCTTGGGCAAGACCATGTCTCGCCCGACCATGGGCCAGATGCGCGCCAGCATGGACGCACCCAGCCTGCCCAGCCCGCCTTTGGTGCCGCAACGCATCGTGGCCAGTGGCGGCAACCCCGACCTGGAGCCCTTCCGCGCCACCGCGTTTGACATCTCGGTGGAGAAGTACTTTGGCACCAAGGGCTATGTGAGCGTCGCGGCCTTTTACAAGGACATCAGCACCTATGTGCTGACCCTGCCCACGCCCTTTGACTTTGCTGGCGTCTTGCCGGCCGGATTTGCCGTGCCGCCAGCGGGCACCAACGGCATCCTGACTCGCCCGACCAATGGCAATGGCGGCAGCATCAAGGGCATCGAACTGGCGGTGAACATCCCCTTGTCGATGATTGCCAAGCCGCTCGACGGCTTCGGCGTTTCGATCAACCACAGCGACACCAACAGCTCGATCACGATCCAGCCTGGCCAACTGCCTGGCTTGATCAACACGCCGCTGTCGATACCGTTGCCCGGCCTGTCCAAGCGGGTGACCAACTTGCGCTTTTACTACGAAAAGCACGGTTTCCAGGTCGCTGTGGCCCAGCGCACCCGCTCAGACTTCCTGGGTGAGATCAAGGACTACAAGGACGACACCGAGATCACTTTCATTCGTGGCGAGACAGTGGTCGACATCCAGTTGGGCTACAGCTTCCCTGAGAGATCGTTCCTGCGGGGCCTGTCGGTGCTGTTCCAGGCCAATAACGTTACCGATGCCTTGTTCAAGCAGTACACCACTGACCGTGAAAACCCCACCGACACCAAGCGTTACGGCAAGACCTACCTCATGGGCGCGAACTACAAGTTCTGATGCAAGCCGGCGCCTCCCGGTAAAGTCCCGATCGGGCGTTGCTGCCCGAATCGGCGCCTGACCGGCACCCGCTGCTGGCTACCCTCGCCCCAGCCGCCGCCAGGCCGCTGGGGTTTTTGTTTCTCGCCACCCATCGCTGTAGGCTTGAGCCATGACCGACGCCCACCCAACCCTGCAGCCCATCCAACGCATCGTCATCGCCGGCGGCGGCACGGCCGGCTGGATGACCGCCGCAGCGCTGTCCAAGGTTTTGCTTGGGCGGGCGGCTATCACTTTGGTCGAGAGTGAAGAGATCGGCACCGTCGGGGTCGGCGAGGCCACGATCCCGATGATCCAGCTCTTCAACCGGGTGCTGGGGCTCGACGAAGACGAGTTTCTGCGCGAGACCCAGGGCAGTTTCAAGCTTGGCATTGAGTTCGTGAACTGGGGGCGGATCGGCAGCCGCTACATGCATGCCTTCGGCCGCTTTGGCCAGGACCTGTGGACCGTGCCGTTTCACCAGTACTGGTTGAAGATGTTTGCTGCAGGGCAGGCGCCCGACCTGGGTGAGTACGCAATCACCGAAGTGGCGGCCTATCGCCACAAGTTCATGCGGCCGCCCGGTGATGTCCAGAACTCGCCGCTCAACGACATCACCTATGCATTCCACTTCGACGCCGGGCTGTACGCTCGCTACTTGCGCAAGCAAGCGATGGCCCGCGGCGTGCAACGGCTCGAAGGCAAGATTGTCGATGTGCAGTGCGCAAGCGACAGCGGCCATGTCGAGTCCCTGCTGATGGACGACGGCCGTCGAGTGGAAGGCCAGTTGTTCATTGACTGCTCGGGCTTTCGTGGTCTGCTGATCGAGCAAGCGCTGAAGACCGGCTACGAGGACTGGAGTCACTGGCTGCCCTGCGACCGGGCCGTGGCCGTGCCCTGTGCGCCGGCGGGAGAGTTGCTGCCCTACACCCGCAGCACGGCGCGCCAGGCTGGCTGGCAGTGGCGCATCCCGCTGCAGCACCGCACCGGCAACGGCCATGTCTTCTGCAGCCAGCACATCAGCGAGGACGAGGCCACGGCAGTGCTGATGGCCAACCTGGACGGGCCGGCACTGGCCGAGCCACGTACGCTGCGATTTGTCACCGGCATGCGCAAGCTGGGGTGGAACCGGAACGTGGTGGCGGTAGGGCTGGCCAGCGGATTCATGGAGCCGCTGGAGTCCACCAGCATCCACTTGATTCAAACGGCGATTGCGCGCCTGATCGACTTTTTTCCATCCCGTGGTTTCAGCCAAGTCGATATCGACGAATACAACCGACAGAGCCGATTCGAAATGGAGCGCATACGCGACTTCATCATCCTGCATTACAAGCTGAATGAGCGCAGCGATTCAGCATTCTGGATCGCCTGCCGCGAAATGGGCGTGCCGGCCTCATTGCAGGCCAAATTGGCGCTGTTCAAGAGCCACGGCCGTATCGTGCGCGAGAACAATGAGTTGTTCTCCGAGCTGGCCTGGCTGCAGGTGATGCACGGCCAGCACCTGCGGCCGCAGAGCTACCATCCGCTGGTGGACAGTCTGGCCGAAGCGGATATCAGCGAGTACCTGCAGGGCGTGCATGCACTGATCAGCCGCTGTGCCGACGCGATGCCCGGCCACGCCGACTACATCGCCCAGCACTGCGCTGCGCCGCGCTGAGCGGCAGCAAGCCGACACTCGCCATGCCACTGCCCGGCCGTCATGCATTGCCCGCCAGCCTTGCCCGGCGACGCTGCCTGCGCGACTTCTGCGGCTGGACGATGGGTGCCTGGGCGGCAACGGCCGGGCTGGTGCCGACAGCCGCCGGGGCGCATCCGGCGCAGACGATCTGCGGCGATGCCGCCGCCCCGCCGCCGACCAGCCGCCGACCAGCCGCCACTGGTGCACAGCTGGCTGCTCGACGGCCGGCGCGACGGTCCGCTGCCCGATTGCAGCGACCTGCGCTCGCGCGACTTCGAGCTGCTGCTGCGGATCAGCGACAGCTACCAGGCGGCGGGCGGCCTCGACCAGCAGCTGGCGCGCCTGGGCGCGGTGTCGGCGCAATCCGGCCTGACCTATTGGTCGTTCTCCGACCGCCGGCGGCAACTGCTGGTGTTGGACTCGCTGGCGGTGGACAACCTGGAGCATCGCCAGCGCCGCGCCGACTTCAGCGCCGCCGAGTTGCGCAGCGGTGCCGAGCTCTTCTACCTGCAGACCGACAACCGATCATCCAAGCCGGTGGCCTTCGGCATGATGATGCTGCGCGCCAGCGCGCAGTCGGTGACCGTGCGCATGGAGAACCTGGCCGACGTCCACATGTTCGGCCTGCTGGTGATGGCGCCGCGCGACATGCAGATGGTGTTGACGCTCAGGCAGCAGGCGCCAGGGCTGTGCACCTACCGCAGTCTGACGGGCGTGCGCCGTCTGCGGCTTTCCTCTCACGATCAGCATCGATTGTCCAACCTGAGCCGCAGCATGGCGATGTTCGACCACATGGCGGGTCGCTACTCGCCGGTGGAGCGATACCGCTGAGACGCTTACCGCATCGCCACGCGGTCTGGGATAGGCTTGCAGCCTGAAATCCGGAGAACCCAGCCATGAAGACCTACAACATCGAGGTGCAGAAGGTGAAGGCGATGGCCAACGGCCATGGCCTGATCCATGCCCGCATCGACGCTCTGGTGCAGCCGCAACCGGCCCGTCGCGACGCCGACAACGACGCCGCCGAACCGCATACCTTGCTCAGCATGAGCGAGGCCACCGCCCGCATTCTGCTGCTGCTGCTCAAGGCCCAATTGGCCGAATTCGACAAACGCAAGGCCAAGAGCCGGTTCTGATCGGCTGGTTCGGGCTCGCAGCAGTCGGCCAGCGGACTGGATCAAAGCAAATACGGCGAGCCGCTGCCGACCCATCCCGATCCTGCAGGGCGCGTTCTTCGAAGCCCAATTTCCGCCCTTCATCGATCAGAACGGCGATGAAGAAGACAGGCGAGCCCGTAGACGCGCAGCGCAAGCCCCCTGTGCTTGAGGCGCTTGCCGACCATCGGCAGTGAACACCAAGCCCAAAGCAGTGTCACTGCGGCTGGCATCCGTGCGCACCACACGGCGGGCATCGCAAGGTTCTGCTGCTTGGTTGCGATGCTGGCGACCTCGTGTTCCTTCTTCGGGTGGCTGCTGACCGGCATCAGCCTGCCCGGGAGAGCAGCGCGCACCAGGATCAGCGGCTTGCGGCAGGGTGCGCACCACCGCGCTACCCGGCCGGCAAGGCGACCAACGGGTCGACGCAGGCCACGCCCAGTGGCTGAAAGTGCTTGAGCTTGCAGGTCAGCAGCAACAGGCCGCCGTGCTGGGCCAGCGCGGCGATGGCGACATCGGCAAAACCGGGGTGGCAGCCTTTAGCCATGGCTGCTTCGGAAATCTGGCCGGCGAGCCGCGCTGCGTGCGCATCCAGCGGCAGGATGCGCTCGCCATAGGCGGCCAACAAACCGTCGAGCCAGCGGTCAAGGCGGTCGGCCCGCTCTACGCCGCCGGCGCGGCGCAGTTTGCCGATGCCTTGGGCCATTTCAGCAATCGCTATGGACGGCAGGAACAGCGCCTCGTGGTGCGCCTGCAGCCAAGCTCCCAGCGCGGCGGGCACAAAGGCTTCACGCCCGGGGGCCAGCGCGGACACCACACTGGTGTCAAGCAGATAGCCTTTATGCAAAGTCAATACCCCGCAACGGCGTGGTGTCACGCTCGGTCTCCAGCGGCTCGGGCAGCGCCAACAGGTAGTTGGCGAGGTTGGGCATATCCAGCGGGTAAAGGCGCGCGCCGTCGGCCACCGGAACGATCATCGCGCAGGGCCGGCCATGGCGGCTGACCAGTGTCGGCCGCCCGTTTTCGGCAGCGGTCACGAGGGCTGAAAAACCGGCCTTGGCTTCACGAATCTGCACGATGTCCACGATCATTCCTTTTGTGACTACATGGGGTCATATTATGCGGGAGGGCCCCAGAGGGCAAGCGACAATTGAGAATACCCAAGCCGTTCACCCCTTGCGCCTTCTGGTGCCCGGTTGCTTGCGCCGCGACATCGACGAGACGGGAAGCCAGGAACCTGCCTGACGCCGCCGTCAGCTGCTGGCCGGCAACGCCCATTCGTGGAGCCGTGTCCGCCCGAGTCGCCAAGGTCAGCAACGAGCCGCAAGCAGTCAGCCGTCGCTCAAGCCAGCGTTGTGCCGCCGATGACGATGCGCGCTTCCCAGGGTTCCAGGCGGGTGGGTGGGGCCGGCGTGTTCGGCGACAAGCCGCTCCGGTTGGCCAGCAGCAGGCGTGCGTTGGTCGGCCAGGCGCCGGCGGGCAGATCCAGCGCCTGCGCCTGGCCGCTGAGGTTGCAGACCACCAGCAACTGGTCGCCTTGCCAACGCCGCAGGTAGGCGGCGATGTGCACATGCTCGGCCAGCAGCGCCAGGGTGCGGCCATGCACCCACACCGGGTGCTGGCGGCGCAGCGCGATCAGCTGGCGGTAGTGGTGAAACACCGAGCCGGGGTCGGCGTGCGCCTGCTCGGCGTTGATCTCGCTGAAGTTGGGATTGGCCGCCAACCACGGCGTGCCGGTGCTGAAACCGCCATGGCAGCTGGCATTCCAGGGCAAGGGTGTGCGCGCGTTGTCGCGGCCCTTGACGCGGATTGAATGCATGACCTCGGCCGGCTGCTGGCCGGCCTGCAGCGCGGCGTGGTAATGGTTGATCGACTCGATGTCGCGGCAATCCTCGATGCTGGCCAGCGGCGCATTGCTCATGCCCAGCTCTTCGCCCTGGTAGACATAGGGCGTGCCCTGCAGGCCGTGCAGCCAGCTGGCCCAGGCGGTGGCACTGCGCACCCGCCACGGCCCATCGTCGCCCCAGCGCGAGACGAGCCGCGGCTGGTCGTGGTTGCCCAGGTACAGGCTGTTCCAGCCGCGGCCGTCGGCCAGCGCGTCCTGCCAGCGCTGCATCACCGCCTTGAGCTCGGGCAGGTGCAGCGGTTTGAGCGCCCATTTGCCGCCGCCGGGCTGGCAGTCCAGGTCCATGTGTTCAAACTGGAACACCATGTCCAGCGCGCCGGTCTGTGGATCGGTCAGCGCACAGGCCTGCGCCGGGGTGCACAGCGGCGCCTCGCCCACGGTGATCAGCTCGTGCCCGTCCAGCACCTCGGTTTTCATCTCGCGCAGGTAAGTCATCAGCGCTTGGCCGTGCACGACCATCGCAAACGCGGGCTGCGTGGTACCGGGTTTGACCCGTGGCGCATCGGGCAATCGGCCCCGCGCATCCCAGGGCTTGGCGATCAGGTTGATGACGTCCAGGCGCAGCCCGGCGACACCACGCGCCAGCCAGAAGCGCAGGATCTCGTGCAACTCGGCGCGCAAGGTCGGGCAACGCCAGTCCAGATCAGGCTGCTGCGGTGAAAACAGGTGCAGGAAGTATTCGCCAGTGGGCGGGTTGAAGCTCCAGGCCGGGCCGCTGAAGCAGGCTTCCCAGTTGTTGGGTGGGTGGTTGGGTAAACCGCCATCGGCGGCCGGTTCGCCCCAGATGAAGTAATCGTGCCAGGGGTGCTCACGTGACTGCCGGCCCTGCGCGAACCAGGGATGCTGATCTGAGCAGTGGTTGAGCACCAGGTCCATCATCAGCCGTATGCCGCGCGCGTGCAGCGCAGCCACCAGCGCGTCGAAATCGGCCAGCGTGCCGAACTCGGGCGCGATGTCGCAGTAGTCGCTGATGTCGTAGCCGTTGTCGGCCATCGGCGAGCGGTAGACCGGCGACAGCCAGAGCACGCCGACGCCCAGCGCTTGCAGGTGGTCAAGGTGGGCGGTGATGCCGGGCAGGTCGCCGATGCCGTCGCCGTTGCTGTCGGCAAAGCTGCGCGGGTAGATCTGGTAGACGACCTGGTCGTGCCACCACCGCAAAGCGATTTTGGCCTTGTCGGTCAAATCAGTGATCCGTGGCGCCTGGCGCCTGGCGGCAGGCGCCGCAGACGATTCGGGGAATGCCCGGTTCACGTCGGCAGTTCGACGCTGCGCCTGCAGGCCTGGCCGGCGCTGTCGAACAGGTGCAACTGTTCCGGCAGCAAGCGCAGCGTCAGCGCGCTGCCGGTGGCCCGGCTGGCGCTGCCTTCCACCTTGACGGTGAGCGTGGGCAGGCCCTCGCCGACGCTGACGTAGAGCAGCGAGGCATCGCCCAGCCGCTCGACGTGCTTGAGCGTCGCCGGCAGGCCGGCGCCCTCGCCAATGTCGGCGATCAGCAAATGCTCAGGGCGCACGCCCAGATGCACGGCGGCGCCTGGCGCGATGGCGCTGGCGTCAACCGCCGCGCTCAGGCTGCGGCCGGCCAGCTGCAGCTGCGCCGCCTGGCTGCTGGCCGACAGCAGCCGCGCCGGCAGCAGGTTCATCTTGGGTGAGCCGATGAACTCGGCCACGAAGGTGCTGGCCGGACGGTGGTACAGCGTCATCGGCGAGCCGATCTGGGCCACGCTGCCGCGCTGATCGATCAGCTCGCCGGTGTGCAGCAGCACAATCTTGTCGGCCAGCGTCATCGCCTCGACCTGATCGTGGGTGACGTAGATCATGCTGGCCGAGCCCAGGTCGTGGTGCAGCCTTGCGATCTCCAGCCGGGTCTGCACGCGCAGCGCGGCGTCCAGGTTGGACAACGGCTCGTCGAACAGAAACACCTTGGGCTGCTTGACGATGGCGCGGCCGATGGCCACGCGCTGGCGCTGGCCACCCGACAAGGCCTTGGGCAAACGGTCCATAAGCGGCGTGAGCTGCAGGATGTCGGCGGCATGCTTGACCTTGGCGGCCACGGCGGCCTTGTCGGCGCCCATCACCTGCAGGCCGAAGGCCATGTTCTGCGCCACCGTCATGTGGGGATAAAGCGCATAACTCTGGAACACCATGGCCACACCCCGCTGCGCCGGCGGCAGATCGTTGACACGCTGGCCGGCGATCAGCAGATCGCCCGAGCTGATGTCCTCCAGCCCGGCCACGCAGCGCAGCAGCGTGCTCTTGCCGCAGCCCGAAGGGCCGACGAAGACGCAGAACTCGCCGTCCTCGACGGTGAGCGTGGCATCCTTGATGGTCAGCGGCAGCTTGGGGCCGTAGCGCTTGTTGACCTGCTGGAAATCGATGCGGGACATGGTGATCCTTGAGTGCGGCCGGGGTCTTGCGGGCAGGCAGGTGAAGCGGCTCAGCCCTTGACCGCGCCGGCGGTGAGGCCGGAGACGATCTTGCGCTGGAATACCAGCACCAGCAGCAGCAGTGGCAGGGTGACGATGACCGAAGCGGCCATGATCGTGCCCCAGGGAATCTCGAAGGCGGTGGCGCC
>JBBQJN010000079.1:0-13366 GCA_038325945.1 Burkholderiales bacterium | reverse complement strand
TGCTCACCGCGGCGGCGATCGGCCTGCTCTACAAAGAGAACGCCAGCATCTCGGGCGCCGAGGTGGGCTGCCAGGGCGAGGTCGGCGTGGCCTGCAGCATGGCCGCTGGTGCCTTGTGCGCGGTGATGGGCGGCACGCCCGAGCAGGTGGAAAACGCCGCCGAGATCGGCATGGAGCACCACCTGGGCCTGACCTGTGATCCAGTGGGCGGGCTGGTGCAGATCCCCTGCATCGAGCGCAATGCGATCGCCTCGGTGAAGGCGATCAACGCCGCGCGCATGGCGCTGCGAGGTGACGGGAGCCACCATGTCAGCCTGGACCAGGTGATCAAGACCATGCGTGAGACCGGCGCCGACATGATGAGCAAGTACAAGGAAACCGCCCGCGGCGGCCTGGCAGTCAACATCGTCGAATGCTGAATCCGCGGTCGCGCGACCGTTGGGTCGCTGGCGACGGTCACCCGTCGTCGTGCGCCGCCCGTTCTGATCTTGGCGGGTGGCCCACTGCCGCGATGGTCGACCTCTGCGCCGCCTGTTCTCGCCTTTAAAAGCCGGTTGTTCAATCAGCGTTGAAAATCCTCGGATGAGCCAAGATCCCGCCGCCACGCCGCCGCAGCCCCACCCCGACCTGCTGCGGCAACTGCACGCCGCCACCGTGCTGCTTGAACGAATCGCCGGGGATACCAGCGTCTGCGACGTGCTGGCGCCAGCCGATCGCGAGCGCCTGTTCCAGGCCGTTGCGCGCGTGCATCACCCTGACCACGAAGAACGCCGCCAGAAGCGAAGGGCCGCTTTACGTGAACGCCGTGTCACGCAAGCCCGCGAAACGGATGCCGTGTTGCATGAGACCGGTATTCGCGCGTTGCGCCGCAAACCGGTGTTCACCGCGCCCGCATGCTTCCCGCCGGTTGGCTTCTCGGCACAAGACGTCACGAAACTCGAAGACAGCGCCGGCAACCATCAAGGGCCGCGCGTGGAGCCAATGCATTGCTACGTTTGCAAAGTGAAGTACCAACTCATCCACCACTTCTACGACCAACTGTGCCCGGCCTGCGCACAGCTCAACTTCAGCAAACGCACCGAACTGGCCGACCTGCGAGGCCGCGTCGCCCTGCTCACGGGCGGTCGCGTCAAGATCGGTTACCAGACGGGGCTCAAGCTGCTGCGCGCGGGCGCACACCTCATCGTCACCACCCGCTTTGCGCGTGACTGCGCTGCGCGCTATGCCCAAGAGGCGGACTTCGGTGAATGGGGCCACCGCCTCGAAATCTTCGGCTTGGATCTGCGCCACACACCCAGCGTGGAAGCCTTCTGCCACCAACTCCTGAGCACGCGCGATCGCCTCGACTTCATTGTCAACAACGCCTGCCAGACCGTGCGGCGCCCGCCGGGCTTTTACGCGCACATGATGGCGGGCGAAACGCAGGCCTTGCATCACACGCCTGCCGCTGTTCAAAAATTGATCGGCACTTACGAGGGATTGCGCGGCGCCCACATCCTGCCCGAAACCCCCGAGGCAAACGTGTCCGATTTGCCCACCCTCACTGCCCTGACGCACGCGGCAGAGCTCTCGCAGATACCGCTGCTTGCCGAAGAGTTGCTGGCCCAACAGCATCTGTTTCCACAAGGCCGGCTCGACCAGGACTTGCAGCAAGTCGACCTGCGCGGGCGCAACTCATGGCGCATGCTGATGGACGAAGTGCCGTCCGTCGAATTGCTCGAAGTGCAACTCGTCAATGCCATCGCGCCCTTTCTCATCAATGCGCGGCTCAAGCCGCTGATGCTGCGCACGCCTGGCCGCGACAAGCACATCGTCAACGTCTCTGCCGTGGAGGGTCAGTTCTATCGCAGCTTCAAGACGACGCGGCACCCTCACACCAACATGGCCAAGGCCGCGCTCAACATGATGACCCGCACCGCCGCAGCGGATTACCACGGCGATGGCATTCACATGAACAGCGTTGACACCGGTTGGGTCACGGACGAAGACCCCGTCGACATCGCCGCGCGCAAGACCGCCGAGCAAGGCTTTCACCCGCCACTCGACATCATCGACGGCGCAGCCCGCATCCTCGACCCCATCATCGACGGCATCAATACCGGTGAGCATGTGTGGGGACAGTTCTTGAAGGACTACCGAACAACGGCTTGGTAGCCCCACAAGCGGCGGGGCCACCGGCCACCGATCCCACGCTTGCGGGTACGGTGACCTGAATAAACATGCCTGGGCGGCACAAGCTGAACCGCAAGATTCCAGGCGGGGTAGACGCACGATGATGAAACTCGGCACGCTGGCCAGCACCGGCCGACTGGACTGCCCGGCACGGGCTTGGCCATTCAGGCCCCCATGAATCCCACATCCTCAGGCTTTGGCGTTTGCATTGGCTTTGGCCTTGTCCCGCGTGTGGGTGAGCCAATCTTCGTTCTGTCTGGCAACCGTTCCCACCTGATCCACGGCATGCAGTTAGCCGGCGAAACTCTTGAATGCCTTGACCTCCTTGGCCACGCGGATGGCCAGCAGCAGGGCGGTAGGTTGGAGTGAACGCAGTGAACTCCAACGACATGTCCACATCAACGGCGGCATGTTTGGCAAGACCTCGCCCTGCATGAAAACGTTGGAGTTACCACTCCAACCTACCGAGCTACAAGGTCGATCGGGCGTCGATGACGGCAGCCGTCATCGCGATGCTCGAGACGCCGGGCATCGAGTTCGAACACGCGCCGACGGTCGAAGAGGCCCTGTACCTCTTTGACCAGTACCCATCGGCCGAATTCGCGGATTGCTTGCTCGTGGCGCGTGCAACGCACCTCGGCCGCGACGGATTCCTGACTTTTGACGCCGGCGCCGCCAAGCTGCCGCGTGCGGAGTGGGTGCAATGATTTCGCACGGGACCCCACCGCGGCGGCTATGGCACAGGAGGCAGGCCGATCTGCTCCCGAATGACCGGTTCCCGGCGCTGAGTTCGCTCACACCACCCGCCGGTTTGGGTCGGAAGGGCCAGTTCGCTGCCAGCGGGAGCCGTCGCTGGCCAGGCCTCGCCGCTGGCTGGGCGACGCCCTAGCTGCGTACTGGCAGTCTCTGCCATCAAAAAAGACTCGTTCAGCCCAGGCGCCAGCAGACCGACCTCAGGGCGTCGACCGGAGGTCAGCGGCGCTTTCGGCAGCGCGTTGTATTACCATCAACAACTTCGGTAATACATCAGGAGAACGCCATGTCGACCACCTTGACCAGCAAAGGCCAGGTCACCATTCCCAAACGGATACGCGATGAACTGCGTTTGTTGCCCGGGGCCCCGGTGGAGTTCTCGGTGAATGCAGCCGGGGAAGTGGTCTTGCATCGACCTCGCTCGGCCGAGGGCGCGCGTCGCCCACCCCAGGACCGATTCGACGCCGTGCGGGGCAGCGCAGACGTGCGCTGGCAAACGGATGAGTTGATGAAGCTGCTGCGCGCGGCCGACTGATGCTGCTGGTCGATACGAATGTCCTGGTGGACGTGCTGCAAGACGATCCGCAGTGGGCGAACTGGTCGATCGGCCAATTGCGAGCGCAGGCCAGCATCCACCAGCTGGCCATCAACCCCATCATCTACGCCGAGATTTCGTTGTCGTTCTCGACGCTCGAAGGGCTGGACAGCGCCGTGTCCACGCTGGGTCTGGAACTGCGCGAGATTTCGCGGCCGGCCCTGTTCCTGGCGGCCAAGGCCTATGCGCAGTACCGCAGACGCGGGGGCAGCAAACTGCAGGTGCTGCCCGACTTCTTCATCGGCGCGCATGCGGCGGTGGAAGGCTGGCCCTTGCTGACCCGGGATGCCAGCCGGTTCAGAACCTACTTCCCGACGCTGGAAGTCGTCGCCCCCTGACGCTGGGGAGGTACCAGAGCCTCAACGCGATGACGTGAGGCCGAGGGCGGCTTTCGGATGGCGGGTCGGAAGTGCAAGTTCGCTGCCGGCCAGAGCAGTCGCTGGCCAGGCCTCGCCGCTGGCTGGGCAACGCGCAACCCGCTGACCGCCAGTGAACATCAGCTTCAGAGGTGAGCGGTCACCCGCCTCAAAAGGCGGCCAACGTCAGGGTTCGATTGCCGCAGCCTTCAGGGCCCAGATCTGAACGGCAAACGCCACTCTGCAAAAGCTGGCCTTGCCCGATGCCCGACCCCCGCCGCATGTCAGACCGGTGGCCCAAGGCGACAGTCGACCGTGCAGGCCTGCCGCGTTCGGCCTGCCCGCAAAGTGCTGAGCCTCGGTCAATCGCGGTCGGCGACCGCCAGTGGCGGCAGCACCGCGCCGCCCTCGGGTGTCGCGGCCAGCAGCGGCGCCGCATCAGGCCGCTGCCAGCGCACCAGGTAGCTGTAGATCACCGGCACCACCACCAGCGTCAGCAGCGTGCTGGTGATGACGCCGCCGATGATGGCGCGGCCCATCGGCGCCTGGATCTCGCCGCCGTCGTTGAAGGCCAGCGCCAGCGGCAGCATGCCGAAGACCATCGCCGCGGTCGTCATCATGATCGGCCGCATGCGGATCAGCCCGGCCTGCAGCAGCGCCTCGGCCACCGTGGCGCCGGCCTTTTGCGCCTGGTTGGCAAAGTCGACCAGCAGGATGGCGTTCTTGGTCACCAAGCCCATCAGCATCACCAGGCCGATCATCGAGAACACATTGAGCGTGCTGCCCCAGAACAGCAGCGCCAGCATGACGCCGATCAGCGCCAGCGGCAGGCTGGCCATGATGGCGATCGGCTGCAAGAAGCTGCCAAACTGGCTGGCCAGCACGATGTAGATGAAGATCGCCGCCAGCGCCATCGCCGACAGCAGGCCGCCAAAGGCCTCGGCCTGCTGCTGCATCTGGCCGCCGACATCAAAGCTGTAGCCCGGCGGCAGCGTGGTGGCCTTGATCAGCTTCTGCACGTCCTCGCCCACATCGCCGGGGCTGCGGTCCTTGACGCCGCCAAACACCGCCTCGCGGCGCTGCAGGTTCTGGCGTCGGATGATCTCGGGGTTGAACACCGGCACGATGTCGGCCACGCTGTCCAGCGTGATCGGCGTGCCGTCGCGCGCAAAAGCCACCGGCAGGCCGCGCAGTTGCTCGATGCGCTCGCGCCGGCTCTCGTTGAGCCGCAGCACCACCTCCACCTGGTTGCCGTCGGGCGTGGTCCAACTGGTGGCGGCCTCGCCGTTGACATAGGCGCGCAGGCTGCTGGCGAGCTGCGGCGCGGTCAGGCCCAGCTCACGCACCGCGCCAGGCTTGAGCCGCACCGCATAGGCCGGCAGGCCGGGCTTGACCGACGACTCCACATCCACCGCGCCGGGAATCAGCTTGACCTTGGCCGCAAACTCGTCGGCCACCTTCGCCAGGCCCTCGGGGTCGTTGCCGAGGATGGCCACGCTGATCGGCCTGAAGAAGCCGACCGAGACGTCGATGCCAGGGATCTTGGCGATGGCCTCGCGCATGGCGTCTTCAACCTGCTGCTGGTTACGCTGGCGGCTGTTGCGCTCGGTCAGTGCGATGTTCAGCGATGCCTGGTTGCGTTGGCCAGGGCCGCCGATCCAGGTTGACACGGTCTTGACTTCGGGCAGGGCCTGCACCAAAGCTTCGACCTGCTGCACCTTGGCATCGGTACGTTCCAGGCTGGCGCCCACCGGCAGGCGCAGTTGCAGCTGGGTAAAGCCTTGGTCAGTCTTGGGCACAAACTCGCTGCCCACCAGCGGCGCCAGCGCCAGTGCCGCCACAAACGACAAGCCGCCCACCGCCATCACCACGCCGCGTGGCGTGATCGTGGCGCGGCGCAGGCGGCGCGGGCTGACTTTGTCGCGCTGGCCATCGGCGCTGAAACCATGGCCCCAGGCCGGCAGCCACAGCCGCCAGCGCTGGGGCGAGAAGATCCAGTGGATCAGCTGCGCGTAGATCGTGTGCATGGCATCGAGTGCGCGGTCGGTGGCGCGCAGCGCATGGCCGATCAGCGGCCAGCGCTTCACGTAGGTGGAAGGCGGATCCTTCCAGATCGCCGACAGCATCGGGTCGAGCGTGAAGCTGACAAACAGGCTGACCAGCACCGCCACCACCACGGTGATGCCAAAGGGATGAAAAATCTTGCCAATGATGCCGCCCATGAAGGCCACCGGCACAAACACCGCGCAGATCGCGAAGGTGGTGGCCATTACCGCCAGGCCGATCTCCTCGGTGCCTTCGCGCGCGGCGGTGTGGTGGTCTTTGCCCAGGTGCACATGGCGCACGATGTTCTCGCGCACCACGATGGCGTCGTCGATCAGCAGGCCGATGCACAGGCTCAGCGCCATCATGGTCATGAAGTTCAGCGTGAAGCCGAAGGCATACACCGCGATGAAACTGGAGATCACCGCGATCGGCAAGGTCAGCCCGGTGATGACGGTTGATCGCCAAGAATGCAGGAACAGAAAGACGATCAGCACCGTCAGCGCCGCGCCCTCGATCAGCGTGTGCTGCAGGCCCTTGAGCGAGCCTTTGACCCAGTCGCTGCCGGCATAAATCAGCCGCAGTTCCACATCGGGAGGCAGCGTCTTGCGGATCTCGTCCATCGCTGCCTTGACCGCGTCGCCGGTGACCACAATGTTGGCGTCCTGCTGCTTGAAGACATTGAAGTTGACCGCCCGCTGGCCGTTGATGCGGGCCAGCGAGCTGGCCTCTTGCTCGCGCTCTACCAGCGTGCCCAAGTCGCCCAGCGTCAGCGCCAGGCCGTTGCGCCGTGCCACCACCACGGCCTCAAAAGCCCGCGGCTCGCGCACCCGGCCTTCCACCCTCAGCAGCGTGTCGAGCACCGGGTCCGACAGCACACCCACCGGCTGGTCGGCATTGGCCTCGCGCAGCGCGCTGGCAATCTCGGCCGGCGTCACGCCATAGGCGCGCAGCCGCGCCGGGTCAAGGTCGATACGCAGTTCACGCAGCGCCAGACCGGTGACCTCGACACGGGCCACGCCGGCCACCCGTTGCAGGCGCTTGCCCACAATCTGCTCGGCCAGCAGCGACAGCTCGCGCGGGCTACGTTCGGTGCAAGCCACTTGGCCGGTCTGCGGGCCGTCAATCAGCCGCGTTGAGCCCGCTGTCTGCGACGGCCCGCCGCAACGGGACAGCAGCGCCAGGTTGACCACCGGCTCGCTGTTGTCGTTGTTCCAGCGTGCGATGGTGGGCGCGCGCACCTCCTTGGGAAAGCTGGCCTGCACCGCCGAGACGCGGTCACGGATGTCCTGCATCGCCCGGCCCATGTCGGCATCGAGTGAGAACTCCAGGCTCATCGTGCCCTGGCCCTCGGCGCTGCGTGAGCTGATGCGCTTGACGCCGGCGATGCTGTTCACCGCCTCCTCCAGCGGCTTCATCACCTCGCGCTCCACCGCCTCGGGCGAGGCGCCGGGATAGCGCACTTCCATCCAGGCACCAGGCAAGCTGATGTCGGGCATCTGCTCGACGCCCAGCTTGGCATACGAGAACAGACCCAGCACACACAAGGCCACCATCACCATGGTGGCGAACACCGGGTTGTTAATCGAGACGCGGGTGATCCACATGATCTTGCTCCTGTGCGTCGTCGTGCTCAGCGCAGCGTCTTGCTGGCTGAACCGCTGGCTGCACCGCTGGCCGCATCTCTGGCCGACACCGCGGCGACGGCGGTCAGCACGTGGGCCGGCGCACCTTCGCGCAGGTTGTCAAAGCGCGCGGCCAGCACCTGGTCCTGGTCGCTCAGGCCGTCCAGCACTTCAACGCGGCCGCCGGCGTCGTCGCGCCGGCCCAGCGTCACCGCCCGCCGCAGCAACTTGCCCTGCGCTATCAACCAGACATGGGACTGGCCCGAGCTGCTGCCCACCGCCGCCTGCGGCAACAGCAGGCGCTGTTGTTCATCCGGCAGCCGCAGCCTGGCCAACGCATACTGGCCGGCGCGCAAGCGCTGCTGTTCATTGGCCAGGCTGACGCTGACACCGATGGCCCGGGTGCCGGGCTCGGCCGCCGGCGCAATGCGCGCCAGCCGGCCGGCAATGGGCTGCGCCAGGCCTTCAACCTGCACGCTTACCGCCATGCCGGGCGCCAGCCGGCTGACCTCATGCGTGCCGACGTTGCCGGCCAGCTCCAGCCGGGCCAGGTCGACGAGGGTCAGCACCGGCTGTTCGGCGCTGACCTTTTCTCCGGGCAGCGCATGGCGCTTGGCCACGATGCCGGCAATCGGCGCCAGCAGCGTGGCATCGCGCAGGCCCACGCTGGTGGTGGCCAGCGAGGCCTGAGCCGCGGCCAAGGCGGCGCGCGCGGTATCGAGTTGGGCGCGTGAGTTGTCCAGCGCGTTGGCCGAGATGAAGTTCTGCGCCGCCAGGCGCTCGTTGCTGGCGTGGCTGCGCTGGGCCTGCACCAGCAAGGCGCGCGCCGACTCAAGCTGCGCGCTGCGCTCGGCCATGCGGCTGTCGAGTTCGGCCATGTCGATGCGGCCCAGCAGTTGACCGGCCTTGACCTGCACGCCTTCGGCCACCGCCAGCTGCAGCAGCGTGCCCGCAGCCTTGGCCCGCAGCACGGCGGTGTTAGGCGCCACCAGCGGCCCGGAGAACTCGATCACATCCGGCAGGCTGGCGCGCGACGGCTGCACCACTTCGTTGCTGCGGAATTCCAGCGGCACCGCCGAGGCCGGGTCGGCCGATGGCGTGGCCGCCTGGCCGCCGGTCGTCGCCTTGGCCTGGCTTTGCTGCCACCAGCGCCCCCCGGCCCCTGCAGCCAGCACCAGCACCAGCAAACCTGTGATCCACCCGCTCTTGCGCATGTCGCGTCCTTCGTCTTGTTGGCCTGCTCTCGTACAGCCCGGCGAGTGTAGAAGTGCCTGCCCAACCGGCCAGCGTCGAAGTGATGAGTTGACGGCTGACCGCGATGAGTTGCAGCCGAGCCGGACGAACGCCCGCCCGCGAACAGCCGACCCATTACGGACCGGCTGCTCGGTCAGTGCAGCGGGGCGGCCAGCCGACGATCAGCGGCCTGCGCCGCCAGGGCCGCACCCAGGGCCGCCAGCGCGGCGCCAGCAGCAGCCCAATACAGGCCGCCAAAGCCGACATGCTCGACCAGCCAGCCGCCGCCCACGCCGCCGATCAGGCCCGACAAGCCATAGCCCAGCGCCGAGTACAAGGCCTGGCCGCGGCCACGCAAACGCCCCGGAAAATAGCGCCCGATCAGCGCGATGCAGCCAGCATGGTGGCCGGCAAAGGTGACGGCATGGGTCAGCTGCGCCAACACCAGCAGCCACAAAAGCGGGCCGGCCCAGGCCATGCCGGCAAAGCGCAGTGCCGCCACGCCAGCGGCCAGCAGCAGCCAACCATGGGGCGAGAGCCGCGGGAACCAGCGCCCCTGCTGCATGAAAAACAGCACCTCGGCCGCCACCGATACCGCCCATAGCGCGCCCACCGCCTGCTTGCCATAGCCCATCTCATCAAGGTGCAGCGAGAAGAAGGCATACAGGCTGGTGTGCGCCAGTACGGTGAAAAACACCGAGGCAAAGAACCAGCGCACCGCTGGCTGACGCAATATCGGCCCCACCGGCGGCGCCGGCTGGCCGTCGGGCCGCTCCTCATGGCCGCTGGGCAGGCCATAGGCGGCCAGCAGCAGCGCGCCGTTGATCAGCACCACCAGCCAGGGAAAAGCCGCAATGCCCAGCGGCTGCAGCAGCGCGCCGGCGCCCAGCACGGCGGCAATGAAACCGATCGAGCCCCACATGCGCACGCGGCCGTAGCGCGCAGCGTCCAGACCTTGGCGGGTGGTCAGCAACTGTGACAGCGCCGATTCGGCCAAGGGCACCACGCCGCCATTGGCGATGAACAGCAGGGCCACCAGCGCCGGCACCACGGCGATCATCAGCCAGACCTCAGCGCTTGCGGATGTGGCGCCGGGTGCGCCCTGGGCTGTGATCGCCGCCGCCAACCAGGGCGCCAGCGCCAGCGCCACGGCAGCCAGCAGCGCGCCGCCGGCGGCCCAGCGGATCAGCGCTACCCGCTGGCCGCTGTGGTCGGCCGCCCAGCTCCAGGCATAGGGCGCGAGCAGCCGGGTCCAGGACTGCAGCGACGAGATCGCACCGATGGCGATCGTCGACATGCCCAGCGACTTGAACCACAGCGGCGCGTAGGGGCTGAAGACGCCGATGGTGGCGAAGTAGGCCAGCCAGAGCAGGCCGAAGGCCAGCAGCGGGCGCTCGACCCGCTGGCCGGGTGCGCTCACGGCAGCTGCGCTGGGTGTCGCCCGGTCGGGCGACCAAGCGCTCGCGCCAGGTCGATTGGGCGCCGGTTCAAGCCTCTAGACCCGGCACGCCAGTAGCGGCGGTAGCGCCGGGTGCGCCGGGTGTGCCGCCAAGGTCGGCCATGCCCGGCGCCTGCGCCGCCAGCGCCGGCGTGGCCAACTGCACATCGCCACACTGAGCGCGGTGGCGCAGCACATGGTCCATCACCACCAGCGCCAGCAGCGCCTCGGCGATCGGTGTGGCGCGGATGCCCACACAAGGGTCGTGGCGGCCGAAGGTCTCCACCACGGTAGGCGCGCCTGCACGGTCGATCGAGGCCTTGGGCAAGCGGATCGAGCTGGTCGGCTTGATGGCGATGCGCACCACCAGGTCTTGCCCGCTGCTGATGCCGCCCAGCACGCCGCCGCCATGGTTGCTGGCAAAGCCCGCCGGCAGCAACTCGTCGCCATGCTCACTGCCCCGCTGTGCCACGACGCCAAAACCGTCGCCAATCTCCACGCCCTTGACCGCGTTCAGGCCCATCATGGCCCAGGCGATGTCGGCGTCGAGCTTGTCATACAGCGGCTCGCCCAGGCCCACCGGCACGCCGCTGGCGCGCACCTCGATGCGCGCGCCGCAGCTGTCGCCGGCCTTGCGCAGCGCGTCCATGTAGGCCTCGAGCTGCGGCACGATGCCGGCACTGGGCGCGTAAAACGGGTTCAGCGGGATCTGCGCCGCATCCTCAAATGGCACCTCGATCTCGCCAAGCTGGCTCATCCAGCCGGTAAAGCGCGTGCCATGCTGCTGCGCCAGCCATTTGCGCGCCACCGCGCCGGCGGCCACGGTGGGCGCGGTCAGCCGCGCCGACGAGCGGCCGCCGCCGCGCGGATCACGCAGGCCGTACTTGCGCCAGTAGGTGTAGTCGGCATGGCCAGGGCGAAAGGTGTCGAGGATGTTGCCGTAATCCTTGCTGCGCTGGTCGGTATTGCGGATCAGCAGGCAGATCGGCGTGCCGGTGGTCTGGCCCTGGTAGACGCCGGACAAAATCTCCACCGCGTCGGCCTCGTTGCGCTGCGTCACATGGCGGCTGGTGCCAGGGCGACGGCGATCCAGTTCAGCCTGGATGTCGGCCTCGTCCAGCGCCAGCCCGGGCGGGCAACCGTCGATCACGCAGCCGATCGCAGGGCCATGGCTCTCGCCAAAATTGGTGACGCGGAACAGTTCGCCGAAGGTGCTGCCGGGCATGGTGGCTTCCCAAACAAGAAGGCCCGGCGCAACTGCACCGGGCCTTGGATTGTCGCAGTCAGCAGGGGCTCAGAAGGGGCCTACAGCTTCGGCTCGTCGGCGCCGGCTTCTTCCACCGGCCAGTCGCGGATGTAGGCCTTGAGCATGCGGTTCTCGAAATCCTGGCCGTCGACCACCGCCTTGGCCACGTCGTAGAACGAGACCACGCCCATCAGCGTCTTGCCGTCGAGCACCGGCATGTAGCGCGCATGTCGGCCCAGCATCATGCGGCGCACCTCGTCGATCTCGGTCTCGGGCGTGCAGGTCAGCGGCGCGTCATCCATCACCTTGCGCACCTTCAGCGTGCCCACGCTGCCGCCATTGCCGACGATTGCCGCGATGACCTCGCGGAAGGTCAGCATGCCCACCAGATCGCCGTACTCCATCACCACCAGCGAGCCGATGTCCTGCTCGGCCATGGCCTGCACCGCGTCAGCCAGCGGCTCGCCGGGCGAAAAGGTGAACAGGGTATTGCCTTTGACACGAAGGATGTCGCTGACTTTCATGGTCTTGCTCCTGGCTGATGGCTGGCCGATGGCGCCGCCAGAGGGGCTGGGGCAGGTGAAAAAACATAGCACACAATCCAGGGTTCCGACACCTTGGCGAACCCCATTCCACCATGCCTGGTTACAGCGATCCCGGATTCGATACCTTGGCGCTGCATGCCGGCGCCGCGCCCGACCCCAGCACCGGCGCGCGGGCGACGCCTATCCACCTCAGCACCTCGTTCGTTTTCCAGAGCAGCGAGCATGCGGCCTCGCTGTTCAACATGGAGCGCTCGGGCCATGTCTACAGCCGCATCAGCAACCCCACCACTGCGGTGCTGGAAGAGCGCATCGCCGCGCTCGAAGGCGGCGTTGGCGCCATCGCCACCGCCAGCGGCCAGGCAGCATTGCACTTGGCGATCTGCACGCTGGCCGGCGCCGGCTCGCACATCGTGGCCAGCAGCGCGCTGTACGGCGGCTCACACAACCTGTTGGACTACACGCTGCGGCGCTTTGGCATCGCCACCACCTTCGTCCAGCCCGGCGACATCGACGGCTGGCGCGCGGCGATCCGCCCGGAAACCCGGATGCTGTTCGGTGAGACGCTGGGCAACCCGGGGCTGGATGTGCTCGACATCGCCACTGTTGCCGCCATCGCCCATGACGCCGGCCTGCCGCTGCTGGTGGACAGCACCTTCACCCCGCCCTGGCTGCTCAAGCCGTTTGAGCATGGCGCCGACCTGATCTTCCACTCGGCCACCAAGTTCTTGTCGGGCCATGGCACCGTGGTCGGCGGGCTGCTGGTCGACAGCGGTAATTTCGACTGGCAGGTCTCGGGCAAATTCCCCGAACTGACCGAGCCCTACGACGGCTTCCACGGCATGGTGTTCAGCGAGGAAAGCACTGTCGGCGCCTTCCTGCTGCGCGCCCGGCGTGAGGGCCTGCGCGACTTCGGCGCCTGCATCAGCCCGCACACCGCCTGGCTGATCCTGCAGGGCATCGAGACCCTGCCGCTGCGCATGGCGCGCCATGTCGAGAACACCCGCAAGGTGGTGGCGATGCTGGCCGGCCATGCGATGGTGTCGCGCGTCGGCTACCCCGAGCTCGAGTCGCATCCCAGCCACGCACTGGCCAAGCGCTTGCTGCCGCGCGGCTGCGGCGCGGTCTTCAGCTTCGACCTGAAGGGCAGCCGTGCACAAGGCGTGGCCTTCATCGAAGCGCTGAAGATCTTTTCGCACCTGGCCAATGTGGGTGACTGCCGCTCGCTGGTGATCCACCCGGCCAGCACCACGCACTTCCGCATGGACGACGCGGCGCTGGCCAAGGCCGGCATCGGCCCCGGCACGATCCGGCTGTCGATCGGCCTGGAAGACGCCGACGACCTGATCGACGACCTGAAAAA
>JBBQJN010000078.1:0-13575 GCA_038325945.1 Burkholderiales bacterium | reverse complement strand
CAGGATCACCCCGGCGTCACCCCAACGGCCCAGCGCCACCGCCAGCAGCGCGGCGGCAAACAGAACGGAGATCAGCGGGCTGACAAACTGGCCGGCCAGCATGCGCCAGAGCGGCCGTGGCGCTGTCTAGGAGCCTGTCGGGCTTGGGGAGCGTCGGCTGCGAATCGACCGCAGCGGTCCATTTCTCACCGTCTTTTTGCCCCATAGCTAGGCTATGGGGCTGCAAATCCGGCAAGAACTGCCCTCGCTGGGGCCGATTCTCGCTATCGACGCCCAAAGCCCGACAGGCTCCTAGGAGGCTTTGGGGCCCTGGTGCGGCTGCAAGGCCCGGCGGTGAGCAGTGCGATCACCGGCATCACGCTGATCGCCGGCTTTGCCAGCACCGGGGGCTGGCCACTGACGGCTTGGACGGAGGCGCAGATCGGCGGGCGCCGGGCACAACACGCGCTGCGCCGCATCAAGCCCGGCGTTGCAGCAGGCGCAGGTGCATCGGCCGCCTGAACTGCGCGCCATTGGCGCCGCAATGTCTTTCGAACGCGGCCCGCACCTCGGCGCGCTTGGTCTCGTCGATGCGGTGGTCGGCAAAGGTGGGGTTCATCATGCGGCGCTCGAAATCGTCAAAATCACGAAAGTACACCGGCATCTCGAAGTGCTGCTCGGCCACCTGCGACCAGGCCGCCGTTTGCAGCGCATCGTCGAGTGCGGCCTGCGCGGCGGCGCGCACAGCGCCTTCCTCGTTGTAGATGCGCACAACGCTGTTGAACGCGCCGGCGTAAACCGGCTCGGACACGTAGAGGTGGCCGCCCACCTTCAGCACCCGCGCCGCCTCGCCCAGCGCTTGCGCCATCAGCGGCTGCGGCACATGGTGCAACGACTTGAGCATCAGCGCCAGGTCGAAGGCCGCGTCGCCTGCAGGTATGGCCTGGGCGCCGGCGGCCACGAAGCTGAGCCCGGCCTGCGGCGAGGCCAGGTTCTTGGCCATCTGCCGCTCGTCGACCTCCAGTGCGGTTACCCGCGCATCGGGGTGGCGCAGCAGCAGCGCACGCACCAGCGCGGCCGCGCCGCAACCCAGTTCGATGATGTGCTGGCCGGCCAGCGGCAGCAGACCGGCCAGCAGGTCCAGTTCGTCGGCGACGGGAGCGTGCAGGACAGTGGTGGTGGTTTGGTTCATGCGAGGGGTCCAGTGCGGGGAAAGGGTTCGATCACATCGACCAGGCTAGCAATCTAACGTGGCGGCGGCCGAGGCCGCGAAATCCGGAGAGCGCCCGCGCCAAGCGTACAGGCAGGCGGTCATCGATGGGCAACCCGAGGCGCGCGCAAAGGCCTGCGGCTCAAGCGGCTCAGGTCGATCACGCAGGCTGCACGCTGGCCGGCACTGCACCCCAGGCGCCGAGGCCGTCGGCCAGCGCGTCAAAGACGACGCGCAGCCGGCGGCTGGCGCGCAGTTCGCGGTGCGCCGTCAGCCACACCGGCAGCACCGGCAGCACCAGATCGGCCAGTACCGGCACCAACTCGGGCAGGCGGCGCGCCAGCGGCTGCATCACGATGCCGATGCCCACGCCGGCGCAAACCGCTGCCAGGCACACCCTCTGGTTGTCGCAGCGAAAGCCGAAGAAGCGTCTATCGACGGCGAAACCGGCGTCGCGAAAACCGTCGATCAGCTGCGTTGACTGATCCAAGCCCACCCAGCGGTATTGCGCCAGCGTTTCGACCGTGGGTGGCCCACCCATCGCGGCCAGCAGCTCGCGGTGGGCATACAAACCCAGCGGCCAGTCGGCAATGTGACGGGTGATCAGCGTGCCTTGCGTGGGCCGCAGCATGCGCACCGCGATGTCGGCCTCGCGCTCAAGCAGGTTGCTCATCGCATCACTGGGCACCAGCTCGATCTGGATCTCGGGCCGCTCACGCGCCAGCCTGGCCAGCAAGGCGGGCAGCACCTGGCTGGAGACCACCTCGCTGGCGCTGAGGCGCACCGTGCCGGCCAGCTCGTCGGCCTGGCTGCGCGCACCGTCCGCCGCCAAGGCGCAGGCCTGGGCGGCGGCCAGCATGCGCGCGGCCGGCTCGGCCAGCGCCAGCGCGGCAGCGGTGGGCTGCAAGCGGCGGGCACCGCGCTCGAACAGCGGCGCGCCCAGTTGCGCTTCCAGCGCAGCGATTTGCCGGCTCAGCGTGGGCTGGCTGGTGCCCAGGCGCCGGGCGGCCTGCGTCAGCGAGCCCTGCGACAACACGGCGCCCAGCGCGCGCAGCAGGTTCCAGTCGAGCAGTGCGGGGTCGAAGGCGCCGGCCATTCAATTCATTCGCGGATAGTTGGCATGCAGGCATCCATCTTCACATACTTGGCCAGCCGGCGCATCCTGCAGGGGTCTTGAACCTTACAGGAGAAAGCAGATGGCTCAGGTGATGGTGTTGGGCGCCAACGGGCGCCTGGGGCGGGCCGCCGTGCTGGCCTTTGCGGCGGCCGGCTGGGCCGTGACGGCGCAGCTGCGGCGTGCACCGCGGGCGGCCCTGCCCGCTGGCGTGCGCGAACTGCGCTGCGATGCGCTGGATCTGGCCACGCTGAGCCGCGCGGGTGCCGGCGCCGACGTGATCGTCAACGCGCTGAGCCCCGACTACACGCAGTGGGCACGGCTGCTACCGCCGATCACCGCGACCACGATAGCGCTGGCCGCCGCCACCGGCGCAACGCTGATGCTGCCGGGCAATGTCTACAACTTCGGCAAGCGCCTGCCGGCGGTGCTGGACGAGCAGACACCGGTCGAGGCCACCCACCCCAAGGCGGCGCAGCGCATCGCGCTCGAAGCCGCGCTGGCCGAGGCCGCCTGCACATGCGGTGTGCGCAGCATCGTCATCCGGGCCGGTGACTTTCTCGGCGACGCCGGTACTTGGCTCGACCTGGCGATGGCCAAGGGCCTGGCGCGCGGCCGCTTCACGCAGATGGGCCCGGCCAACCTGGACCATGCCTGGGCCTGGCTGCCCGATCTGGCGCAGGTGTTTGTGCTGGTGGCCGAGCGCCGCGCGCAGCTGGCGCCGCACACTGTGCTGCACCACGCCGGGTTGACGCTGACCGGCGCCCAGCTGCAGCAAGCCTTCGAGGCCGCGCTGGGCCGGCCGCTCAAGTCGGCCCACTTTCCCTGGCCGCTGCTGCGGCTGGCCACGCCGTTCTCGGCCATGCTGCGCGCGCTGTTCGAGATGCGCTACCTGTGGCAACGGCCACATCGGCTGGACGACAGCGCGCTGCGCGCCCTGCTCGGCAGCGTGCCGCAGACGCCGCTGGACGCGGTGGTGCGGCACTGCATCGCTGGCCTGCCGGGCGGCGATCTCAAGCCCATGTCGCTGGGCTAAGTTGCTTGACCCCCACCGTGGCCGAGCACGGGTAACGGCCATCGGGCTTGCCAGCGCGCTCAACGCTCGCTCAAAACCGGAACTCGCCGCGCAGATTGACGGTGGTGAAGCTGCGTGTCGAGGTATCACTGGCCTGGCTGCTGCCATCGGCCAGCAAGGTGGTCAGCCCGGTGTCATAGGGCCGCGCACCGGCGTTGCTCAGCGTCAGCCGGGCGCTGGCGTCGGCGCTGAAGCGCCACAGCAGGTTGCCATCGATCACCCGCTTGACGCCCTGGCGGTAGAACTGGTTGTCGATCTGCGCCAGCACAAAGCCAGGCGTGAAATTCAGGCTGGTGCCCAGCGTCAGCGGCGTGCCCTTGAGCTGCCAGTCGGCGCCGAGGTTGGCGGTCCAGGGCGGCTGGCCCTCGATGCGGTTGTTGGGCCCGGCGACCTGGTCAACCCGGCTCCACATCAGGCTGAGGTTAGAGCGCAGCGACAGCGGCTGCAGCAGCACCGGCGCGCCAGCCCACAGGTCGACCAGCCGGCCCTTGGCTTCGAACTCGAGCCCGGCGGCATCGGCGGCGCCGACGTTCTGCGGCCGTGCCACCCAGCGCGGCACGGTGGCATAGCTCACCGTCTCCAGGCCGCGCACGGTGCGGATCAACTCGTCGATGCGCCGCGCATAAACGTTGGCGCTGAGCAGGCCGCCACCATCGAGGTAATGCTCGATGCCCAGCTCCAGGCCCCAGGCCAGCTCGGGCTTGAGCCGCGCGTTGCCACCTCGGTCGGGGCTGGTGGGCTGGTTGGCGAGCGTCAGATCAGGGTAGAGCGCGGACACCGTTGGCCGCGCGATCAGCTGGTTGGTGTCGGGTGAGCGGTAACTGCGGGTCAGGCTAAGCCGCACCTGGTCACGCGGCCGGTCGGGCAGCTTCCAGACCATGTGCGCCAGCGGCGTGAACACCGCGCTGCGGTTGCTGACCCGCTCCAGCGCCGAGTCGCTGCGGGTCTCGATGGCCTCCCAGCGCGCGCCGACGTAAAACGAGAACTGCTTGCTCCACTCCCACTCATCTTGCGCAAACACCGCGATGCGCTGCACCTTGGCGTCGATGTTCTCGCCAAACTCGGTCAGTGTTGGCAGGCCGTTGACCAGGGTCTTGCGGCGGTCGTCGCGCTGGCTGTGCTGCAGCTCCCAGCCGGCGCTGGCGCTGTGGCGCTCGGCCAGCAGTTGCGAGAATTTGCCGCTGAGGTCGATCGCCATCTCGCGCTGGTCGCTGTCATCGTTGCGCAAGCGGCTTGCAGCGGCGCTGCCGCCGGTCTCCTGGCGCTGGGTCACGCTGTCAACGCTGGACAGCCGGCCGCCAAAACGCAGCTGCAGCCGGCCACCGGTACCGGCGGGCGTCAGCCAGGTGCCGTTGAGGCGCGCCATCTGCCAATCGGTCTCGGTATGCGAGCTGGCGGCGGTGTAGGGCACCAGCGCACCCACCGGCTGCAACAGCGTAGCCTGGCCGTCGCTGCGCGTGCGCACCGCATTGAAAAAGGGCTGCACGTCCAGCGACTCGCCCGGCGCCAGCCTGAATTGCAGCCTGGCGTTGGCAAACAAGCCCTGGCGGCGGCTGATGCTCTCGCTGTGCGACCGCTGGTCGAGGCTGGTGGCACCGGTCGGATCCAGGCCCAGCGTGCGCGTGTCGCTCTCGTTCTGCTGGCCGCCCTTGAACAAGGTGGTCGACAGGTTGTAGCCCAGCAGATCGGTGTTGCCATTGGCCATCCAGCTGGCGCCAACCTGGCCACGTTCGCCGTCGGCGCCGCCGCCGACACGGAACTCATTGGATTTGCGCTTGAAATCGCTGCGCATCACCACGTTGATGGTACCGGCGATGGCGCGGGTGCCAAATTCAGCCACCGGCGCACGCATGATTTCGATCTTCTCGATCTGCTCGGGCGCGATGGAATCCAGCGAGAAGCCCGGCGCCATGCGCTGGCCGTCGATCAGGATCTGGGTGTAGCCGCCGCCCATGCCGCGCATGCGCACCTGGCCACCACGCCCCGGCGGCCCACCCGTGCTGACGCCCGGCAAGCGCTTGAGTACCTCGCCCAGCGTGGCATCACCCATGCGGTCAAGCTCTTCACGGCCGAAGGTGATGCGCGATGCGGTGGCGCTTCGCCGCTCGGCGTTGCTCTCGGCCGCAGTGGTGCCGGTGATCTGCACTTGCTGCGGCGTGGCGGACACGGGGGCCACCGTGGTGGGTGCCGCCGCAGGCTGGCCCGCTGCCGGCGTGGCCGCTCGTGTGGCCGCCGGCGCGGGCGCTGCACGCGGCGCCGCCGCAGGTGTCTGGCGCGGTGCTGCCGCAGGCGCCTGGCGGGGCTCGGCCGCAGGCGCCGAGGCTGCGACGGTCGGTGGCACCGCCACCGCCTGCGCCCAGACGCCGGCCGGCGGCCATGCCAGCGGGATCACGGTGGCCAGGGTCAGTGGCAAATATCGTGTGGCAGCAAGGCGGCGAGGTGTCATGGCGGCGCTGATTTTGCCGGTTTGAGCCGGCTGGCGTTTGTAAAGACAGGCAAAGCCGCCGGCCCGGGGGGCAGGCACGGCAGCCGAGATCTGCCATGGCGCAGCCCACGGGCCGGCGCGACCAGGCTGGTGGCAGTTAGCTGGTGGCTGGTGGCTGGCGGGTAGCTTGCTGGTTGGGACCGCGACGCCGCTCAGCGTCGCTCGACCAGGCCCGGCACCAGTTGCAACGCTTCGCGCACCCGATCGGCCGCGCCCTGGGCGTCACTGCGGCTGGCATAGGGGCCGGCCTGCAAACGATGCGTTCGCTGCTCGTTAAAAATCGCCAGCATGGGCGCCAGCCAGGCGGCTTGCTGCGACACCCGCTGCTGGAAAGCCACGGCGCCATCGCGCTGCGCAAAGGCGCCTAGCTGCAACCAGAAGCCGGGCGCCGACAGCGCTGCGGCCTGCGCCGGCAGGGTGGCTTCAGGCGGCAAAGGCCACCCCGCCGACAGCGGCAAGCCGGGCGCCGGCACGCTGACCCTCGCGCTGCGCCGGGCGATCTCGGCGATCGGATCGTCCTCGGGCGCCAGCGCAGCACCGGCGGGTCGGACCGCCGACCTGGGCGACGCCGCGACCACCGTGGCAGCCGTGGCAGCCGTGGTCAGTGCAACCTCCGGCGCGGCGTCCGGCGCCACCCGCCAGGCGCCGCTGCGAATCGCCTCATAGGTGATGCGCTCAACCTCCACCGGCGCCACACCGCCCAGCACACCCAGTTTGAGCGCGGCGGTATAGCTGAGGTCGATCACCCGGTTGTCGTGGAACGGGCCGCGGTCGTTCACCCGTACCAGCACCTCGCGGCCGTTGGCCGGATTGCGCACCCGGGCATAGCTGGGCAGCGGCATGGTCTTGTGCGCTGCCGTCATCGCGTACATGTTGTAGATCTCGCCGGTGGAGGTTGGTCGGCCGTGGAATTTACGGCCATACCAGGAGGCCAGACCGCGCTCGCGCAGCGCCGGGTCGCCCGGCAGCGGGCGATACCACTGGCCCAGCACCTCATAGGGCTTGTTGGGGCCACCGGCACGCAGATGCTCAAGCCGCGGCTCGGCGTCGGGCACCTGGTGCAGGTCGGGCGGCGGCTGGGCCTCGGCGCCGTCGCGCCCATCCTGCGCCAGCACCGCTGGCGGCGGTGCGCTTGGGCCTGCAGGGCGCTGCGGGCTGCTGCCACAGCCCGCCAAAAGCAGCGCCAGCAGGGCCAACAACGCAGCTGGCGCCGCGCCGGCCAGGCCGCCGGGCCGGGCCGGCCGCTGCGGCTGGCCCCGCCCGGCCGCCACGCCATATCGCAGCGAACGGGTAAGTCTTATAGTTGTCATTTGACAATATTTGAACAAACCATTAGAATGTGGGTATGAATAATCAAACCGCACTGAATACTACCCTTCATACTAACTTGATTTTTTTGTCGGAAGCCGCTTCGGGCTTTTCGGCCAGCGAAGTAACGGGCCACTCGCCCGAACAGGTACGCCGTGCCGCCGAGGCGCTGGTACGCGCCGGCCGCGTCGTGCGCGCAGCGGTATCGCCGCGCCGCATCCGTTACTTTGCCAATGAGCGCCTGGCCAAAGCCTGTATTGCCGGCCGCATCCAACAGGCCGGTACCCACAAAGGTGCCAGCAGCCGCTCGAAGGCGCCGTGGAGCGCGGACGAGCCCGCCATCATCACCTCGCGCACCAAGATCTTCAAGGCACCGCCGCTGCCTCGCAACGTGTTCCGCACCAATACCTTCAGCCAGTTCTGAGCGTGCTGCGGCCGCGCCGGCCACTTGGTAAGCCAAGGCAGACAAGCCGCCCGCAGGGCGGCTTTTATTTGCGCGGCTGTCGTTTGTCCTGCCAACCCCCCTGCCCATCCAGCAGGTCGGCCGTGAGCGCACGGCTTAACCAGACCCGCGACGGATAAACGGTTGCGGACAGGAGATCAGGAAAAAAAGAGGAAGGGCTGAAAACCTCAGCAGACTGCGCTCTTGACCGCCGCTGCGCTGGGCAAAGGCGTGCTGCAAGGCTGCTGGTGCGACCGGCAAGAATCGAACTTGCGACTAAGCCTTCGGAGGGCCCAATGATATCCACTTCACCACGGTCGCGGCGCAATGCAAGCCGGCATTCTATGCCACGCCCGGCTACGCCCCCTGGGTGAACCCCGAGCCACCGCTATAATCGCGGGCTTTGGTCTGGGGTGCGCGGCTTGCACGCCGGACACTGCCAGATGAGATCCGGCCACCGACCCGGCTGACAGCCTGACAGGCTGACAAGTTGACTAGAGGAACCCATGAGCGACGCCCAGCACACCGAGCACGAGGCCCACGAGGGCCCGATCAAGACCCCCAAGCAACTCATCATCGCCGTGGTGGCGTCGTTTGTGGTGCCGGTGGTGGTGATCATCATGCTGGCCAAATACGTCGACTTCGGCAGCAAGTCCGGCGCCGGTAGCGACGCCATGTCCGAGCAGGCCGTGGCGCAACGGCTCCAGCCAGTGGGCACGATCGAGGTGCGCGATGCCTCGTCTGCCGCCACGCTGAAGAGCGGTGAGCAGGTCTACCAGGCCCAGTGCTCTGCCTGCCATACCACCGGCGTTGCCGGCGCACCCAAGTTGGCCGATAACGGTGTCTGGGGCCCGCGCGTGAAGACCGGCTATGAGGCGCTGTTGACGTCAGCGCTGAAGGGCAAGGGCGCGATGGGCGCGCAAGGCGGTGGCGACTTCAGCGACTATGAGATCGGCCGCGCGGTGGTCTACCTGGCCAACCAGGGCGGCGCCAAGTTTGACGAACCCAAGGCCCCCGCCGCTGCGGCCTCAGCCGCCGACGCTGCGGCGTCGAAGTAAGCCCGCCGGCGAAAGCCGCGCCCTTGCCGCCATCCCAACAGCCGCCTGCGGGCGGCTGTTTGCTGCCTGCCTCACAGCGGATCAGCCGGGCTGCGGCAAGCGCACGAAGCCAAATCGCTGTGGCGCTTCGGCGGCCCGCAGCGGCTGCGGCCGCCACAGACCCTGCTCCACCGCCCGCGCGGCCTCCAGCATGTCCTGGCTGTGCACAATGCCCAGGCCCAACTCGGTGGCCAGGTAGAGGCGGTCATGCTCGTCCAGCCAGCTTGACTGCACGCTGCAGGGGCAGCCGGTGTGGCTGTGCACCAGCGGCGCGGCGGCCGCCTCGGGCCACAGCAAGCGCCAGACCCAAGGCGTGGCCTCAAGTTGCACATAGACGCGCTGCGGGCCGTTCTGGAAGAACCAGCGCCCGGTCTCGTCGGCCAGGTAATTGCGCTCGATGAAAGCCTTGAGCTTGTCATGCTCAACCCGGCTGCCCTTGTGCTGTGGAAACGCCCCGGCGGCCTGCGCCGCCTCGTCGCGCAGGTACCAGTCGCCACGCACGTCCAGCGCCAGCCAGCCGAAACAGTGCGGCACATGGGGCCACTTCTTCAGCGCGGCTTTGACGATCTCGTCCATGGTGATGAATGGCTGCGCCTGGGCGTGGCGTCAGCGTTGCCCCGCCATCCAGGCCATCACGCCATCAGGCAGCGATTGCAGTTGGCCCGGAAAGCGACCGCCGGGAAACCCGACATGGCCGCCATGCGCCGGCTGCCACAGCGTGACCCAGCGCCCGGCCTGCGTGGCCTCAGGCAAGCTGTGTGCTGGCACAAACGGGTCGTTGCGGGCATTGAGCAGCAGCGCCGGGATGCGCAGCCGGGCCAGGTGCGGCTTGGCCGAGGCGCGCGCCCAGTAATCCTCGGTGCTGTCAAAGCCGTGCAGCGGTGCGGTGAACAATTGGTCGAACTCGTAGAGGTCGCGCGCGGCGAGCATGGCGCGGCGGTCGAACAACCCCGGGTGCTGGGCCAGCTTGGTCAACGCCTTGGGCACCATGCTGCGCAAGAACATGCGGGTATAGACCTGCCGATTGAAGCCGCGGCCAATGGCCCAGCCACTGGCCGCCAGGTCTACCGGCGAAGACACCGCCGCCACCGCATGGGCTACCGCGCTGGCACTGTCGCCGGCCTCCTGGGCCCAGCGCAGCAAGGCATTGCCGCCCAGCGAGATGCCCACCGCCCACAGCGGCGCGCCGTGGCGAAGCCGCAAGCGGTCGAGGATCCAGCCGATTTCTTCGAAATCTCCCGAGTGGTAAGCCCGCGGCGCCAGGTTCAGCTCACCCGAGCAGCCGCGGAAGTGCGGTACCGCCAGCTGCCAGCCAGCGCGGCGCGCCCAGTTGGCAAAGGCCTGGGCATAGTGGCTTTGCGACGAGCCCTCCAGGCCATGGAAGAGCACCAGCAGCGGTGCGTTGGCTGCTGCCGGCGCATCCAGAAAATCGACATCGATGAAGTCGGTGTCGGGTGTGGCCCAGCGCTCGCGCCGCCACAGCAGCGGCGGCGCGGCTTCGGTCAGCGCCGGACGCGCCAGCTTGGCCGGCCAGATCGTCTGGGCATGGCCGCCGGGCAGCCACCAGGGTGCGCGAAAGCCCTGCATCAAGCGGCCCCGCGCGGCAGGCGGGTGGCGGCGGCGCGGTTCAATGCAGCACCGCCGGCGGCTCGCCGTTCTCGGGGGCCTCCTGCGTCGAGCCGGGGCTGGCATGGTGGGCCACCAAGCGCCAGCCTTGCGCCGTCTTCAGGTAGACATTGGTGGCCAGCACCCAGCCCACGCGCGGGCCTTCGGCAGTATGCAGTTCGATGCGCTCGACCAGGTTGTGCATCGCCGCGTCCAGCGTGTGCACGCGGCGCACGCGCTCAGGCGTGGCGCGCACGCGCCCGCCGCCGGCGAACATGGCCTCGAAACTGACACGGATGGCCCGTGTCCCCACCACCCGCGGCCCACCGGGGTGCACGCAGACCACCTCGTCGTCGTCGGCCCACAGCGCCATCAGCTTGTCGAGATCGGCCTCGCGCAGCGCCTCGTAGAACTGCGCCTCGACGTCTTCTGGCGAGGCCATCAGGTGGGCGGTCTGGGCTTTGCTGCGCTGCATGGGTTGGCTCACAACGTCAGGTAAAGACGACCGACTTGTGGCCGTTCATCAGCACGCGCCGCTCAACATGCCAGCGCACGGCGCGGGCCAGCACCACGCATTCGACATCGCGGCCGACGGCGGTGATCTGCTCGGCCGACATCGCATGGTCCACCCGCTCGACGTCCTGCTCGATGATCGGGCCTTCGTCGAGATCGGCGGTGACGTAATGCGCGGTAGCGCCGATCAGCTTGACGCCGCGGGCATGGGCCTGGAAATACGGCCGCGCACCCTTGAAGCTGGGCAGAAAGCTGTGGTGGATGTTGATCAATCGGCCCTTGAGCGTGGCGCAGAACTCGGCACTGAGGATCTGCATGTAGCGCGCCAGTACCACCAGATCGATGCGCTCACGCTCGATGATGGCCTCAACCCGCAACTCTTGCGCGCGCTTGCTGGCGGCGTCGCTGCCGCTGGGCAGCGGCAGGTGATGGAAAGCGACGCCATAACGCTCGGCCAGCGCGGCGTGTTGGCGGTGGTTGCTGACGATGGCCGGGATCTCGACCTCCAACTGGCCGCTGTGCCAACGGAACAACAAGTCGTTGAGGCAATGGCCATGCTGGCTGACCATCAGCAGCAACCGGGTGCGCTGGCCAACGGCATGAAAGCGCGCGTCCATGCCGTACTGGCCACGCACATCGGCAAACAAGCTGTCGAGCCGGCCGATCTCGGCGAGTGCGGGTGGCGCAGCGAAGTGCACGCGCATGAAAAACTGGCCGGTGGCGTCCTCGCCCTGCAGATCGCCAAACTGTTGCGAATCGATGATGTTGCAACCGGCCTGGAAGAGCAGGCCGGAGACGGCATAGACGATGCCCGTGGTGTCCCGGCAGGACAAGGTCAGGATGAACTCGGGCGGTCTCGACATGGCCAGGGATTGTAGGCAGCCGCCCCGCTGCGCAAGCAGGCCCGGCGTGGCGCGGTCCTGGCCGCGGCCAGGCGCTCAGGCGCTCAGTGCCCGCCGTGCAGCTTCTCGCCGGCCTTGAGCCGGTAGACCGCGCCGCAGTAGGGGCACTTGCCCTCGCCGGTGGTGGCGATATCGATGAACACCATGGGGTGCGTGCTCCACAACGCCATCTTGGGGTTAGGGCAGGCCACCACGCCGGGGCCTTGAAAGTCCTCAGCTGTGACCTCGATCAGCTCGGCGGTTCTGGCCATCATCAGACCTTGCTCAGCCAGCCAGCGTACTTGGCGTTGCGGCCGTTGACGATGTCAAAGAACGCCGCCTGGATCTTCTCGGTGATCGGGCCGCGGCTGCCGCTGCCCAGCTCGATGCGGTCAAGCTCGCGGATCGGCGTCACTTCGGCGGCGGTGCCGGTGAAGAAGGCCTCGTCGCTGATGTAGATCTCGTCGCGGGTGATGCGCTTTTCGACCAGCTTCAGGCCCAGGTCCTGGCAGATCGCGAAGATGGTGTTGCGGGTGATGCCGTTGAGGGCGCCGGCCGACAGATCGGGCGTATAGACCACGCCGCCCTTGATGACGAAGATGTTCTCGCCCGCGCCTTCACTGACAAAGCCTGAGGCATCGAGCAGCAGCGCCTCGTCATAACCCTCTTCAGTGACCTCCATGTTGGCCAGGATCGAGTTGGTGTAGTTGCTCACCGCCTTGGCCTGCGTCATGGTGATGTTGACGTGGTGGCGGGTATAGCTGCTGGTCTTGACGCGGATGCCGCGCGCCAGGCCTTCTTCACCCAGGTAGGCACCCCAGGGCCAGGCCGCGACCATCAGGTGGATGGTGCAGCCCTTGGGGCTGACGCCCAGCTTCTCGTCGCCGATCCACACCAATGGGCGCAGGTAGCAGCTCTCGAGCTGGTTCTCGCGCACCACGGCTTTCTGCGCGTCCATCACCACCTCGGGTGTGAACGGGATCTTCATGCGCAGGATCTTGGCGCTGTTGAACAGCCGCTCGGTGTGCTCGTGCAGCCGGAAGATGGCCGTGCCGTCGGCGGTTTTGTAGGCCCGCACGCCCTCGAAGGCGCCGCAGCCGTAATGCAGCGTATGGCTCAGCACATGGATCTTGGCGTCGCGCCAATCGACCATCTGCCCATCCATCCAGATCTTGCCGTCGCGGTCAGACATCGACATCTTGGTTCCTCAGGAGGCTCGGGTTTACAGGCTGTCGATTCTAGCGAAGGCCCCTCAGCCGGACTGCGGCGCGGCCTCGTCCGCCGCATCGCCCTGTGCCAGCCGGCTCAGCGTCCAACGGCTGACCCGGCCGTTCACCAGCTCGATGTCGACGCTGGCCCCCGAGTCGTCCTGCCAACGAAAAGCCTCGGGCTCGTCGCTCAGCCTTTGCCCCAGGCTGCGGGTGATCTGAATCAGCTCAAGCAGGCGCATGCCCTCGCACAGCCGCGACTGCAGCATCACCGCGCTGGCCACGCGGCCCACCGGCGCCGCGCCGGCCAGGCGCATCGCCCGCATCGCCCGGCTGAACTGCAGCAGCAGCCAGAACACGATCACCGTCAGCCCCAACACCAGGCCGGGCCAGCTGTACTGCCAGTAACCCACCACCAGCGCCGCCAGCGCCAGTGCCCATCCCAGCTTGTCACTCATCGTCGTCTGTCTCCGTTGCGCTGTGCCGGCCTAGGAGCCTGTCGGGCTTGGGGAGCGACGGCTGCGAATCGACCGCAGCGGTCCATTTCTCACCGTCTTTTTGCCCCATAGCTGGGCTATGGGGCTGCAAATCCGGCAAGAACTGTCCTCGCTGGGGCCGATTCTCGCTTTTCGACGCCCCAAGTCCGACAGGCTCCTAG
>JBBQJN010000077.1:0-13713 GCA_038325945.1 Burkholderiales bacterium | reverse complement strand
GCCGCCACAAGTGGCCTACGATTTGCCCGCCGGCGGGCGTCGGCTGCTGCAGCGCGCCCGCGGCTACCGCCACACCTTCGTCAGCGGCGTCGAAGTGCTGCAGGGCGATGAGTTGACCGGCCAGACGCCGGGGCGATTGATTCGTGGCTGATCCGCGGTTGGTCCGCAGCTGACCTGGTGTCGATGCAGGAGGTACTTGCCCTGGACGCTGCCACGGCAGGGTGCCCGACGTCAGGCCTGGTAGCCCGCCCGATGGCCATCGCGCTGGCCTGCCTGCCGCACGGCTGGATCGCCAAGCGCGACCAGCCGGATGCAAGCCCGCGGTGACGCCGGACGGACAGGCTGCACCGGGTCCGAGCAGCTGCGCAGCGTTCGGTATCACCAGCTACGCTGCGTTCGGCCTCACCGGCTACGCTGCGTCGGGCCCGCAACACCATCGCCAACCCGCATCCCTGAACCCACCACCGCTGAGGAGCATTCCCCCATGATCATCGACAAAGACACCGCTGCCGTCGTCACCGGCGGCGCCTCCGGGCTTGGCCGCGCCACCGCCGAGGCGCTGGCCGCCAGCGGCGTCAAGGTGGCCATCTTCGACGTCAACGAGGACAAGGGCGAGCAGGTGGCGCAGGCCATCGGCGGCCTGTTCTGCAAGGTCGACATCACCAGCGAGGACAGCGTGCTGGCCGGCTTTGCCAAGGCCCGCGCCGCCCACGGCCAGGAGCGGGTGCTGGTGCACTGCGCAATGACCTCGCGCCGCGGCAAGACCCTGGCATTCCAGAAGGAAGAGGGCAAGCTCAAGCGCCTGCCGACCGCCGATTTCGAGTACGGCGTGCAGGGCATCCTGGTGGCCAGTTACCGGCTGGCGTCGCTCTCGGCCGAGGGCATGGCCACGCTTGAGGCGCAAGAAGATGGCGAGCGCGGCGCCATCATCCTGACCGCGTCGGTTGCGGCGCAGGACGGGCAGATCGGCCAGATCATCTATGCGTCGGCCAAGGCGGGCGTCAACGGCCTGGTGCTGCCGATGGCGCGTGACCTGTCCGACCTGGGCATCCGGGTCAACTCGATCATGCCCGGCATCTTCGCCACGCCGCTGATGCTGGGCGCGAAGCAGAACGTGCTGGACAGCCTGAGCGCGTCGGTGCCGTTTCCCAAACGCCTGGGCAAGCCCGAGGAATTCGCCAGCCTGGCGATGGAGATGGCCCGCAACAGCTACTTCAATGGCCAGTGCGTGCGGCTGGACGGCGCGATCCGCATGGCGCCGCGCTGATCGCCTGCCGCTCAACAGCGGGTGGGCCTGGCAACGCACCGCTGCACGTGTCACACATCGAATTGACGCTGCCGCGGGCAGGCCCTAGCAGCCTGTCGGGCTTTGGGACGGGCCCGCGTTGACCCTGAAAAGGGGCTGATCCGTCGTTGAACCTAGATTCCGCAGTTGACCGCTTGAAACCGCTGGCCACACCGCATGACCGCTCAATTTTGTACTCACGACCACGTTCACCCTTTGGGTGAGAGCGCTACACACCCGATTGAGCTGCGCTACGGCACGCCAGCGGCGTTGCTCGTCCTCGCTGGCATGAGCCCGCAGCGTCGTCGCGCCTTGCTGGCGCACCGCATTGCAGCACACTCGGGCGCGTCCAACTGCGCCGGTTCATTCGATGCTGCGCCCTTCACCCGCTTCCTCTTCGGTCTTGCCGTCGCGGATGTGGTAAATGCGCTTGAAGGTGGGAATGATCTTCTCGTCGTGGGTAACGACAATGATCGCCGTGTGGTACTGCGTGGCCATCTGGTTGAGGATGCGCATGACGGCCAGCGCACGTTCGCTGTCCAATGGCGCGGTGGGTTCGTCGGCCAGGATCACCGGCGGCTTGTTGGCCAGCGCGCGGGCGATCGACACACGCTGCTGCTCACCGCCCGATAGCTCCGAAGGCTGGGCCTTGGCGCGGTGGCCGACGTCAAGTGCCTTCAGCAGGTCGAGCGCACGCGCACGGGCTTCGCGGTTCGGATGGCCCGAGAGCATGGGCAACAGTGCAATGTTGTCGGTGACGTCTAGAAACGGAATCAGATACGGCGCCTGGAAGACGAAGCCGATGCGATCACGCCGCAGCGCACGCAGATCGGGGGTCTTCCAGCCGTCGTCGTAAATCGTTTCGCCGCCCAGGATCATGCGGCCCGAGGTGGGCTCGATCACCGCGCCCAGACACTTCAGCAAGGTGCTCTTGCCCGATCCCGAAGGGCCGATGAGGCCGATGACCTCGCCGGGTGCGACGACCATGTTGACGTCTTTCAGCGCCTCGACGGCGGTGTCGCCCTTGCCGTAGACCTTGCGCAGGCCTTCGATGCGGATGCCGGCTTGTGTCATGTCAGTGTCGCCCGGTTGCCAGCAGGCACTGACGCGCCCAAGTGCCACGAAGTGGCCCCTTCGGGGTCAAAGGGCCGCGAACCAAGTGAGCTTGGGGCAGATTCATCCTAGCCTCCGATCGCTTCGGCCGGGTCGACCTTCAGCGCCGCACGAATGGCCAGTGTGCTGGCCAGCGCGCAGATCACCATCACGGCGATCAGGCCGGTGACGGCATCGCCCGTGAGCAGCAGCACGAACTTCGGGAAGATCGGCGCCCAGATCGTGGCCGAAACCTTGCCAACGATGAAGCCGATCAGCCCCAGGCCCAGCGCCTGCTGCAGGATCATCCCTGCGATGGTGGCATTGCGTGTGCCGATCAGCTTGAGCACCGCGATTTCGCGGATCTTGCCCAGCGTCATGGTGTAGATGATGAAGGCCACGATGGCAGCGCTGACGATGGCCAGGATGACGAGGAACATGAAGATCTGCCGCGCCGCAGTGGCGATCAGCTTGACCACCAGGATCTCTTCCATCTGCGCTTGCGTATAGGCCTCAAGGTGCTTCCAACGGCGAATCGGCGCGGCCACCTGTTCGGCCGACCAACCCGGCTGCACCTGGACGAGCACCGCATTCACGTTGCGGTTGTTGGCCTGCGAGGCCTGTACCGCCTCAAGCAGACCCGGCACACCGGGTCGGTTGAATTGCGGGTTGGCCGCCGTGCGTGCGCGGTCGTTGACGATGGCGTCGTTGTCCTTCAAGAACTGCGCCTCCTGCGCATCCTTGAGCGGGATGAAGACCATCGGGTCGCCGCCCGACGACACCATGCGCTGCGTCAGCCCCACCACGGTGTAGGCCTGGCGCCGGATGCGGATGTGCTCGCCCAGCTTGAAGCCGGTCTTCAGGTCGGCCACGGCCTCGTAGTGGCTGCGCGTGATGTGGCGGCCTGCCAGCAGATAGGGCGGCTCACCGGGCTGGCCGGGCTCGAAGCCGACGATCATGGCGCGCACATCGCCTTCTCCCAGCTCGGCCGGACCGCGCCGCACCTGCATCGTCAGGTAGGTGACGTTGGCCGCGCGCGCCACGCCGGGCAGCGCGAGCATGCTGCGCACCACGTCGTCGCGCAAGCTCGACGCTTCGGCATAAGGGCCTTGCGTATCCTGCTGCACCACCCACAGGTCGGCACCGCTGTTGGCCAGCAGCGCCTTGGCGTCGTCAACCATGCCGCGGTAAACACCGGCCATGGTCAGCGTCACGCCGATGAGAAGCCCCAGGCCGATGCCGGTGAGCACGAATTTGCTCCACGAATGCAGCACATCGCGCCCGGCGAGGCTGATCATGGCTTGCCGCCCACCAGGCTATCGACGACCTTGATCCGGCTGTCGGCCTTCAACTCTTTCTCGCTGAACTCGATCACCGTATCGCCCGCCTTCAAGCCCTCGAGCACTTGCACCTGGCCGTCCAGGCTGGTGGCGCCGGTGCGCACGGGCACAAACTGCAAGTCGCCGCCCGCCAGACGCCACACACCGGTCTGCTTGCCCAGATGCTTGACTGCGGCGTTGGGCAACAGGGGCGCTCTTGCCGTGGTGGGCAGCGTCACCGTCACTTCGGCGAGTTCACCCACGGACAGGCTGGCACCGCGCGTAGCCGGCTGCGCCGCAGCAGGCTCAAACGCCACCATGGCGATGCGCTCTTCGGTCACGCTGTCGCTGACCACCTCGATGCGCGCCACCGTGCCGGCCAGCGGCTGGCGCGGGCTGGAGCGCAGCACCGTCTGTGCTGGCAAGCCTGCCGCCAGCCCGGTGGAACGGCCCTGGTCGAAGCGCACCCTGATCCACAGCGAGGCAGGGTCGATCAGCTTGACCACGGCCTGGCCGGCGACCACGGTTGAGCCGGGCTCGGCATCGCGGCTCGTCACCACACCTGCGACGGGGGCCGTCAAGCGCACTGCGCTGCGTTGCTGGCGCAGTGCGGCGTGCTCGGCATCGACCCGGCGCAGATCGGCGCCGGCGGCGGCGATATTGGCCAGCGCTGAACTCACCGCCGCATCGGCCGAGGTCTGTTCCTGCTGTTTGCCTTCGACAACGCCGCTGCTGATGAAGCCTTTCTCGCCCAACTCGATATAGCGGCGCGCATTGGCCGCTGCCACCTCGCGCCGCGCCAGCATGTCCTTGTGTTGCGCCTGCGCGGCGGCGCCAGTGCTGCGCGCACGGGCGATGGAGGCATCGAGCGCATGCAAGCGCTCATCCAGATCCACCGGGTCCATCTCGGCCAGCAACTGGCCGGGCTTCACCGTATCGCCCACGTCCACCAGCAGGCGCAGCACACGGCCGGGCACGGTGGGGCCGATGAGGTAGCTGCGACGCGCCTCGACCGTGCCGATGCCGAACAGCGACGGCGTCAGCGTGCCCTCGGCCACCTGGTGCACGCTCACGCGTACGGGCGCCAGCGGCCCGGTGCGCGTCATCACGAAGGCCAGCGCAGCCACCAGCAGCAAAGCGAGTGCACCCAGCCCGAAGCGCTGCGTCAGTGTCTTGTTGATTTTCACTTCGTACCCCCGCCGACACAGATGCCTTGCAGATAGATGGTGAACACGGCGTCGGCTTGCGTCGTCAGCAGATTGGCCCGGCCCGCCGCCATCGACTGCATGATCAAGCCCTGTACGGCGCCTACAAACAAGGTGGCTGCCGCATCGGGATCCAGCGCAGCACGCAGCGCGCCGCCTTGCGCAGCTTTGTCCAGCAGCGCCAGCAGCATCTCGCGGTAGGTGCCCAGCAGCGTGCGCACCTCGCGCTTCACCGGTGAGTCTTTCGGTGACTGCATTTCGTGGAAGATGAAACGCGGCACACCGGGGTGCGCCGCGACAAACTCGACATGGGCCTTGAAGATGGCGCGCAAGGCCTCCAGCGGCGAGGCTTCTGCCTTGGCCGCAGCCTCGACTGCGCCCAGAAGCTCGGTACGCACCCACACCATGGCGGCGTGCCAGACCGCATCTTTGCTAGCGAAGTGCCTGAACACTGCGCCTTGGCTGATGCCGACTTCCTCGGCGATCTGTGCAGTGGTGATCAAGGCCGGGCTGAACGCGCCCGCCAGCCGCATGGCGGCAGCCGCGATTTCAACCTGGCGCTCCTGGGTAGGCAGTCTGGTTTGCATGTCAGGACTTCTGTGCTGTGTTGGCAAGTAATTGATTACTTGCTAATATACGCCAACTTGTCCACGCCGTGCAGGCCCGTCAACCAACCGTTTGGCTTGCTCGCAATTCAGAGGAGTTCGGCATGCAGAGCAGCCCGTCGAGGCGACCCGTATTGACCTGGGTGATCGCGGCCGTGGCCATCGTCTTCGGAGCACTCACGCTCAAGGAGGGCGGCGCGGTGCTGTTTGGCGACGGCACGGCGCGTACGGCCGCAGGCAGCTTCGTGCCCTTCGTCGTCTGGTTCAATTTTCTCGCCGGTTTCGCCTATGTCGTGGCGGGCGTGGGGCTGTGGCTGCAGCGGCGCTGGGCGGCGTGGCTGGCCATCGGCATCGTGGCGGCCACGGCCGTGGTCTTCGCGACCTTCGGAGTCCATGTCTTGACCGGTGGCGCGTACGAGGCCCGCACCGCGGGGGCAATGGCCTTGCGCACGCTCGTCTGGGCGGTGATCGCGGTGCTGGCCTGGCGCATGGCCGCGTCGCGCAGCGGGGCGGCGCGATGAGCTCGCGCTGGCACACCGCTTTGCACTGCCTGCCGCCTGCCTGTCGCCTGCCTACCGCCTTCCGTCTACCGCCGACTGCCGACTGACGACTGCCGACTGCCGTGCTCGCCGTTGCGGCGCAGGTCGCAGCAGCGCCGAGCGCGGCCCGCGCTTTGCGCGTCGCATCATCGCGAGCCTGAGTCAGCGTATCGAGTCCTTGGTGCACGAACGCGATCACCAGGCCCTTCGTGGCGGCCGGGGTGCCCGTCAACGCATGTTCGGCCCGCAGGTGCCTACAACAACACTCGATCATGGTGATGCTCGTGCCGATCAAGGGCGCAGCGCCACACCCTCCCAGGGCAAGCCCGCTGCGCGCTGCATCAGCCAGCTCTCCAGCGCCAGCCATTCATCGGCGCCCGATGCAAAGGGCTCGGCGCGCACGCCGACCAGGCAGCCGCGCAGCCGGCGTTGCAGTGAGCCCGGGCCCTGCCACTCCAGGCGATAGGCCGGGTAGCCTGTGGGGTGGGCCTGGGGTATGGCGGCGCCGCCCAGGCGCTGGCCGGCATGCTGATCGTGGCACTGGGCGCAGGCCAGGTTGAGCTGGCCGAAGCGTTGGCGCCACAGTGCTTCGCCACGCGCCGCCCAGGGCTGCAGCGCCGGGTCGGGTGTTACCGGCTGGCCGATACTGCGCTGGGCCACCAGGGCCTGCAGCGCCAGCACGGCGGGGCCGTCGACGTCCTCAGTCGGCTGGCCCAGATGCTGGGTGCGGCAGGCGTTGATGCGCGCGGCCAGCGTCAACGGCCGGCCGTCGACGGCTCGGGGGTAGCGCGCCGCGACCGCCGGCACCTTGGCGTGGCAATCGGCGCAGCGCCGGCCGTTGGCGGCGATGCGTAACCACAGCGCCTCGCCTTCGGCCACCGCCAACTGGCCTGGGTGCTGGCTCAGGTCGAATTGCAAGGTCTGCAGCGCCGGGCTCATGAAGGTCCAGCCGGGGCGGCGTGCGTCCTGCGCCAGGGCCGCGTTGGCCAATGACAAGGTCAGCCCCGCCAGCCCCGTCAGCGCCAACAAAGCCACCAGCGTCACCAGCCTCAGGCCTTGCCGGTTCATGCCAGCACCAGCGGCCGCGTCTCCTGGTGGCGGAAGCCGCCGTCGCCTGTCCAGCTGAAAACCAGGCTGCCGGCGCGGTCGGCGCGCAGCGCAAAGGCCAGGTAGGGGTTGGCCGCGACGGCAGGGTACAGGTCGGCGGCGAACATCAGGCTGCCATCCAGCCGGCACTCGAAGCGGCTGGCGATGTCGCGCGGCTGCAGCCTGCCGTTGCCGTCACGTCGGTGGCCGGTCTCCATGGGGTGCTGCAGCGTGCAGCGGATCTCGATCACGCTGCCGCGTGGTGCCGGGCTCGGCAGGTGGATCAGGGCGCGGGTGGCCATGTGGTGTTTTCAGGTTTCGATGCAGGCGGCCAGTGTTACCAGCACGTCCACCTGATGCTGCCAGACGCTGCCATCGCTCAGCCGCGCCAGTGCCACCAGGCGCTGGCTGGTGGCCAGGCGGATGCGGGTTGAGACCTCGGCGCGGCCGTTGTGCGGGCCGAGGTGGAAGCGCGCCACCTCGCGCTGCGGGTTGCGTTGATTGAACAAGGCGATCTCGGTCACATGCGCTGCGGCCGACATCGGGCTGTCGACCCGCACCGTCACCGGCACCGCGTTGCCGTTTTCCACCAGCTCGGCGATCTGCAGCGTGACGCGGCCTTCGCGCGGCATCGCGCCACCCGCCCAGGCCTGGATGGCGGCTGCCAGCGTTGGCTCGGCGGCGCGCAGCGCAGGCGCGATGACCACGGCCAATAGCGCGATCGCGGTGTTGCGGCGGGAACTTCTCACTTCAGCGTTTCCAAGTGGCTGAGCACATCTTCCAGTTGCTGCGCGCTCAGCAAGGGCTGGCTGGCGCGCCCGGGCGCCACCCTTGTGAAGCCGTCGCGCCGCGTCGCCGAAGGCATGAGGGTGTCGGGGTTGAAGCGCTCCGGCGCTACCAGCCTTGCACGCAGCTGGTCGCTTGAGTAACGCGCACCGACACCGGCCAGATCCGGCCCCAGCGTGCCCGCATGCTCCGCCGGCACGCCGGGCAGCGCATGGCACAGAACACACAGGCCGCTGCTGCGGCTGCGCACGATCTCGGCGCCGCGCTGTGGGTCGCCAACCGGCGCCGCGCCACCCGCCAGCAGCGCGGCGGCCAGCATCAGGCTGCCCGGCTCAGGCACGCAGGCTGTGCCGGCTCAGCGGCAGCGTGCGGATGCGCTTGCCGGTGGCGGCGAAGATGGCGTTCAGCACCGCTGGCGCTGCCACCGCGATGGTGGGCTCGCCCACGCCGCCCCAGAAGCCACCCGACGCCATCACGATGGTCTCAACCTTGGGCATCTCGGCCAGCCGCATCATCGGGTAGCTGTCGAAGTTGGTCTGCACGATGGCGCCGTCCTTCACGGTGATTTCACCGAACAGCGCGGCGCTGAGCCCGTAGACAAAGCTGCCTTCGACCTGGGCCTCGATCTGCTGCGGGTTGACGGCGTGGCCGCAATCGGTGGCGGCCACGATGCGGTGCACCTTCAGTTGCCCATCGGCGCTGACCGAGACCTCGGCACAGGCCGCCACATAGCTGCCGAAGCCATGCGTCTGCGCCAGGCCGCGAAAGATCTTCTGGCCCTTCACATCAGGCGCCGGTTGGCCCCAGCCCACGCGCGCGGCCACCGCATCAAGCACCGCCCGGTGCTTGGGGTAGTCCTTCATCAGCGCGCGGCGCAGCGCCAGCGGATCTTGCCCGCTGGCATGCGCCACTTCGTCGAGAAAGCACTCCAGGTAGATCGTGTTCTGGTTCAGGTTGACACCGCGCCAGAAACCCGGCGGCACATGCGGGTTGCGCATGGCATGTGTGATGCGCAGGGCCGGGAAGCCGTAACCGATCATCGCCTCGCCGCCACCGGCGTTGAGGCCCTGAAAGACCACCGGGTCGCGGCCGTCGCGCACGTTGTTCGGAAACAGCGCCTGCAGGATGCTCTGGCCGCTGATGCGCATGTCCAGCGCGGTGATGCGGCCTTGCGCGTCCAGCCCGGCGCTCAGCTTGCACTGGGTGATCGGGTGGTACTGGCCCTGCGTCATGTCCTCCTCGCGCGACCAAAGCAGCTTGACCGGCGTGCCCGGCAGCTCTTTGGCGATCATTACCGCCTGGCGCACCCAATCGTGCACCGCGCCGCGGCGGCCAAAGCCACCACCCAGGTGCAGCTTGTAGACCTCGCACTGCGCTGGCGGCAGCCCGGCAGCAGCGGCGGTGGCGGCCAGCGCGCCTTCGCCGTTTTGCGTCGGCGTCCAGACCTCGCAGCGCTCGGCCGTCCACTTGGCGGTGGCGTTCATCGGCTCCATGGTGGCGTGGTTCTGGTACGGGTAGCCGTACACCGCCTCGACGCGGCGCGCGGCGCCGGCCAGTGCCGCTGCCACGTCGCCGTGCACATTGCCGTCCACTGCTTGTGCGGCGTTCAGGCCCTCGGCCAGCAAGGCGTCAATCTGCGCCTGTTGCACACCGGCGTTGGCGCCGCGGTCCCATTCAGGCTGCAGCGCGTCCAGCGCCTTCTTGGCCCGCCACCAGGTATCGGCAACCACCGCCACCGCGTTGTCGCCCACCGCCACCACCTTCTTCACGCCGGGCATGGCCGTCACCTTGGCGGCGTCAAAGGCTTTGAGCTTGCCGCCAAACACCGGGCAGGCGGCGATGGCGGCGTGCAACATGCCGGGCAGCTTGAGATCGGCGCCGTAGACCTGGCGGCCATTGACCTTGTCCACCGTATCCAGCCGCGCCAGCCGCTGGCCGGCCAGGTTCCAGTCCTTCGGGTCCTTCAGCGCCACTGTCTTCGGCGGCTCCAGCTTGGCCGCCGCGCCGGCCACCGCGCCGTAAGTGGTGCGGCGGTTCGACGCCAGGTGCGTGATCACGCCCTTGGCGACCTGGCAGTCGGCCGCCGGCACACCCCAGCCGTCGGCGGCGGCCTGCACCAGCATCAGCCGCGCCCGTGCGCCGCCCTCGCGCACATACTGCTGCGATTCGCGGATGCCGCGGCTGCCGCCGGTGGAGAAGTTGCCCCAGACACGCGCGCGGGCCAGGTTCTGCCCCGGCGTCGGATATTCAGTGGTGACGCGGGTCCAGTCGCAGGCCAGCTCTTCGGCCACCAATTGCGCCAGGCCGGTGAGCGTGCCCTGGCCCATTTCGCTGCGTGCGATGCGGATCAGCACGGTCTCGTCGGGTTTCACCACCACCCAGGCGGTGATCTCGGCCGCTGCACCCTGCGCTGCGGCCTGCGTCGGGAAGCCCAGCACAAAGGCGCCGGCGGCGGCCGAGGCGGCCGAGGCAGCCACCGCGGTGCCGAGGAACTGGCGGCGGTTGACAGTACTGATCATGCGCGGCTCCTGGTCAGGTGAATCACGGCGGTGCTGGCGGCCTGCTCGATGCCGGCGGCTTGCTTGATCCCGGCGCGCACGCGGTTGTAGGTGCCGCAGCGGCAGATATTGGTCATCGCCTCGTCGATGTCGGCATCGCTGGGCTTGGGCTTGTCCCTCAGCAGCGCGGCGGCGGCCATCAGCATGCCGCTCTGGCAGTAGCCGCACTGCGGCACGTCCAGCGCAACCCAGGCCTTCTGCAACGCATGGCTCAGGCCATCACCCGACAGCGCCTCGATGGTGGTGATCTTCTGCCCCGGCTGCACGGCTGACACCGGCAACATGCAGCTGCGCACTGGCGCGCCGTCCAGGTGCACGGTGCAGGCGCCGCACTGGGCAACGCCGCAGCCGTACTTGGTGCCGGTCAGGCCAAGCTGTTCACGCAGCACCCACAACAGCGGCGTATCGGGCTCGGCGTCGTGCTGCTGCAATCGACCATTGACATGAAGCTGGGGCATGCGTGTCTCCTGTGGTCCTGCGGGTTGGCCAGGGGCGATGGCGGATGGGTTGGCAAGCAAGCTGGCGGTCGAGTGTCGTTCAGTTTGCAGTCGGGCGCCGACCCCCCCATGCGCCGACGTGGGGTTTCAGGACGTCGCCATTTTCAACCGCCTGTTTCGCGAGATCAAGGGCATGACGCCCAGAGAATATCGACAGCAGGCCGATTGCCGCTGCGGCGGCGGGCATTGAGGAGTCCAAATGTCAAACACGCTGCCAGATGCGCTGCAAGATACGCTGCAAAACACGCTTTTTCGACGGCGGTCCAGCCATGATCATGGTCTGTGGCGAGGCCTGGATGGATGTCTTCGGCAGCGGCGACACGCCCAGCGGCATGGCGCTGGATGCGCGGGTGGGCGGCTCGCCGTTCAATGTGGCGCTGGGGCTGGCCCGCATGGCGCAGCCGGTGAGCTTCTTGGCCTCGCGGTCGCGCGATTTTCTCGGCGAGCGGCTGATGCGAGCCTTGCACGACGATGGCGTCGACACCGGCACGGTGACCCGGGTCGATGCGCCGACCACGCTGGGCCTGGTGGGCATCGACGCGCAGGGTCTGCCTTCGTATGCCTTCTACGGCCACGGTGGCGCTGACCGGCAGCTTGGCGTGGAGGCGCTGGATCGCCTGCCCGCCGGGCTGACGGCGGTGCACCTGGGCTCGTTCTCTACCGTTGTCGAGCCGATCGCCAGCACGCTGCGGGCGCTGGTGCAACGCACGCCCGACAGCACCTTGATCAGCTACGACCCGAATGTGCGGCTGCACATCGAGCCCAACCTGGCACATTGGCGCTTGCTGCTCGACGGGATGCTGTCACGCAGCCAGTTGCTGAAGATCAGCGAAGAAGACCTAGGCTGCTACGGCCTGGCGAGTCGGTTGAACAGTTCTGCGAGCAGGCCTTGCAGCAGGGCGTCAGGCTGGTGGTGGTGACACGCGGGCAGAGCGGCGCGATGGGCCGTTCGGCGGCCTCGGCCGTGGTCTATGTGCCGCCGGTGGTGATGCAGATGATCGATACCGTCGGCGCCCGATTGAGCGCAGTGACGTGGCGCGACGCACCCGATCACGCGCCGCATGGCGCGTGACGCAGCGGCTGCAGTGGGTCGCGTGAACCGGGCGAAGACTGGCCGGCTAAGCAAGGCGAATCGCCGTTCAACGCATGTTGCGTTTGCAAGGCGGTGGCAAGCGAGTTGGGCTCTGCGGCGCCGGCACGGTCGAGATCAGGCGAGTGGGCCATGCTCGGCAAACATCGCCGCCAAATGGGCTTCGCCGCGCTCGAGCACAAAGTAGCGCAGCGCCTCGGCCGCAGGCGACAAGAGCTTGGCGGCGGTGTTCACCACATGCCAGCGCCGCATCAGCGGCAGGCCTTCAACTGCTGGCGCGGCAATCAGGCCGTTGCGCCATTCCAGGCCGATGGTGTGCAGCGAGATCAGGCTCACGCCCAGGCCGGCCATCACCGCTTGCTTGATGGCCTCGGTGCTGTCCATCTCCATCACGAACACCGGCTGCAGGTGGTGGCGGTCGAGGTACTCCTCCAGCGCCGCACGGGTGCCTGAACCCGGCTCGCGCACGATGAAGGGCTCGCGCGCCAAAGCCGAAGCCGGCACGCTTTCGCCCAGCGTGAAGGGGTGGTTGGGCGCGGTGACCAGCACATGGGGATGCGCCGCAAAGGGCTCGGCGCGGTTGGGAAAGTCCTTGGGTGGCCGGCCCATGATCGACAGGTCAACCTCGTTGATGCGCATCCAGGCGGCCAGTTGCTCGCGATTGCCCAGCCGTAGCCGCACCTCGACGGCCGGGTGCTCGGTGTGGAAGGCAGCCAGCAAATGCGGCAAGAAGTACTTGGCTGAGCTCACCATGCCGATGGTCAGCTGGCCTGATTCGACACGCTTGAAGCGCGCCATCGCGTCGTCGGCCTCCTTCAGCGTGCCAAGCAGGCGCCGGGCGTAGACCAGAAAGTACTCACCAGAGGTCGACAGCGACAGACGCCGGCCCGAGCGGTCGAACAGCGGCAGGCCGACCTGGCCCTCCAGCTCCTTGATCTGCATCGATACCGCTGGCGGCGTGAGGTGCAAAAACTCGGCCGCACGTAACGCGCTACCCAGGCGGGCCACCTCGGTAAACACCCGCAGCTGGCGGAAGGTGATGTTCATGATTAAGTAAAAGCTTATGTGTTAATGAAATATATCTGACTTTTACTTATCAGTGATCTTGCCTAGAGTGCGTTCACACCCCCACCAGGAGCCCACGATGAACATGCCCACCGACGCTGCCGCCCTGACCGACCCGGGCCAAGACCAGATCACCGACAAGAAGAAGCGCTACAGCGCCGGCGTGCTGAAGTACCGCCAGATGGGTTATTGGGACGGTGACTACGTGCCCAAGGAGACCGACACGCTGTGCCTGTTTCGCATCACGCCGCAGGATGGCGTGGACCCGATCGAGGCCGCCGCCGCGGTGGCTGGTGAATCGAGCACCGCCACCTGGACAGTGGTGTGGACCGACCGCCTGACCGCCTGCGACAGCTACCGCGCCAAGGCCTACAAGGTGGAGCCGGTGCCAGGCACCCCGGGTCAATTTTTCGCCTGGGTGGCCTACGACATCATCCTGTTCGAAGAAGGCTCGATCGCCAACATGACGGCCAGCCTGATCGGCAACGTCTTCAGCTTCAAGCCGCTGAAGGCCGCCCGGCTGGAGGACATCCGCGTGCCGGTGGCCTATGTCAAGACCTTCAAGGGCCCGCCCACTGGGCTGGTG
>JBBQJN010000076.1:0-13786 GCA_038325945.1 Burkholderiales bacterium | reverse complement strand
GTGTTGGCGCCCAGCGCGTCGTCGGGCATCACCGCCTTGGTGACGAAGAAGAAGGCCGCCAGCGACAGCAGGCCGGCCACCGCCAGGCCCTTGTACAGCGCCGGCATCACGTTCTTCATGCCGGGGCTGGCCTTGACGAAGTAGCAGCCGATGATCGACGCGATGATCGATACCCCGCCCAGCAGCAGCGGGTAAATCACCGAAGCCATCGGCGCGGCCGTGACTATCAGCGCGCCCAGCGCCATGGTGGCGATCAGCGTCACCGCATAGGTCTCGAACAGGTCGGCCGCCATGCCGGCGCAGTCGCCGACGTTGTCGCCCACGTTGTCGGCGATCACCGCCGGGTTGCGCGGGTCGTCCTCGGGGATGCCGGCTTCGACCTTGCCCACCAGGTCAGCGCCCACATCGGCGCCCTTGGTGAAGATGCCGCCGCCCAGCCGCGCGAAGATCGAGATCAGGCTGGAGCCGAAGGCAAAGCCCAGCAGCGGCTTGAGCACCGAGGCCAGGCTCTTGTCGGGCGTCATGTTGCCGTTGCCGGTGAGGAACAAGAAAAAGATGCCCACGCCCAGCAGGCCCAGACCGACCACCAGCATGCCGGTGATCGCGCCGCCCTTGAAGGCGACGTCCAACGCCGGGCCGATGCCCCGGGTGGCCGCCTGCGCGGTGCGCACATTGGCCTTGACCGAGACGTTCATGCCGATGAAGCCACAAGCGCCCGACAACACCGCGCCCAGCACAAAGCCCACTGCCGAGGTGCCGTCGAGAAAGACGCCGATCAGCACCGCCAGCACCACGCCGACGATGGCGATGGTCTTGTATTGGCGCGCCAGGTAGGCCGCTGCCCCTTGTTGGATCGCGCCGGCAATCTCTTGCATGCGGGCGTTGCCGGCGTCCTGGCCAATGATCCAGCTGCGTTGCACAAAGCCGTAAAGCACAGCCGCTAGGCCGCAAGCCAGCGCCATGTAGAGCGCCATGTTGGTCGATATCAAGGTATCCCCTTCCTCAGTCAAGCCCGTTGAATTGAAATGCAATGCGATGCGATGTTGACACCCACCGATGGAACTTATGGCCCAGGCAGGGGTCGCCGCAGCAATGTAGGTGATGTGCGGGCACGGCCGCGACGGTGTTTTCCTGCGGTAGCGCAAATCGGCGCGATACGTCAGTCGGCGGCATGTCAGGCGGCGGCAAGCAGCGTCCGTAGAATGCGGGTTTCCCCCGCTATCGAGCCCACCCATGAGCCTGCACAACGTCACGCCGGGCGCCAAGGCGCCGCATGAATTCAACGTCATCATCGAGATTCCGATGAATGCCGACCCGATCAAATACGAGGTCGACCATGAGACCGGCGCGCTCTTCGTCGACCGGTTCATGAGCACCTCGATGCACTACCCCTGCAACTACGGCTACATCCCCAACACCTTGTCCGACGACGGTGACCCGGTGGACGTGCTGGTGATCACGCCGGTGCCACTAATTTCCGGTGTGGTGGTGGCCTGCCGCGCGGTGGGCATGATGAAGATGGAAGACGAGGCCGGTGGCGACAACAAGCTGCTGGCGGTACCGATCGACAAGGTGTTGTCGATCTACACCCACTGGCAGAAACCAGAGGACATGAATCCGCTGCGCATCAAGACCATCCAGCACTTCTTCGAGCACTACAAGGACCTGGAAGAAGGCAAATGGGTCAAGGTCACCGGCTGGACCGGCCCCGAGGGCGCGCACCAGGAGATCATCACCGGCATCGCCAATTTCGAGGCCATGCAGGTCAAGCCCTGAAGCGCTTTGCGCCGCCGCCAACGCAGGCTGCGGCGACTGCCCCTACAGCGCCTTGGTCACCAGCCGGAAGTCGGGGTCTTCGGCAAAGACGCGCAGGCTGAAGCCCAGGCTGCTCATCAGACGCAGCATGTTGCTGTTGTTGCTCAGCACCAGGCCGTCGATCTCGGTCAAGCCCTTGGCGCGGGCGAATTCCATGATCGACAGCATCAGCCGCGAACCCAGGCCCTGGCCCTTGTACGCGTCGGCCACTACCAACGAGAACTCGCAACTGGTCTGGTCGGGATTGGTGATGTAGCGCGAGACGCCGATGATCTGCTCGGTCTCGCTGAAGCTGCCATCAGGGCCGGCTTCGCGCTGGCGGTGCACGGCCACCAGCGCCATTTCACGGTCGTAATCGATCAGCGTGTAGCGCGCCAACATGCGCGCCGGCAACTCGGGCATGGCACTGGCAAAGCGGTAATAGCGGCTCTCTTGCGACAGGCCGCGCACAAAGGCCTGCAGCATGTCGGCGTCGTCGGGCTGGATCGGCCGCGTGGTGTAGAGGCCACCGCCTTTCATCGGCCATTCGCGCTGGTAGGCGCTGGGGTAGGGCAGGATGGCGAGGTGGCTGTAATCGCCATTGCCGTGCAGCGTGCTCGGCGAATGGGCAATCACCACCCGCGCATCCACCGCCACCGCGCCGTGTTCGTCGACGATGACCGGGTTGATGTCCATCTCGCGCAGCTGCGGCAGCGCGCAGACCATCTCCGAGACGCGCAGCAGAATCTGCTCGACCGCGTCCAGGTCGGCAGCAGGTGTGCCGCGCCATTCAGCCAGCATCTGCGACACGCGTGAGCGCTCGATCAGCCGGCGCGCCAGAAACTGGTTGAGCGGTGGCAGTTCCATCGCGCGGTCATTGATCAGCTCGATCATGGTGCCGCCAGCGCCAAAGGTGATGACCGGGCCAAACGGGTCGTCCGTACTGAGGCCGATGTAGATCTCGCGGCCTTGGCGTTTGCCCGACATCGGCTGGATCGTCACGCCGTTGATCTGCGCCGCCGGCAGCGCGCGCTTGACCGCCGCCAGCATGTCGTTGTAGGTGTCGCGCACCTGGGTGGCAGTCATCACATTGAGCGCCACACCCTGCACATCGCTCTTGTGGCTGATGTCGGGCGAGTCAATCTTCAGCGCCACCGGATAGCCCAGCTGGGCCGAGATCAGCATCGCCTCGTTGGCGCTGCGCGCCAGCATGGTGCGTGTCACCGGGATGTGAAAGGCTGCCAGCAGCGCCTTGGATTCCATCTCGGTCAGCACCTTGCGGCGCTCGGCCAGCACGGCCTCGATCAGCAGCCGCGCGCCTTCGGTATCGGGCTTGGCCAGGTTGGTCAGCGGTGGCGGCGTTTGCTGCAGCAACTGCTGGTTCTGGTAGAAGCTGGCGATGTTGCCAAAGGCATCCACCGCGGCCTCGGGCGTGCGAAAGCTCGGGATGCCGGCGTTGTTGAGCAGCGTGCGGGCCTCACGCACGCTGGCATCACCCATCCAGCAGGCCAGCACCGGCTTGCCGCTGAGGCGGAAGACCTCACTGATGCTGCGGGCCATTGTCAGCGGGTCGGTGTCGGGTTTGGGCGAGTAGATGGCCAGGATGCCGTCGGTGGCGCTGTCCTGGCCGCAGGCCTTCAGTGCGGCGACGTAGTGCTCGGGCAGCGCGTCCTCGCCAAGGTCGATCAGCGATTGCAGCAGCGCGCTGTCGGCGAGCTCGGACGCCAGATGGGCGCGGCTGGCGTCGGTCAGCGTGGCCACGTCGAGGCCGATCTCGTTGGCCCAGTCAGCCGCCAGCACGCCGGGGCCGCCGCCGTTGGTGACGATGGCCAGCCGTTTGCCCACTGGCCGGTAACGCGAGGCCAGGCACTTGGCGGCCGAGAACAACTGGGTGAAGGAGCGCACCCGGACCGCGCCGGCGCGGCGCAGCGCGGCTTCAAACACATCGTCGCTGCCAACGATGGCCGCCGAGTGGGTGAGTGCGGCTTTCGAGCCTGCAGGCTTGCGGCCGGATTTCATCACCACCACCGGCTTGGCATAGGCGGCGGCGCGCAATGCGCTCATGAAGCGGCGCGCGTGGCGGATGCCCTCCATGTAGATCAGGATCGACTTGGTGCTGGCGTCGTTGGCCAGAAAGTCCAGCGCCTGCGGCAGTTCCACCGCTGTATTGGGGCCGAGCGACACCACGGCCGAGAAGCCGACGCTGTTCTCGCGCGCCCAGTCGAGGATCGACACCGTCAGCGCGCCCGACTGCGAGATCAGCGCCAGCGGGCCCGGCGCTGCCAGTGGCCCGGCGGCGCTGGCATTGAGCTGCAGGTGCGGCCGCTGGAAGCCCAGGCTGTTGGGGCCCAGCAGGTGCACGCCATGCTGCTTGGCGATGGCCACCAGTCCAGCGCAGGAGGCCACCGGCAGGCCCGACGACAACACCAGCGCGGCGCGGCAACGGATGCGCCCTGCCACCTCCAGCGCGGCGGCAATCTGGTCGGCCGGCAGCGCGATCAGCGCCAGGTCGGCTCTAGATTGCGCCAGATCGGCCAGGGTGCCGGTGCTGTGGATGTCCAGGTAGGTGAGCTCGCCCTGGTAGCCGCCGCTTTGCAGGCTCGCCTGCAGCGTGCGGGCCTGGGCGGTCTGGCTGTCGGGCTTGTCTGGATCGCCGGCAAAGACGACGATCGAGCCAGGCGAGAACAGCGGGGTCAGGTAGTGCTTGTCCATCGGCATCCGATCAGGTCTTTCAGGGGCAGGCCTGCGAGCATAGGCCAGATTAGGCGTGAGACTTGGGGATAACCCTAGTGCGTCTGTGCCGGATCAAGTTCCCGCCTTGAACGGGCTGTGTTCGTGCAGTTCGTTGACATAGGCGGCCACACCCCGACCCTCGCGCGACAAGAAATCGGCCACGGCGCGCGAGAACTGCGGATGCGCCAACCAGTGCGCCGAGCGTGTGCCCACCGGCAGCAGGCCGCGCGCCATCTTGTGCTCGCCCTGCGCGCCACCTTCAAAACGCCGCATGCCCTGGGCCATGCACCACTGCAGCGGCTGGTAGTAGCAGGCCTCGAAGTGCAGGCAGGGCACATAGTCGGTGGCGCCCCAGTAGCGGCCATAGGCCTCGCCGCGCGCGCGGTCGATCACCAGCAGTGAGACGCCGATGGGCTGGCCGTCGCGGCGGGCCACAAACATCAGCCAATGCTCGGGCATGGTCTGCGCCATGGCTTCAAAAAAGGCCAGGCTGAGGTAGGGTGTCGAGCCATGGGCGCGGTAAGTCAGCGTGTAGCAGTGGTGGAAGAAGCGCCATAGCGCGGCGTCGATGGCCGTGCCTTCGTGCGTTGTGAACTCGATGCCGGCCTCAACCACACGGCGGCGCTCCTGCAGGATTTTCTTGCGTTTGTCGCGCTGCAGGCTGGCCAGGAAGGCGTTGAAGTCGGTCTGCGCCTCGGCAGGGTCGCGCGTCCAGTGAAACTGCACGCCCTGGCGCGCCAGCCAGCCTCGGGCTTGCAGCGCAGGGCTGTCGGCCTCGTCATGGAACAGCAAATGGATCGACGAGGCCTGTTCCTGCGCAGCAAGCTGGGCCAGGCCGTCGAGCAAGCTGGCGTGGGCGGCGGTGTCGGCCGCCAGCAGGCGGCTGCCCGGCACCGGCGTGAAAGGCACCGCCACCAGCAGCTTGGGGTAGTAGGTCAGGCCGTGTCGCTGGTAGGCATCGGCCCAGGCCCAATCAAAGACATATTCGCCGTAGGAATGGCTCTTCAGGTACGCCGGCGCGGCCGCCACCAATTCGCCATCGCGGTGCACGGTAACAAATCGCGCCAGCCAGCCGGTGCGCGCCACCGCGCTGCCCGAACTGTGCAGCGCCGCAAAGTACTCCCAGCGCATGAAGGGCGTGGGCCGCTGCTGGCTGGCCAACAAGGCATTCCAGGCCGCGCCGTCGAGTGCGGTCGGGTCGGCGTGGACGCGGATAACATCCGCTGACTGTTCGCTGTACTTGCGCTCGTCCCAGGTTTGCTCACTCACCAAATGCCCACTCCTCACACCGCGATGACCGCAGCCGGCGTCAGTATGCCGGCTGCCAGCCGCAGCGCCTGTCCGCCGGCGCATGGCGTTGGAGCGCCGGCATGAGTGCAGAACGTAACTTCTGGAACCTCTACAACCACGATTTCGTGCGCGTGGCGATTGCCGTGCCACGCTGCAAGGTGGCCGATCCCGCCTTCAACGCCGACCAGACCCTGCAACTGGCGCAGCAGGCGCATGATCGCTCTGCCGCCGTGGTGTTGTTCCCAGAGCTTGGCCTGTCGGCCTACAGCTGCGACGACCTGTTCCACCAGAGCGCCTTGCTTGATGGCTGCGAGCAGGCGCTGGCGCGGCTGCTGGAGGCCAGCCAGGACTTGTCGCCGGTGCTGGTGGTCGGGCTGCCGGTGCGCTTGCAGGCCCGCTTGTTCAACTGTGCCGCCGTGCTGCACCGCGGCAGGCTGCTGGGCGTGGTGCCCAAAACCTATCTGCCGAACTACGGCGAGTTCTACGAAGCCAGGCAATTTGCCTCGGGTGACGACGCCAGCGTCACCCAGCTGCGGTTGGCCGGCCAGGACGCGCCGTTCGGCGCGCAGCTGATCTTTCGCGCCGACGACCTGCCCGGTGTGGCGCTGCATATCGAGATCTGCGAGGACGTCTGGACGCCGATCCCGCCGTCGTCGTTCGCTGCACTGGCCGGCGCCACGCTGTTGCTCAACCTGTCGGCGTCCAACGCCACTGTGGGCAAGGCGAACTACCGGCGCGAGCTGGTAGCCCAGCAGTCGGCGCGCTGCCTGGCGGCCTACCTGTATGCCTCGGCCGGGCACGGCGAGTCGAGCACCGACATGGCCTGGGACGGCCAGGCCTTGATCGCCGAGAACGGCGCGATCCTGGCCGAGTCGGCGCGATTCGAGATGGCATCACAGCTGATCTGCGCCGATGTGGATGTCGGCAAGCTGCTGCATGACCGCATGCGCCAGACCAGCTTTGGCCAGTCGGCGCGCCGGCATGCGGCGCAGTTGACTGGATGGCGCAGTGTCGGCTTCGAGCTCGGTATCCACCGCGACACCATCTTGCCACTGAACCGCGATTGGGCAAGATTTCCCTATGTGCCGGCTGATCCGGCGCAACGCGACGAGCGCTGCGAGGAGGTCTACAACATCCAGGTGCAGGCGCTCAGTCAGCGCCTGCAATCCAGCGGCATCAGCCGGCTGGTGATCGGCGTTTCAGGCGGGCTGGATTCAACCCACGCGCTGCTGGTTTGCGCCCGCGTGATGGACCGCCTGGGCCTGCCGCGGCGCAACATCCTGGCTTTCACGATGCCGGGTTATGCCACCGGCAGCCGCACGCTGGCGCAGGCCCGCGAGCTGATGCAGGTGGTGGGCTGCAGCGCGCACGAGATCGACATCCGGCCCAGCTGCGAGCAGATGTTCAAGGACATCGGCCACCCGTTTGCCAACGGCCAGCCGCTCTACGACATCACCTTCGAGAACGTGCAGGCTGGCGAACGCACCAGCCACTTGTTCCGGCTGGCCAACTTCCATGGTGGCATGGTGGTAGGCACCGGCGACCTCAGCGAGCTGGCGCTGGGTTGGTGCACCTATGGCGTGGGCGACCACATGGCGCACTACAACGTCAACGCCAGCGTGCCCAAGACCTTGATCCGCTACCTGGTGCGCTGGGTGGCCGAGACCAACCAGGTCGGCGAGGCCGCGCGTGATGTGCTCGAACGTGTGCTCGACACCGAGGTCAGCCCCGAGCTGGTGCCGCAGGATGCCAGCGGCGGCGACACGCTGCAGCGCAGCGAGGCCTCGGTGGGAGCCTACGAACTGCAGGATTTCAATCTCTATCACACCATCCGCTTCGGCTTTTCGCCGCGCAAGATCGCCTTTCTGGCGGCCCATGCCTGGCGTGCCGGGCAAGGCGGCGCGAGCGGCTACGACATCGCCCAGATCAAGGCCACACTGCGCATTTTTGTGCAGCGCTTTTTTGGTGGCAGCCAGTTCAAGCGCAGCTGCGCGCCCAATTCACCCAAGGTGGGCAGCGGTGGCTCGCTGTCGCCGCGCGGCGATTGGCGCGCGCCCAGCGACTCGGAGCCGACGCCCTGGCTGGACGACGCGGCGTTGATTCCGGACCAGCAAGCCGGGGTCTGACCGCCCGCCTGTGCCGCCGGCCCGGGCGCGCGGCGTTCCATGCTTAAATTGGCGTCAATTGTCAGCCGCTTCCGGAGTAACGCATGAAACAGATCACCGCCATCATCAAGCCCTTCAAGCTCGAGGAGGTTCGTGAGAGCCTGGCCGATGTCGGCGTGTCGGGTCTGACCGTTACCGAGGTCAAGGGTTTCGGCCGCCAGAAGGGCCACACCGAGCTCTACCGGGGTGCCGAATACGTGGTCGACTTTCTGCCCAAGGTCAAGCTCGAGGTGGTGGTCAAGGATGACGATGTCGAGCGTTGCCTGGAGGCCATCGTCAAGGCGGCCAAGACCGGCAAGATCGGCGATGGCAAGATTTTTGTATCCGCCGTGGAGCAGGTGGTGCGCATCCGCACCGGCGAGACCGACGAATCAGCGGTCTGAGCGCCGGTTCAGGGCACTCAAATCAACGGGGCAGGCCGCCAGACTTGCCCCCGTTTTGCTGGCGCTCAGATGCGACCGAAGTCGTCGTCGCTGCTATCTCCGGCCTGTGCCGCCAGGGCATCGAGCAGGCGCTCGATCTGATCGTCGACCAGCAGCATGGCCATCTGGTCGGCGCCCATGAAGCCCTCGGTCACCGCGTGCTGCAGAAACTGCAGCATCGGCGCCCAGTAGCCGTCGGTCTCCAGCAGCCCGATCGGCCGGTCGTGGTAGCCCAGGTGTCGCCAGGTCCAGACTTCAAACAGTTCTTCGAAGGTGCCGATGCCGCCGGGCATGGCGATGAAGGCATGCGAGCGCTCGGCCATCATCTGCTTGCGCTCGTGCATGGTCTGCACCACATGCAGCTCGCTGAGACCGGCGTGGCCGACCTCGAGCTTCATCAGTGAAGCGGGGATCACGCCGACAACGCTGCCGCCGGCGGCCAGCGTGGCGTCGGCCACCTCACCCATCAGCCCGGCGCGGCCACCGCCATAAACCAGTTGCCAGCCGCGGCTGCCGATGGCTGCGCCCAGGCGCCGCGCCAGCGCCTGGTAGCCCGGTTTGGCACCCAGGCGCGAACCGCAGTAGACACAGACCGAGAACGGCACGGCAGGCAGCGAGACGACGCCGTTCATGGCCACAAACGCTGATAAATCACGCTGGCCCAAACGCCGCCGCACCACAGCAGGCTGATCAGCACCGCGGCGCTGCCGTAGTCCTTGGCTCGCTTGGAGAGATCGTGCAGTTCGAAGGAGACCCGATCAACCACGGCTTCGATCGCCGAGTTGAGCAGTTCGACCACCAGCACCAGCAGCACCGCGCCGGTCAGCAACGCCACCTCCAATGCGTTGCGGCCCAGCCAGAAGGCCGCTGGCAGCAGCAGCAGCGCCAGCGCCGCCTCCTGTCGAAATGCGCTCTCGCTGCGCCAGGCCGCGCCGAGCCCCTGCATCGAGTAGCCAAAGGCGTGGTGCACGCGGTCGAGCCCGGTGCGGCCCTTGTGCGGATTGCTCATGGGCCGGATTTTGCCTTGACCACCGGTTGCCAGTCGATCAGCCGGGTGCCGCAGACCACGTCGTGCCAGAACTGCCGGTCGGGCCGCAAATAGACCAGACTGGCATAGGCCAGCACACCGGCCAACGCCATCACCGTCAGGCTGGCGCCGCCTGAGATGCCGACCGCCTGCGCAGTGGCCAGCGCCGGCACAAACCACAGCCAGGCCAGCAAGTAGCGCAGCAGGGCGCGGCGCTGCGGCACCGGCTCGCCGTCGGCCATCACCAGGCGGATGCGCCAGGCTTTCATTGCCACTGTCTGGCCGCCGCGCGACCAGAACCAGGTGAAGTAGATCGCCATCACCACGAACAAAAAGGCCTGCAGTCCATGGCGGCCCTGCAGCGCATGGCGCTGCTGGGTGAGGCTGGAGAACAGCAAACCGGCGATCATGCTGAGGGCGAACAGCAGCAGGCCCTCATAGACAAAAGCGGCCAGGCGCCGTGCCAGGCCAGGCGTCACCAGCCGCGCGCTCACGGCTGGCGCGGTGCCGAGGCGGTGGCCTGTGGGCCGCTGCGCGGCAGCAGCGTGCGGCCGTCAACCTGGCCGGGCTTGGCGGCGATCGCCGGTTGGCCGGGTTGCTGATGCGGCGGTGGCGTGCGCGGCTGGGTCATCAGTGTGGTGGTGGCGCCCGGCTTGGCCTGCACCAGGGTGGGCGCGATCGGCTTGACCAGCGAGGCCGGGCTGGCGGCCGACGCCGCGCTGGACCGCGCCTTGGCCGCAGCGGGCGGGCGATCAGAAGTGGGCTTGGCGCGGCTGGCCAGTGCGTCGCGCTCTTCCACCGACAAGGCCTGGTAGGCCTCCCAGTGTTTTTGCTTCTCTTCGCCGCTGAGCTGCTTGGACTCCTGAAACGACAAGCGGGCGCGGCCACGCTCGGCCGGGCTCAGATGAGCCCATTCCGACATGCGCTCACGAACGCGCCCTTGCTCGGCGGCCGGCATTGACGGGAAACGCGCTGCCACCTCCAGCCACTTGGCCTTGCGTGCGGCGTTCAGGCTGGTCCAGTCTTGCGCCAATGGAGCCAACACTTCACGCTGCTGCGCCGTCAGTGCGCGCCAGGCGGGACCGCCGCCGTCGGCCGAAGACGACATCGATGGCATCGGCGACTTCGACGGCTGCGCCCAGGCGCCGACGTCGGAAAGCAAGGACAGGGCCACGATCAGCCCGATGGGGAGCAACGAAGGCACGGCTTGAGGACTTGTTTCAGGGCGCTTCGGCGGTGCGCAGAAACTCACCGAAGCCGGGGTCGCGGTAGGCGTCGGGCGGCAGGTCATCGGCCAGCAGCGCGCTGTCGATCTCGGCAGCCGCAGCGATCTGTTGCAGGTCGTGGTGGTGCTGGATCATCACCAAGCCGGCGGCCAGCATCACCAGCGGCATCAGCGAGGCCAGCCGCAGCCAGACCGACGGCGGCCCGCCCATCACCGCCGCCGGACCGGCATGGCCGATCCAAGCGGCGACGGCCGGCGCGTGCTGCACAGCGGCCGCGCGGCGCGGCACTTTGGCCAAGGCGCGCTCGCGACCAAAGCGCAGGCGTTCGCTGATCTCATGCGGTAGCGCTTCAGCGCCCCGGCTGAGATAGGCGGCCAAGCGAAAGGCCACCTGGCCCTCCAGGGCCTCGGCATGATCGGGCAGCAGGTTTGAATCTGGTAGATGACGGTTCATGGCACGATTCCCTTGCTTCGAAGCGCTTTGGCCAGCGCATGCACGGCGCGGGAGCAGTGTGTCTTGACGCTGCCTTCTGAGCAGCCCATGACCACTGCGGTCTCCGCGGTGTCGAACTCTTCCCAGTAACGCAGCAGGAAGGCTTCTCGTTGACGCGCCGGCAGTTCGGCGATCTGTGCTTCGATCAGCAGCAGGATCTGCGAGCGCGACACGGTCTCAGCGGCGCTTTCTGCGCCGAGCATGCCGTCGGCCGATTCCAGGCTTTCGAGCAGGTCGAAATCACTGCCTTCGCCCCCGACATCGAAGTCCGACATGTTCTGCATCACCGAGCGGCGCACCCGCTGGCGGCGAAACCAGTCCATGGTGGCGTTCGACAGGATGCGCTGAAACAGCAACGGCAACTCGGCCGCCGGCCGGTCGTGGTACTTCTCGGCCAACCTGATCATCGCGTCCTGCACGATGTCGAGCGCCGCGTCTTCGTCACGCACCGCGTAGACGGTGCGCTTGAAGGCGCGCTTCTCAACGTTCTTGAGGCAGTCGGAAAGTTCTTTGTCGCTGGCCAAAATGATCCTGCAGCCACTGCAGATCCGCAGCGCAAGCCGGGCGGGATTATGTCATCGGCGCTGGCCGCGCCCCGGTGGGCGCCGGCGCGGCGGCGCTGGACGCGCCGAACTGGTGTGATAATGCCAGGCCGTACAAAGCGTCACCGGTCTCAAGCTCGCCCGCCCACCCGAGGGGGCTGTTGTTTTTTGATCTCCTGGCTCTGCATCCGCCTCACGAGGGCGCGAGAAGGGGCACCGATGGATTTTCGTCAGAGAAATTCACAAAGGTTCTGATATGGACATGTCTCCCGCGGACAGCAAGCGAGCCGCCACGGCCGCACCGCACACCCCCTATTCCCCAGCTTCCCCAGCTTCCCTGGCATCGCCGACTTCCACGTCTGCCCAGCCTGTGGAGCTCAACGGCTCCGAGATCCTGGTGCGCTGCCTGCAGGCAGAGAACGTGCGCTACATGTGGGGATACCCCGGCGGGGCCGTGCTCTACATCTACGACGCGCTCTACAAGCAAGAGACCATCCAGCATGTGCTGGTGCGCCATGAACAGGCCGCCGTGCACGCTGCCGACGGATATGCGCGCGCTACCGGCGAGGTTGGCGTGGCCCTGGTGACCAGCGGCCCGGGCGTGACCAATGCCATCACCGGCATCGCCACCGCCTACATGGACTCGATACCGATGGTCATCATCACCGGCCAGGTGCCGACGCCGGCGATCGGCCTCGATGCCTTCCAGGAGTGCGACACCGTCGGCATCACGCGGCCTGTCGTCAAGCACAACTTCCTCGTCAAGGACGTGCGCGACCTGGCGATGACGATGAAGAAGGCGTTTCACATCGCCCGCACCGGCCGCCCCGGCCCGGTCGTCGTCGACGTGCCCAAAGACGTCTCGATGGCGCGAACGCCCTATCGCTACCCCGCGAGCGTCGAGATGCGCTCCTACAACCCGGCGCGAAAGGGCCACGGCGGCCAGATCAGGAAGGCGGCGCAGCTCCTCCTTGGGGCGAAGCGGCCCTACATCTACACCGGCGGCGGCGTGGTTCTCGGCAATGCATCGGCGGAGCTGCGCGAGCTGGTCGACCTGCTTGGCTTCCCCTGCACCCACACGCTGATGGGCCTGGGCGCGTATCCGGCGAGCGACCCGAAGGTCCTCGGCATGCTCGGGATGCACGGCACCTACGAAGCGAACATGACGATGCAGAACTGCGACGTGCTGCTCGCGGTCGGCGCTCGCTTCGACGACCGCGTCATCGGCAACCCGAAGCACTTCGCGTCGGTCGAGCGCAAGATCGTCCACATCGACATCGACCCGTCGTCGATCTCCAAGCGGGTGCGGGTCGACGTGCCGATCGTGGGCGACGTCAAGGACGTGCTCCAGGACCTGACGGCACTGATCCGCGAGTCGTCGACCAAGCCCGACGTCAAGGCGCTCTCGCCCTGGTGGGCGCAGATCAACGAGTGGCGAAAGCGCGACTGCCTCGCCTACGCGAAGAGCGCCGACGTGATCAAGCCGCAGCATGTCGTCGAGACCCTCTGGGAGCTCACCAAGGATCGGGAGACGTACATCACGTCCGACGTGGGCCAGCACCAGATGTGGGCGGCGCAGTACTACCGCTTCGAGGAGCCGAGGCGCTGGATCAATTCCGGCGGTCTCGGCACGATGGGCGTCGGTCTGCCGTACGCGATGGGCATCAAGCTCGCCAAGCCGGAGGCGGAGGTCGTCTGCATCACTGGCGAGGGCTCGATCCAGATGTGCATCCAGGAGCTCTCGACCTGCCTGCAGTACCAGACGCCGGTCAAGATCGTCTCGCTCAACAACCGCTACCTCGGCATGGTGCGGCAGTGGCAGCAGATCGACTACGGCGGCCGCTACTCGCACAGCTACATGGAGGCACTGCCCGACTTCGTGAAGCTCGCCGAGGCCTACGGCCACGTTGGCATCCGGATCGACAAGCCGAGCGAGGTCGAGCCGGCGCTGAAGGAGATGCTGCGCCTGAAGGACCGCACCGTGTTCCTCGACGTCCGCACCGACCAGACCGAAAACGTCTGGCCGATGGTCAAGGCGGGCAAGGGCATCAGCGAAATGCTGCTCGGATCGGAGGATCTGTGAGGCCCCCACGCT
>JBBQJN010000075.1:0-13878 GCA_038325945.1 Burkholderiales bacterium | reverse complement strand
GCACGGCGATGCGGCGGCCGGCCCGCAGGCCGGCCCTCTGCGCAGGGTGCCGGCCCGCCTCCTCCCAACCCGCGCGCACCAAGCAGGCCGCCGCGCGCGGGCCTTGCGCGCGGGCGAGACTGCCCGATGGTGCCAGCGCCGCCGGCGCGCCGATGGCGAATCAGGGTTCGAGCCGCGCTGGCCCCAGCCACAGCGGCGCGCAGGCGGCTGCCAGGCGAGCTTGCTCGGCCGTCGGCAGCAGCGCGTGGCGCAGCGCAAAGTCCAGCGTCACCAGGGAGGCGTCCACCGTCATCTCGCCGGCGGCGGCGCAGACCAGCGCCTGTTCAACCGGCATCAGCGTATGGCTGTGCACTTCGCCGTCCTGGTTGACCGGCTGCAGGCCGGGCGGCAGTGGCAGGTCGAAGCTGCTCAGGTCTTCCAACTGCAAGCCCTCGGCGATGTCGCGCAACACGGCGATGCGGCGGCCGGGCCGCAGGCCGGCCATCTGCGCAGGGTGCAGGCCCGCCTCCTCCCAACCCTCGCGCACCACGCAGGCCGCCGCGCTCTGGCCCAACGGCACGCCGCCGCCGATCAGGTTGTCGAGTTGGCCGGGGTCGGTGGGCTTGTCGAAGGCGCGCCGAGCGATCCACAGGTGGGTGGGGCGGCCATCGGCGCCGGCGAGGTAGCCGTTGCAGTGCGCGCCGTAGGTGGTGCTGCCCCAGAAGCGTGCCGCAGTGCGCTCCAGTGTGGCCAGCAGCGGGGCGTCGGCCGGCGCCGGCCAGTCTGGCGCCGGCATGGCGCGCAGCGCATAGGTCTCGTCGCGCCAGCCGATCAGCAGCCCGGCCGCGTGCAGCCAGCGGTTGGCCTCGCTGAAGAAGTCATCGCGCTCGTCGGCCGGCAGTCTCAGCAGCAAGCGCTCGGGCGTCAACGTCAGCGCCTGGGGCCAGCGTGCCAGCGCCGACAGGTGGGCCCGCGCCACCGAGCCGGCCCGTTGCGGCTGGCCGGCGTCGATGATGCAGAACGGCAGCCGCGCTTCGGCCTGGTGCCGCTGCGCCGCCGCGATCGCCGGCCAGGCGCGCGCCGGCGGGTCACTCATCACCAAGCCGATTTCAGCAGCGCCAGCAACTGCGCCGCTTCGCTGATCTTGCGCGGGTTGCTATGCACCCAGGGGTTGGCCATGCCCTTGTCGGCAATGATAGCCAGCCGCTCGCGGGCCAGGCCCAGCTGCGACAGCCGTGTCGGCAGGCCGAGCGCTTTGATCAGGTCTTCCACCTGGTCGGCCGCCGGCCGTCCGGGTTCACCCAGTGCCATGGCGATCTCGGCCATCTGCGGCGCGCAGACTTCGGCGTTGTAGCGCATCACCGTGGGCAACAGCACGCAGGAGGTGATGCCGTGCGGCACGCCGGCATCGGCGCCCAGCGCATGGCCCAGGCCGTGGCTGGCGCCGTACTCGGTGCGGCGGATGCTGGTGGCCGCCAGCCAGGCGCCGAGCTGGCCGTCGAGCCGCGCATCGAGGTCGTCGGGCGACTGCACATAGCCCTTGAGCGATCGGCCCAGCAGCGCCAGCGCGCGCACGCTGGTGGCGTCGATCAGCGGCTGGGCGTTGACCGAGCACAGCGCCTCCACCGCATGGTCCACCGCGCGCACGCCGGTGGACAGCCACAGCCGGGCCGGCGTGTGCACGGTGATGCGCGGGTCGAGGATCACCGCCGCCGCGCCGATGAAGGCGCCGGTGTAGCCCTGCTTGGTGCCGAAGCGGGTGTCGGTGCTGCCGCCCAGATCGCTGAACTCGGCGCCCGACAAGGTGGTGGGCACAGCGATCTGACGGCAGGGCGGCCGGCGCGGCTGCGGCACCACGCGGCTGCCGTCGGCAGCCACACGCATGTGCCAGTTGTCGAGTTGTTCGATGCTGGTCAGGTCTTCGGCCAGCGCCACCAGCGCCACCTTGACGGTATCGATTACCGTGCCGCCGCCGATGCTGACGATGAGGTCGGCGTTGGCTGCCCGCACGGCGTTGGCCAGCGCGATCACCGAGTCACGCGGCGTGTGCTCGACGCACTCGTCGAACAAGCCCACCACCTGCGGCTGGATGCGGGCCAGCGCGGTGCGCACCGCATCGGTCTGGCGGTTCAGCGACTTGCTGGTGACGACAAAGATGCGCTGCGCGCCGCGCTGGCCGGCCTCGGTGTGCAGGGCGTCGGCGGCCGGCGTGCCGAAGTGCACGCGGTCGAGTTCGAGGTAGTTGAAGATTCCGGTTTTCATGCAGCTGGCTCCAGGAAGGCGGATCAGGCGTCATTGGCGCACAGGCCGGTGCACACCGGCATCGGGGATGCTGCTTAGCTGCGTGGTCGCGCCGGGGACAGCTCAAGTCGGGTTCGAATGGCGCGTTGGCGGGGCGGCTCGGCGATCACTTTGGCCACAGTGCCCAAACCCGCAGCGGCTGTTTCATGCGGCCGGCCTGCTGCTCAGCGTTTTCGCCCAAGCCCCAGAAGTAGTCCACCCGCACCGCGCCGACGATGGCGCTGCCGGTGTCCTGGGCCATCACCAGACGGCGCAGCGGCGTCGCCGACAGCGGCTCGGTGGTGTCGAGCCAGAGCGGCGTGCCGTAGGGCACGGCCAGCGGATCCACCGCCACCGAGCGGCCGGGGGTCAGCGGCACACCCTGGGCGCCGCGCGGGCCGGGCGCCGGCTCGGGCAGCGGCTCTTCGCGGAAGAACACCACCCGCGGGTTGCTCCACATCATCTGCTGCAAGCGTGCCGGCGTGGCGCGGCGGCCCCAGTCGCGGATAGCTGGCCAGCTGGCGCCGTCGGCGCGCAGTTCACCCTGGTCGATCAGCCAGCGGCCGACCGACTGGTAGGGCTGGTCGTTGTGGCCGGCATAGGCCAGGCGCACGGTGCGCTGGATGCCGGCGGGCTCGGTGATGCGCAAGCGCCCCGAGCCCTGGATCTGCAGGATCAGCACTTCCAGCGGGCTGGCCACCCAGGCGATCTCCTGGCCGCGCAGCGCTGCGGCGGCAGCCGGCAGGCTGTCGATCTGCTGGCGGCTGAACCAAGGCTTGCGTTGTGCCAGATCGGCCGGCGGCATGTGGATGGCCACGGTGAAGCCGGGCCTGCGCTGGCGGCTGGCGTTGATCAGCGGCTCGAAATAGCCGGTGGCCAGGCCCCTGGCGTCGCCCTCGATCGACTCGATGCGGTAGGGCTGCAATTCGCGCTGAAGAAAATCGCGCGCAAAGCCGTCGTCGGGCGGCAAGAAGGCGGCGGCGCGGGCGCAGACACCGGCCCAGCCTGGCGCGGGCCGGGCGCAGCCGGCGCGCAGCGCGGGCCACAGCTCGGCGGCGCGGTCGTCGGCCCAGCCGGGCAGGGCGTCCCAGTCCGCCGCGATCCAGTGCGCTCTGGGACGGCGCAGCGGCGCTGGCGCGGCTGCCGCTGGCGGCGCTTCGGCCGCCGCCGGGGCCGGCCCTGCCGCCGCTGTGGGCGCGGCCGGCGTGGCTTCAGGCGGCGCCTGCTTAACGACCGGCGGCGCCACTGCGCAGGCCGTCAGCAGCGCCAGCAACGTCGCGCCGGCAGCGCCGGCCAGGCCAGCCGGGCCAGTCAGACGCCGCGATAATCGGCCGATGTGGTTGATCATCCTTGAAGCCCTGGCCGCCGGGCTGATTTTTGTGCTCATCGTCTGGTGGACGATGTTTTCTGGCCGCAAGGGCGGCGAACGGCGCGCTGACGACGAGCCGCCGCCCTAAGCCGATGCGCCAGCCGCGCTGGTCTCACGCCACCGCCGCCAGCCGTTGCGCCGCCAAGATGGCCTTGGCGCGGTCGCGGGTGCCGCGTGCCACCCGGCCAGTGATGGCCAGCGCGGCGCCGGCGCTGGCCATGCTGGCAAAGCACTGACGCAGCTGGTCGGCGCTGACCGCATCGATGCGCGCCAACCAGTCGGCGCGTGAGCGCACGCGGCCATTGACCAGCACATCCAACGCCGCTTCCTCAAGCCGGCGGCCGGGTTTTTCCAGGCCACGCAGACGGCGCACACGCAGCTGGTTGCGGGCGCGCTCCAGGTCCACCGGCGTGATGGTCTCGGCTTGGGCTATCACCAGCCGGGCCAGCGCCAGCAGGCATTCATCAAGCTGCTGCGTTGAGGTGCTGGCCTCGATCACAAACTGGCCGCCGCTGTCGATCACATCGGCCGAGCAGGCGGCGTAATAGACCAGGCCGCGCTGCTCGCGCAGCTGGTCCATCAGCGGCGAGCTCATGCCCTCGCCCAGCAGCGCGGCGGCCACTGAGGCGGTGGGGTCGTCGGCCTGCAGCGGCGGGATCGGAAAGCCCAGCACCAGGTGGGTTTGGCTGCTGCCGGCCATGGCGCGGCTGGCCAGGCCACCGTGCCAGGCCGGTGCGGTCAATGCGTTGGCCTGGCCGCGCGCCATGCCGCCAAAGGCTGCCTCGGCCTCGCGCTGCACCGCCGCCACATCGATCGCGCCGGCGGCGGCCACCACCACATTGGCGCCGGTGTAATGGCGCTGCACCTGGGCCACCAGGTCGGCGCGGTTAAAGCGCTGGATGTTGGCGCGGCTGCCGATCACCGGCTGGGCCAGCGGGTGCAGGCCCCAGCAGGCGCGGTCGAACAGCTTGAAGGCGGTGGCCATCGGATCGTCGGCGTCTTCGCTGAACTCGTGCAGCAACACCTCGCGTTCACGCTGCAGTTCTTCGTCGGGAAAGGTGGCGCCGCGCACGATGTCGCCCAGCATGCGCACCAGCAGCGGCGCATGCTCGCCGAGGCCGCGCATGTGGAAGGCGGTGTGGTCCTTGTCGGTGTGGGCGTTGACCTCGGCGCCCAGCCGCTCGGCGTCGAGGTTGATGCGCCGCGCATCGCGGCTGGCCGTGCCCTTGAAGGCCATGTGTTCGATGACATGGCCGATGCCGTTCAAGGCGCGTGTTTCATGGCCGCTGCCACAGCGCACGAAGACACTGACGCTGGCCGTCTGCAAGTGCGGCAGCGGCAGCGTGAGCACACGCACGCCGTTGGCCAGTGGCGTCAGCAGGGCGTCGTCGGTGGCGGCCCCGTGCATCAGTGCAGCGTGGCCGCGTCGACCAGCGCGAACTCGGCCACCGGCGACTCAAACCACTGCGCATCGACGGTGACGCCGAAGAAGCTGCCTTGCATCGAGCCCTGCGGCGTCTGGATCTGCGCCCAGCTGGTGTATTCGAACTGCTCGCCGGGCTTGAGCAGCGGCTGGTGGCCCACCACGCCGAGGCCGCGCACCCGCTGCACGGTGCCGCGGCGGTCGGTGATCTGCCACTGCCGCGCCACCAGCTGCGCCGCCACATCGCCGCTGTTGACGATGGTCACGCTGTAGACAAAGCCGTAGCGCTGCTGCGCCGGATCGGTCTGCTCGGGCAGCGGCCGCACGAGCACAGTGGAGGTGAAACGGGGGTTGGCCATGGCCGGCATTCTAGGAAGGCAACGCGAACCTGACGAGAACGCGGCGAAAATCAAGGCCATCGCGCCTGCCGCGCCCCAACGAGCCTTCACCCATGAGCAGCCCCTTGCGCATCGCCCCCAGCATCCTGTCGGCTGACTTTGCCCAGCTTGGCACCGAACTGCGCCAGGTGATTGACGCCGGTGCCGACTGGATCCATTTCGACGTGATGGACAACCACTACGTGCCCAACCTGAGTTTCGGGCCGATGGTCTGCCAGGCGCTGCGCAAACATGCGGTGAAGGCCGACGGCACGCCGGTGCCGATCGACGTGCACCTGATGGTGCAGCCGGTGGATGCGCTGGCCCAGGCTTTTGCCGAGGCCGGCGCCGACCTGATCAGCTTTCACCCTGAGGCCAGCGGCCATGTTGACCGCACGCTGCAGCTGATCAAGGCCGCGGGCTGCCGGGCCGGGCTGGTGTTCAACCCGGCCGCGTCGATCGACCCGCTGGAGTGGGTGATCGACAAGCTTGACCTGGTGCTGGTGATGAGCGTCAACCCCGGCTTCGGCGGCCAGAGTTTCATCCCCGGCGCGCTGCGCAAGGTGGAAAAGCTGCGCCGTTTGATCGAGGCCTCGGGCCGCGACATCCGGCTTGAGGTGGACGGCGGCATCAAGGTCGACAACATCCGCAGCGTGGCCGATGCCGGCGCCGATACCTTTGTGGCGGGCAGCGCGATCTTCGGCCAGCCCGACTACAAGGCGGTGATTGACCGCATGCGCGCCGAATTGGCGCGCTGATTCATCAGGCGCCTGGCCGCTCGGCGGCGTAGACCGCGGCCTGCACCCGAGAGCCCAGGTTGAGCTTGCGCAAGATGTGCTGTACGTGGATCTTCACCGTGGTCTCGGCGATGTCGAGCGCGCGCGCGATCTCCTTGTTGCTGGCGCCCTGGGCGATATGGCCCAGGATCTCGCGCTCGCGCGGCGACAGGCTGTGGATCGGGTCGGCGGCTTCGCCTGCCGGCGTGGCACTGCCGGCTTTGACGCCGTTTTGCAGCGACTGGTAGGCGTTGACCAGTTTGCCGGTCATCTCGGGGCTGATGATCGACTCGCCGGCCATGGCGCGCACGATGGCGGTGGCCAGCTCGTCGCTGTCCACCGTCTTGAGCAGGTAGCCGTTGGCGCCGCCACGCAGCGCGGCGGTGAGGTCAAGCGCATCCTCGCTGACAGTGAGCATCAGCACCCGACACCGCGGCGCCACCTCGCGCAGACCGGCCAACGCGTCGACGCCGTTAACACCGGGCAGGTGGTTGTCGAGCAGGATCACGTCGGGCTGGCACTCGGCGGCGCGGCGCTGCGCTTCGCCGGCATCAGCCGCCTCGGCCACCACCTCGAAACGGCCGTCGGCCGACAGCAGCGCGATCAGGCCGCGGCGGAACAGCGGGTGGTCGTCGACCACCAGCACGCGGATGCGGGCGTTCTGGGGCTTGCTCATCAGGCCGCCAGCGGCTGGCGTTCGGGCAGGGTCAGCACCACGCAGGTGCCCGAGCCCGGCACCGAGGCCACCTCCACCGCCGCGCCGATGCGCTGGGCGCGTTCGTGCATGATGCGCAGGCCGACATGGGTTTCGTCGGGCGCAGGCCGCTGGTCGTCGAAGCCGCAGCCGTCGTCGCGCACCTCCACCCGCCACTGCGGGGATTGCTGCACCTCGACCCAGACCCCACGGGCCTGGGCGTGCTTGCGCACATTGGACAGCGCCTCCTGCACCACATGCAGTACCTGCACCTGCACGTCGGGCGCCAGCGGCAGGCCGTCGCCTTCAATCTGCAGATGGGTGGCCAGGCCGGTCTGGTGCTCAAACTTCTGCAGCGTGGTGCGCAGCGCAGGCGCAATGTCCTCGGCATTGGTGCGGGTGCGAAAGTGCACCAGCAGCTCACGCACGTCGCCCAGGCTCTCGTGCACGCCGGCGTCGAGCTCGGCCAGCGTGCGTTCGACCAGCGGTTGGTCGTCGCGCTTGATCGCGCCGCGCAGCAGGCCGGCCTGGATCTTCAGGAAGGCCAGGCTCTGGGCGATCGAGTCGTGCAGCTCGCGTGCCAGCAGGCTGCGCTCTTCGGCCACCGCGCTTTCGCGCTGCAGCGCGCCGGCACGCAAGCCCTCGATGGCGCCGGCCAGGTGGCTGGCCAAGGTGTCGAGCAAGGCGCGGTCGTCATCGGCCAGTACCACCGAGTGGCGGTAGAACAGGTCAATCTCGCCGACCAGGCGCTCATGCAGACGCACCGGCACGCTGACCACACTCTCGAAGCCGGCGCGGTGGCAATGGCCCAGCGCGCTGCCCGCGCCAAGCGGCCGGATCGCAATCACCCGGGTGCTGGCCAGCGCCTTGGGCTGGCCGCAGCCACAGCTGCCGGTGGGCACGCAATGCTCGTCGTCGACGAGAGCCTGCGGCAGGCAGTCGGAGGCCAGCAGCAGGTAGCGTTGGTTGGACTCGTCCGACCAGCGCACCGCCGAGGCATCGGCGCGCGCCACCCGGCGCACCTGGCTGGCAAAGCCGGCCGCCAGCTCGTCCAGGGTGCCGGCATGGGCGACAAAGGCGGCGGCTTCATAGAGCGCGGCCAGCCGCGCGCGCTCGGCCTCCAGGCCCAGCGTCTTCTCCTGCACCTTGGCTTCGAGGTGCTGGTAGAGCCCTTGCAGGGTCTGCGCCATCTGGTTGAAGCCCTTGGCCAGCGCACCGAACTCGTCGTCGGTGCTCACCTCGACGCGGGCCGTCAGTTCACCGGCGCCTACCCGCAAGAGGCCGGCCTGCAATCGGGCCAGCGGGTTGAAGACAAACAGGTAGGCCGCGTAGAGCAGCGTTACCGCGCTGCCGATGACCAGCGCCACCATCATGAACTGGAATGCGTTGAGGATCGCTGTCAGCTGTGACAGCTGATCTTCGATCGCCGAGACAAAAGCGTCGATGCGGTCGACAAAGGCTTCGGTCTGCGCGGCAACCTCAGCCGGCGTGGGCAGGCGCCCGCTGGTCCAGGCCTGGCGCACCTCGGCCCAGCCGCGCTGGGCATCGTCAAAGCTGGCCTGCGAGCGCGCATCGCGTGGCACAAACAAGGGCCGCGTCGGATCGCCCTGGCGCAGCAGCAGCAGGCTCTGATCAAACTGCTGCACCAGCGCGCTGCGGCGCTCGGCATCGCCGGTGTCAAGCGACTGCGCCAGCCGCCAGGCCTGCATGCGCATGCGGCCACCCTCGTTGACCGCCGCAGCGCCGCCTTCTAGCTGCCAGGTCACCCACAACGTGAGGCCGATCGACAGCAAGGCCATCACCAGCAGCACCAGGCCGATGCTGCCGAGTTTGGCGGAGAGGGTGCGGGGCTTGCGCATCACGCCACTGTAGCCGGACGCCGCGATAATCAGCGGCCATGAACATCAGCCATTTCGACGATCTGCTGCTGGCCGCGCGCCAGCAGGCCCAGCCGCAGCGCCTGCTGCTGGTGTTTGCCACCGCCAGCCTGCCCGACGACGCCACCGCCGAGCAACGCGCCAGCTTCGAGGCCGGCGAGTCGGGCGAGCTGGCGCCGCTGATGTGCGTCGACAAGGACCCGCATGCCTTGAGCAGCTTTGCCGCGTTGCTGGCCGAGTCCGCCGAAGCCTCTGAGCAGCCAACGCCCTGGGCCCTGGTATTTGCCGCCGCACTGCCGGGCAGCGACGGCCAGCCGCCGTCGGCGAGCCGGATCGAGGCCGCGCTGCAGCAGATGACCGAGCAGGTGCGCAGCGGCGACATCGAGCGGCTGATCCCCTTCGACCGGTTGGGCCACGCCGTGCGCCTGGGCTGAGAGGCTGAGAGGCAATCCCATGGGCTTACCCGAAGGGCCGGGGTACCCAAGAGCCCTGCGCGGCGTTGCATCGCTTGCCCGGACGTCAGTCCGGGCAAGCGCCGCGCCTTGCTCAGGGCCCTTGGCCACCCCGGCGCGGGTGCATCCGATTGCCTCTCAACCTCTGAGCCCCGCGCACAGCATCAGTTGGCGGCCGCACCCAGGCGCTGCAGCATGTCGGGCGTGACCAGCGTGATGTCGCGCTCGGTGACATGGAAACGCTCGCGGTCATGTGCCGTGTCGAGACCGATGCACAGGCCATCGGGCAGCACGCAGCGCTTGTCGATCACCGTGCGGCGCAGTTGCACGCCGCGGCCCACCCGCACATTGGGCAGCAGCACCGAATCGTCGACCTGGCTGCCCTCGCCGACCAGCGCGCCGTGGAACAGCACCGAGCGCCGCACCGCAGCGCCGCTGACGATGCAGCCGCCCGAGACCAGCGAGTCGATCGCCATGCCACGACGGCCGTGGTCGTCGAAAACAAACTTCGCTGGCGGCCGGTGCAGCTGGCGACTGGGCATCGGCCAGTCGGCGTCATAGAGGTTGAGCTCGGGCACGACATGGGTCAGGTCCATGTTGGCTTCCCAGTACGCATCGAGCGTGCCGACATCGCGCCAGTACGGCCCTTGCTTGCTCATGTTGACGCAACTGGTCTCGAAGCGGTGGGCAAACACCCTGGCCCTGCCCAGCAGCTGCGGGATGATGTCCTTGCCGAAGTCGTGGCTGGAGTGGCTGTCAGCGGCGTCGCGCACCAGCTCACGCACCAGGAAGTCGGTGTCGAAGATATAGATGCCCATGCTGGCGAGCGCCCGGCCCGGCTGGCCAGGCAGCGGCGTGGGCCGATCAGGCTTCTCCTGGAAGGCCAGCACACGCTGCTGCGCATCCACCGCCATCACGCCAAACTCGCGCGCCTGTTCCAGCGGCACCTCGAGACAGGCCACGGTGAGTTCGGCGCCGCTGGCGGCATGCTCGGCCAGCATCACCGAGTAATCCATCTTGTAGACATGGTCACCGCCCAGGATCAGGGTGTGGCGGGGACGCAGCTCACGCAGCAGGTCGAGGTTCTGGAACACCGCGTTGGCGGTACCGCTGTACCAGCCCTCACCCAGTTGCTGCTGTGCCGGCACCACGTCGACATACTCGCCCAGGCTGGCCTCAAGAAAGCCCCAAGCATGCTCAACATGGCGGATCAGGCTCTGCGCCTTGTACTGGGTCAGCACGCCGATGCGGCGCAGACCTGAGTTGACGCAGTTGCTGAGCGCGAAGTCGATGATGCGCATGGTGCCGGCAAACGGCACTGCGGGCTTGGCGCGGTGGTCGGTCAGCGGCCCCAGCCGGCTGCCGCGCCCGCCGGCCAGCACCAGCGCGTGGGCGCCGGAGATCAGCGCACGCCTTGAATCGGTGCTCATGCAGGCCTCCAGGGCGGCAGGGTCAGGCCAGGGGATGGACGGCTGGCCTGCAGGGCAACCACGCGCGAGCCCGGTGAGCATGGACATGGTGGGCGCCTGCTCACTGGACGACCCTGCGCGCCTTTCGCTGCGAGACTTGCGCTTGGCAGCGGCCCGGCGCGCTCATGCGCCCTGCACCACAGCCTGGGCCGCCGCAAGTCGGGCGATCGGCACGCGGAACGGCGAGCAGCTGACGTAATCCAGCCCGGCGCGGTGGAAGAAGGCCACCGAGGCCGGATCACCGCCATGCTCGCCGCAGACGCCGGTCTCGATGCCCGGGCGCACCGTGCCGCCCTTTTGCACCGCCATCTCGACCAGCCGGCCCACGCCCTTCTGGTCGATGCTGCGGAACGGGTCATGCTCGTAGATGCCCTGGGCCAGGTAGTCGGGCAGAAACTTGCCGGCGTCGTCGCGCGAGAAGCCCATCGTCATCTGCGTCAGGTCGTTGGTGCCGAAGGAGAAGAACTCGGCCTGGCTGGCGATGCTGTCGGCCACCAGCGCAGCGCGCGGCGTCTCGATCATCGTGCCCAGCAGATAGGGCAGGGTCTGGCCGCGCTCGGCAAACACCGCCGCAGCGGTGCGACGGATCACCACCGCCTGGGCATTGAACTCGCGCACCGTGCCGACCAGCGGCACCATGATCTCGGCCTTCACGTCCACCCCCTGGGCGCGCATGTTCAGCGCCGCCTCGAACACCGCGCGGGCCTGCATCTCGGTGATCTCGGGGTAGCTGATGCCGAGCCGGCAGCCGCGGTGGCCCATCATCGGGTTGAACTCGTGCAACTCCTCGACGCGCATGCGGATCTTCGCCGCCGAGACCTTCATCTGCTGCGCCATCACCTGCTGTCCGGCCTCGTCGTGCGGCACAAACTCATGCAGCGGCGGGTCAAGCAAGCGGATCGTCACCGGCAGGCCGCTCATCTCGCGAAACAGGCCTTCAAAGTCGGCGCGCTGGATCGGCAGCAGCTTGGCCAGCGCTTTGCGGCGGCCGGCTTCGTCAGCAGCCAGGATCATCTCGCGCATCGGGTTGATGCGCTCACCCTCGAAGAACATGTGTTCGGTGCGGCACAGTCCGATGCCGGTGGCGCCGAAGTGGCGCGCCATCCTGGCTTCCTCAGGGGTGTCGGCGTTGGCGCGCACGCCCAGCCGCTTGTACTTGTCGGTCAGCGCCATCAAGGCGCCAAAGTCGCCCGACAGCTCGGCGTCCTTGGTGGCGATCTGGCCGGCGAAGACTTCGCCGGTGGAACCATTGAGCGACAGCCAGTCGCCCTCTGCCCAGGTCTGCTCGCCGATGCGCAGGGTGCGCGCCTTGGGGTCAACATGCACCGCGCCGGCGCCTGAGACGCAGCACTTGCCCATGCCACGCGCCACCACCGCAGCGTGCGATGTCATGCCGCCGCGCGCGGTGAGGATGCCCTTGGCCACGCTCATGCCGCGCAAATCCTCGGGCGAGGTCTCCTGGCGCACCAGGATCACCGCCAGGCCGCGCTTGGCCCAATCGTCGGCCTCGTCGGCATGGAACACGATCTGGCCGGTGGCCGCACCCGGCGAGGCCGGCAGGCCGCGCGCGATGGGTGTGGCGGCCTGCAGCGCCTTGGGGTCAAAGATCGGGTGCAGCAGGTCGTTGAGCCGGTCGGGCACCACCCGCAGCAGCGCGGTCTTCTCGTCGATCATGCCTTGTTCGAGCATCGCCATCGCGATGCGCACCATCGCCGCACCGGTGCGCTTGCCGTTGCGTGTCTGCAGCATCCACAGCTTGCCTTGCTGGATCGTGAACTCCAGGTCCTGCATGTCCTTGAAGTGGTTCTCCAGCGTGGTTTCGGCCTGCAGCAGCTCGCGGTAGATCTCGGGCATCAGCTCTTCCAGCGAGGCGTATTGGCTGCGCCGATCGGCCTCGCTGACCATCGCCAGCTCGGCCCAGCGGCGCGACCCCAGCAGTGATACCTGCTGCGGCGTGCGGATGCCGGCGACCACGTCCTCGCCCTGCGCATTGACCAGGAACTCGCCGTTGAACAAGTCCTCGCCGGTGCCGGCGTCACGCGTGAAGGCCACGCCGGTGGCGCTGGCATCCCCCAGGTTGCCAAAGACCATGGCCTGCACGTTGACGGCGGTGCCCCAGCTTTGCGGGATGTCATTGAGCTCGCGGTAGACGCGGGCGCGGTCGTTGTTCCAGCTCTCGAACACCGCCACCACCGAGCCCCACAGTTGCTCCCAGGGGTCGGTCGGGAAATCGCGGCCCAGCCGGGCATGGATCAGCGACTTGAAGCGGCCGACCAGGTCTTTCAGGTCGGCGGCGTTGAGCTCGGTGTCGAGTTGCACGCCGCGCTGGGTTTTGACCATCTCGATCACCAGTTCGAAGGGATCGTGATCCTCCTTGGACACCGGCTTCAGGCCCATCACCACATCGCCGTACATCTGCACAAAGCGGCGGTAGGAATCCCAGGCAAAGCGGGCGTCGCCGGTGCGCTCAGCCAGGCCCTCGACCGCCTCGTCGTTGAGCCCCAGGTTGAGGATGGTGTCCATCATGCCGGGCATCGAGGCGCGTGCGCCCGAGCGCACCGACAACAGCAGCGGGTCGGCGGCGTTGCCAAAGCGCTTGCCCATCTCCTGCTCGACGAAGGCCACGCCCTCGCGCACTTCGGCCTCGATCAGCTTGAGCGCAGCGTCGCGGCCCTGCTCGGTGAAGGCGGTGCAGGCCTCGGTGCTGATGGTGAAGCCCGAGGGCACGGTGATGCCCAGGCGGCACATCTCGGCCAGATTGGCCCCCTTGCCGCCGAGCAGATTCTTCATCGTGGCGTCGCCTTCGGTACGGCTGCTGCCGAACAGGTAGACAAACTTGGCGCGAGTGGTCATGGTGGTGATGGAGGTGATAGGCGTGCAGTGGAGGTCAGGCTTGAGCTTCAGCGATGCGCATCCGCCGCGACTTGACCGTGATCAACGGGTGCGCCGGCAAGGGCCTGTCAGCCCGGTAGGTTGGAGTGGCTACTCCAACACTTGTGGGCAGGAGTCTGGTCATGCCAGAACCTGCCCCCGTGGTGGCGGACATGCCGTTGGAGTTAACAATGTTCACACCAACCAACCGAGCATCGCGGCCAAGTTGCCCGAAGAAAAGCGCCGCGGCAGATTTTTTTTTTGGAAAAAAAAAAAACAAAAATAAAAAAGAGACCCGGAAGGGTAACAAA
>JBBQJN010000074.1:0-14090 GCA_038325945.1 Burkholderiales bacterium | reverse complement strand
TGGCCGTGCTGGGCGCGCTGCGCGCATTGGGCGTGCCGCTGGCGCAGGCCGCCGCCGTGGTGCCGCGGCTGGGCCCGGTGCCTGGCCGCATGCAGCGTGTGGCCTGCGCGCCCGGCCAGCCCGAGGTGGTGGTTGACTATGCCCACACGCCCGATGCGCTGGACAAGGCGCTGGGCGCCTTGCGTCGGCTGGCGCAGGCACGCGGCGGGCAGCTGTGGTGTGTGTTTGGCTGCGGCGGCAACCGCGACAGCAGCAAGCGGCCGCTGATGGGCGTGATCGCCCAGCGCCTGGCCGACCAGGTGGTGCTGACCAGCGACAACCCGCGCCATGAAGACCCGGCGGCCATCCTGCGGCAGATCCGCGCCGGCATGGCCGACAGCCCGGCGCTGCAGCTGATCGAAGACCGGCGTGAGGCCATCGAGCAAGCCATCGGCAAGGCGGCCTCGCAGGACGTGCTGCTGATCGCCGGCAAGGGCCATGAAACCACGCAGGACATGGCCGGCGTGCTGCGGCCTTTCAGCGATGTTGACGTGGCCGAGCAGGCGCTGGCGATGCGGGGCAATGCATGAGCGCGCCGGGCCGCTCCCAAGCGCGAATCCCAGAGCGCATGGCGCGAGGGGTAGTCCAATGAGCGCGCCGGGCCGCTCCCAAGCGCGAATCCCAGAGCGCATGGCGCGAGGGGTAGCTCAGTGAGCGCGCCGCTGATGACCCTGGCCCAGGCCCAGGCGCTGCTGCCGGGTGCCACGCTGGTCGGCGACGGCGCCACGCCTTTGCAGCGCGTGCACAGCGACAGCCGCACGCTGCGCGCCGGCGATCTGTTTGTGGCCTTGCGCGGCGAGCACTTTGATGCCAATGACTTTCTGCCGCAGGCCAAGGCGGCGGGTGCTGCAGCGGCGCTGGCCGAGCGCGGCCTGGCCGAGGCTGGCTTGCCTGGCCTGCGGGTGCCCGACACGCTGGCCGCGCTGCAGCAGCTGGCCGACGCCTGGCGCGCGCAGTTGGTGCTGCCGCTGATCGCGGTCACTGGCAGCAACGGCAAGACCACGGTGACGCAGATGATCGCGGCGATCCTGCGCGCCTGGGCGGGTGAGGCCGCGCTGGCCACCGCCGGCAACTTCAACAACCACATCGGCGTGCCGCTGACGCTGCTGCGCCTGCGCCAGGACGCCACGCTGCACCACCGCATCGCGGTGCTCGAGCTGGGCATGAACCACCCCGGCGAGATTGCCGCGCTGGCCGCGCTGGCCCGGCCGACGGTGGCGCTGGTCAACAACGCGCAGCGCGAGCACCAGGAGTTCATGGTCAGCGTGGCCGCGGTGGCCGAGGAGAACGGCGCGGTGATCAGCGCGCTGCCCGCCGACGGCGTTGCGGTGTTCCCGGCTGACGATGCTTTTGCCGGCGTCTGGCGTGGCCTGGCCGGTGCCCGCCGCGTGCTGAGCTTTGCGCTGCAGGGCACGGCCGATCTGACGCTGGATGCCGCGCAGCAGCCGACCTGGCTGACCGACGCTTCGGGCGGCCATTGGCAGCTGCGGCTGAACACGCCGCTCGGCAGTGCCGCGCTGGGCCTGCATGTGCCAGGCCGCCATAACCTGCACAACGCGTTGGCTGCAGCGGCCAGCGCCATTGCCGCGGGCCTGCCGCTGGCCGCCGTGGTGCAGGGCCTGCAAGATTTTCGGCCGGTCAGCGGCCGCTCCAGACTGCTGGCGCTGCGGCTGGCCGGCGCCAGCGTCACGCTGGTTGACGACAGCTACAACGCCAATCCCGACTCGGTGCGTGCCGCCATTGAGCTGCTGGCCACGCTGCCCGGCCCGCGCTGGCTGGTGCTGGGTGACATGGGCGAGGTCGGCGATCAGGGCCCGGCTTTCCACGCCGAGGTGGGCGAGTTTGCGCGCGCCTCAGGCATCGAACACTGTTGGACGGCGGGCGCCATGTGCCGCCACGCCGCCCTCGCTTATGGCAGCACCGCGCGCCAATTCACCGATGCCGCCGCGCTGATCCAGGCGCTGCCCGAAGCGCCGCGCTGCGCTGCGGTGCTGGTCAAGGGATCGAAATTCATGCGCATGCCCACCGTCGTGGCGGCGCTTCAGCAGCAAGCCCTCACCTGGTCGGGAGCCACCCATGCTGCTTAGCCTGAGCCAGTGGCTGCTCGTGCAGTTCCCCGACTGGGGTTTTCTGCGTGTCTTCCAGTACCTCACCTTCCGCGCCGTGATGTCGGCGTTGACCGCCTTGCTGATCGGCCTGGGCTTCGGCCCTCTGGTGATCCGCAAACTCACCGAGCTCAAGATCGGCCAGCCGATCCGCGAGTACGGCATGCAGAGCCACCTGGCCAAGCGTGGCACGCCCACCATGGGCGGCGTGCTGATCCTGCTGGGCATCGGTGTGGCCACGCTGCTGTGGTTTGACTGGAGCAACCGCTTCGTCTGGGTGGTGATGCTGGTGACCTTCGGCTTCGGCGCGGTGGGCTGGGTCGACGACTGGCGAAAGGTGGTGCACAAAAACCCCGAGGGCATGCGTTCGCGCGAGAAGTTCTTCTGGCAGTCGCTGATCGGCCTGGTGGCCGCGGCCTACCTGGCGTTTGCGGTCTCCGAGAGCAACAACATGCGGGTGCTGGAGCTGTTCATCAGCTGGGTGCAGAGCGGCTTCTCGAATGATCTGCCGCCGCGCGCTGACCTGATGCTGCCGTTCTTCAAGACGGTGAGCTATCCGCTGGGCGTGGTGGGCTTCATCGCGTTGAGCTACTTCGTGATGGTGGGCGCCAGCAACGCGGTCAACTTCACCGACGGCCTTGACGGCCTGGCCATCATGCCGGTGGTGCTGGTGGGCTCGGCGCTGGGCATCTTTGCCTACATCGTGGGCAACTCGGTCTACAGCAAGTACCTGCTGTTCCCCTACATCCCGGGCGCCGGCGAGTTGCTGATCTTCTGCGGCGCGATGGCCGGTGCCGGTCTCGCCTTCCTGTGGTTCAACGCCCATCCGGCGCAGGTGTTCATGGGTGATGTCGGCGCGCTGGCGCTGGGCGGCGCGCTGGGCGCGCTGGCCATCATTACCCGCCAGGAGATCGTGCTCGGCATCATGGGCGGCGTGTTTGTCGCCGAGGTGCTGTCGGTGATGCTGCAGGTGAGCTGGTTCAAGTTCACCAAGAAGAAGTTTGGCACGGGTCGGCGCGTCTTCAAGATGGCGCCGCTGCACCACCACTTCGAGAAGAGCGGCTGGACCGAGACCCAGGTGGTGATCCGCTTCTGGATCATCACCATGCTGCTGTGCCTGATCGGCCTGGCCAGCCTGAAGCTGCGATGAATCACCTCGCCGACCTTCGCGTGCTGGTGCTGGGCCTGGGTGCAAGCGGCCTGGCGATGGCGCGCTGGTGCGCCCGCCACGGCGCGCAGCTGCAGGTCTGGGACAGCCGCGAGTCGCCGCCGCAGGCTGAAGCGCTGCGCGCCGCGGTGCCCCAAGCGCGCTTGTTCAGCGGCGAGTTGGTGGCCGGGCAACTGCTGGGCGGGCCGACCGGCGTGCAACTGGTGTTGAAGAGCCCGGGCCTGGCGCCCGGCGATGCACGCATCGCGCCACTGCTGGACGCGGCGCGCGCCGTCGGCATCGCGGTGGCCGGCGAGCTCGACCTGTTCGCCCGCGCCCTGGCCGACCTCAAGCAGCACCGTGCTTATGCGCCGCAGCTGCTGGCCATCACCGGCACCAACGGCAAGACCACCACCACGGCGATGTGCGCGCTGCTGGTGGCGCGCTGCGGCAAGCGCGTGGCCAGTGCCGGCAACATCGGGCCGACCATGCTCGACACGCTGGCCGAGGCGCTGGACCTGGAGCCGGCGGCTGCGCCGGCGTCGCCTGAGCCCGCCGCTGCCGCTGCCAAACCAGCAGAAGCGCCCGTGCCACCGGTCGCTGAAGACAACACGGACGACATCGCCGAGGCGACCGAGGCCGCGCCGCTGCAGCTGGCGCCGCCGCCACCCGCAGCCCCGGTGTTCGAGCACCTGCCCGAGGTCTGGGTGCTGGAGTTGTCGAGCTTCCAGCTTGACAAGGTGCAGGGCTTCGAGCCCAGCGCTGCCACAGTGCTCAACATCAGCCAGGATCACCTCGACTGGCATGGCAGCATGGCCGCTTACGCCGCCGCCAAGGCGCGCATCTTTGGTGAGCACTCGGTGAGGGTGATCAACCGCGACGATGTGCAGGTTGAGGCCATGGTGCCGGCGCCGGTGATGGTCAAGGGCGGCCGTGGCAGGCCGGCGCGAGACAGCGGGCCCAGGGTGCTGCGCTTTGGCCTCGATGCGCCGCAGCAACCGGGTGACTTTGGCCTGGTGGTCGAGAACGGCATGGCCTGGCTGGTGCGCGCGCGTGAAGTTGATGAGACCCTGAAGCTGCGCAAGGGCGAGACGCAAGAGATCCATCTGCAACGCCTGATGCCGGCCGACGCGCTGCGCATCCGCGGCCGCCACAACGCCGCCAACGCGCTGGCCGCGCTGGCGCTGGGCACGGCCATCGGCTGCCCGTTGGCCAACCTGCTGCACGGTCTGCGTGAGTACGCCGGTGAGCCGCACCGGGTCGAGTTCATCGGCACGGTGGGCGGCGTCGAGGCCTATGACGACAGCAAGGGCACCAATGTGGGCGCCACCGTGGCCGCGCTTGAGGGCCTGGGCGCCGACAAGGCGCCGGCCAAGCTGGTGGTGATTCTGGGCGGCGACGGCAAGGGCCAGGACTTCCGGCCGTTGGTCGCGCCGGTGGCCCGCCATGTCCGCGCCGTGGCCTTGATCGGCCGCGATGCGCTGGCCATCGCCGCCGTGCTGGCCGCCGACGGCGAAGCCGCCGCCGTGCCGCGCCAGCAGCACGCCGACCTGGGCGCCGCAGTGGCCTGGTGCTTCGAGCAGGCCCGGCCGGGTGACGCGGTGCTGCTGAGTCCGGCCTGCGCCAGCCTGGACATGTTCCGTGACTACAAGCAGCGCGCCGAAGTCTTTGTCGCCGCTGTGCAGGCGCTGGCGGCCGATTGCGGGGAGGCGCTCATATGACCCCGTTGGCGCAACGCCTGGGCCTGGGCGCGCTGCTGCAGCGCCTGGGCATCGGCCGTGGCGGCGAAGAAGCTGCCGGCCAGCTGCCGATTCGCGACTGGGCCGGGCCGGCCAGCAACCAGCCCACCCGCATCTCGGGTTTTGACCAGGGCATGCTGTGGTGCGTGGTGGCGCTGCTGTCGCTGGGCCTGGTGATGGTCTATTCGGCTAGCGTGGCGCTGCCCGACAGCCCCAAGTACGCGCGCTATTCGCCTACCTTCTTTCTCGGCCGCCATGCGCTGTCACTGGCCATCGCCTTTGTTGCCGCGCTGGTGGTGGTGCAGATGCCGATCAAGTTCTGGGAGCGTGCGGCGCCCTGGTTGTTTGTGGTCTCGCTGCTGCTGCTGGCGCTGGTGCTGGTGCCCGGCCTGGGCAAGGGTGTCAACGGCGCGCGCCGCTGGCTGCCGCTGGGCGTGATGAACTTCCAGCCCAGTGAGCTGGCCAAGCTGGCGATGGCGATGTATGCCGCCAGCTACATGGTGCGCAAGATGAATGTCAAAGAGCGCTTCATCAAGGCGGTGTGGCCGATGGCGGTGTCGCTGGCGTTGATCGGCGTGCTGCTGCTGGCCGAGCCCGACATGGGCGCTTTTGTGGTCATCGCCATGGTGGCGCTGGGCATCCTGTTCCTGGGCGGCGTCAACGGCCGTATGTTCCTGCTCAGCGTAACCATGCTGCTGGGCGCGATGGTGGCGATGATCGTCACCAGCCCCTGGCGGCTGCAGCGCGCGCTGGCCTTCACCGACCCTTTCGACCCGCAGTACTCGGCCGGCAAGGGCTACCAGCTGAGCCATTCGCTGATCGCCTTCGGTCGTGGTGAACTTACCGGCCAGGGCTTGGGCAGCAGCATCGAGAAGTTGCACTACTTGCCCGAAGCGCATACCGACTTTTTGATGGCGGTGATCGGCGAGGAACTGGGCTTCATCGGCGTGGCCTGCGTCATCCTGGCCTTCTTCTGGCTGACGCGGCGCATCTTTGTCATCGGCCGCCAGGCGGTGGTGCTCGACCGCGTGTTTGCCGGCCTGATGGTGCAGGGCATCGGCATCTGGATCGGCGGCCAGACCTTGATCAACCTGGGCGTCAACCTGGGCGCACTGCCCACCAAGGGCCTGACGCTGCCTTTGCTGAGTTACGGCGGCTCGGCGATTCTGATGACCCTGATCGCCCTCGCCATCGTCCTAAGGGTCGATATTGAAAACCGGCAACTCATGCGCGGAGGCCGCGCATGAGCGCCGTGCGCAGCAGGGCGCTGGCGCGCAGCGCCGGGTGCAGGCTTGGGCGAAGCCAGAACAGACAGCTCATGCGCGGAGGCCGCGCATGATCGCCCTGCGCAGCAGGGCGACGGCGCGCAGCGCAGGCTGTCTGCTCCGGTGCAGGCTCATGTCGCGCAGCGACGTGAAGCCCGCGCAGCGGGCGTGCCGAAACCAAAACAGACAGCTCATGCGCGGAGGCCGCGCATGATCGCCATGCATGAGTCAGGGATGGCGACGGCGCGCAGCGCAGGCTGTCTGCTCCGGTGCAGGCTCATGTCGCGCAGCGACGTGAAGCTCGCGCAGCGGGCGTGCCGAAACCAAAACAGGCAGGCGCGCAGCGCAGGCTGTCTGCTCCGGTGCAGGCTCATGTCGCGCAGCGACGTGAAGCCCGCGCAGCGGGCGTGCCGGAACAAGAACCGGCTATTCCAGTGGGGAGGGCGGATCTGATGCCGCACCTCGTCATCATGGCCGCGGGCACCGGTGGCCACATCATCCCTGGCATCGCGGTGGCGCGTGAAGTGCAGCGCCGTGGCTGGAGCGTGAGCTGGCTGGGCACGGCCACCGGCATGGAGAACCAGCTGGTGCCGCCGACGCAGATTCCGCTTGACCGCCTGTCCTTCACCGGCCTGCGTGGCAAGGGCCTGCTGCACACGCTGACCGGCGGCCTGCGCCTGCTCAAGGCCTTTTGGGACGCCGCAGTCATCTTGCGCCGGCGTGGCGCCAGCGCGGTGCTGGGCATGGGCGGTTATGTCTGCTTTCCGGGTGGGCTGATGGCCAGCCTGCTGGGCAAGCCGCTGATGCTGGTCAACGCCGACGCGGCGCTGTTGCTGTCGAACAAGGCCTTGCTGCCGGTGGCCGACCGCGTGGCCTTTGGCTTTGACGGCCCGGCCTCGAAGATCAAGCGTGGCCTGGTCACCGGCAACCCCGTGCGCGCCGAGATCGAGGCCCTGCCGGCGCCTGCCGAGCGTTATGCCGGCCGCAGCGGTGCGCTGCGCCTGCTGGTGGTGGGTGGCAGCCTGGGCGCACAAGTGCTCAACCAGACCGTGCCGACGGCAATGGCGCTGCTGCCGGCTGATGCCCGGCCGCTGGTGGTGCACCAGACCGGCACGGCGCAACTGGGCGCAGTGCGCGCGGCCTATGCCCAAGCCGGCATCGCCGCCGAGGTGCTGCCCTTCATCGACGACATGGCGCAGCGCCTGAGCCACTGCGACCTGATGCTGTGCCGTGCCGGCGCCGTGACAGTGAGCGAGCTGTGCGCCGCCGGCGTGCCCGCACTGCTGGTGCCGCTGGTGCTCAGCACCACCGCGCACCAGCGCGACAACGCGCAGCACATGGCGGCCCAGGGCGCAGCGCTGCACCTGCCGCAAGCGCAACTCAGCGCCGCATCGCTGGCCGCACAGCTGCAGCAGCTTGATCGCCCCGCGTTGCTGGCGATGGCCGAGCGCGCGCGCCGCCTGGCACGGCCGCAGGCGGCGGCGCGGGTGGCCGATGAACTGGACAAGCTGGTGAACAAGTCATCATGAAACACGCCATCAAGCACATCCACTTCATCGCGACCGACGCGTTGCCGATGAAATGCACCGCTGCGCTTGCCGGGAGTCGCGCATGAAACACGCGATCAAGCACATCCACTTCATCGGTGTCGGCGGCGCCGGCATGAGCGGCATTGCCGAGATCCTGCACAACCTGGGTTACCGGGTGTCGGGCAGTGACCAGAGCGACAGCGCCACCTCGCGCCGGCTGGCCGGGCTGGGCATCCAGGTCTTTGTCGGCCATGACGCGGCGCATGTTGCCGGTGCCCAGGCGGTAGTCACCTCGACCGCGGTCAAGGGCGACAACCCCGAGGTCATCGCCGCGCGCAGCCGGCGCATCCCGGTGGTGCCGCGCGCGGTGATGCTGGCCGAGCTGATGCGGCTCAAGAGCGGCATCGCCATCGCCGGCACCCACGGCAAGACCACCACCACCTCGCTGGTCACCTGCGTGCTGGCCGAGGCCGGGCTCGACCCCACCTTTGTGATTGGCGGCAAGCTCAACGCCGCCGGTGCCAATTCACGGCTGGGCGCCGGTGATTACATCGTTGTAGAGGCCGACGAGAGCGACGCGTCTTTCCTCAACCTGATGCCCATCATGGCCGTCGTCACCAACATCGACGCCGACCACATGGACACCTACGGCCACGATTTTGCGCGGCTGAAGGCGGCGTTTGTCGAGTTTCTGCACCGCATGCCCTTCTATGGCGCGGCCATCGTCTGCACTGACGACGCCGGCGTGCGCTCGGTGTTGCCGATGGTCTCGCGGCCGCTGCTGAGCTACGGTCTGGACGAAGGCGCGCAGGTGCGCGCGGTCGAGGTGCAGGCGCTCGCCGGCGGCCAGATGCGCTTTACCTGCCAGCGCCGCAACCTCGACAGCACAGGCGCGGCGCTGCCTGACCTGGCGATCACCCTCAACCTGCCGGGCGAGCACAACGTGCGCAATGCGCTGGCGGCGATCGCCGTGGCCACCGAGCTGGAGATCGCCGACGCGCCCATCGTGCAGGCGCTGGCCAGCTTCAGCGGCGTCGACCGGCGTTTCCAGCGCCATGGTGAGCTACCGGTGCCGGCGCACAACGGCGGCGGCGAGTTCACGCTGGTCGACGACTACGGCCACCATCCGGTGGAGATGAACGCGGTGATCCAGGCCGCGCGTGGCGCCTTTCCCGGCCGCCGCCTAGTGCTGGCCTTCCAGCCGCACCGCTTTACCCGTACCCGTGACTGCTTCGAGGACTTTGTCAAGGTCATGGGCCAGGCCGACGTGGTGCTGCTGACCGAGGTCTATTCGGCCGGCGAGTCGCCCATCGTGGCGGCAGACGGCCGTGCGCTAACGCGCGCGCTGCGCGTCGCAGGCCAGGTTGACCCGGTGTTTGTCGACGACATCGCCGTGCTGCCCGAGGTCATCCTGGCCCAGGTGCGCGGCGGCGACGTGGTCATCACCATGGGCGCCGGCAGCATGGGCGCGGTGCCGGCCAAGCTGCTCGAGAAGTTTCAGGGCGCCGCACCATGAGCGCGCGTTTCGTGATGCCTTTGATCGATGCTGCTGCGCTCGGCAAGACCGCCGTGTTGATGGGCGGCAGCAGCGCCGAGCGCGAGGTCTCGCTGATGTCGGGCGGCGGCGTGCTGGCGGCGCTGCGCAGCCAGGGCGTGGACGCGTCGGCCTTCGACCCGGCGCAACGCGACCTGGTCGAGCTGCGGCAACAGGGCTTCCAGCGTGTCTTCATCGCACTGCACGGCCGCCACGGCGAGGACGGCACGGTACAGGGCGCGCTTGAGCTGCTGGGCTTGCCCTATACCGGCTCGGGCGTGATGGCTTCAGCGATCGCCATGGACAAGACCATGACCAAGCGCGTCTGGCTGGCCGAGGGCCTGCCGACGCCGCGCTTCGTCTGGCTCGACGCCGGCAACCAGGCGCGCGAGTGCCTGCGCCGCGTGCCTGATGAACTGGGCCTGCCGCTGATCGTCAAGCCGCCGCGCGAGGGCTCGTCGATCGGCATCAGCAAGGTGGCGGGCTATTCCGACATGGCCGCAGCGGTGGCGCTTGCCGCCGGCTACGACGCCGACGTGTTGTGTGAAGAGTTCATCGACGGCGAAGAAGTCACCTGCCCGGTAATTGGCAACAGCAGCGGCAGTGGCAGCACGGCGCTGGCATTGCCGGTGGTGCGCATCGCTGCGCCCGAGGGCAACTACGACTACCAGCACAAGTACTTCAGTGACGCTACCGTTTACCAATGCCCGAGCGGCCTGCCGGAGGCCGAGGAGCGCGAGATTCAGCGCATCGTGCTGGCCGCCTACCGCGCGCTGGGCTGCCGAGGTTGGGGCCGGGCCGACCTGATGATCCGCCACAGTGACCGCAAGCCTTTCCTGCTGGAGATGAACACCTCACCCGGCATGACCGGCCATTCGCTGGTGCCGATGTCGGCGCGCGCCGCCGGCCTGTCGTATGAGCAGCTGTGCCTGTTGCTGTTGTCCACCGCCACGCTCGACAGCGGCAAGCCGCTGGCCGCGCCGGCTGTCTGATTCGTCATGGCCAGCACCATCCTCCGTCAACGCCGCCTGCCGCCCGTGCCGGGCTTGCCGGCTGATGTGCGCCTGATGCTGGCCACCGCCAACCTGGTGTTCATGCTGGCCACCGCTGCGCTCTGTGCGGCGGCGGCGCTGTGGGCGTCGCGGCTGCCGGCGTTTGCCATCATGGCCATCCGCATCGAGGGCGAGGTCAGCCGCAACAGCGAGGCCACCATCCGCGCCAATGCCGCGCATCGCTTGGCGGGCAACTTCCTGACGCTGGACCTTCAGCAAAGCAAGGCGGCTTTTGAGGCCGTGCCCTGGGTGCGGCGCGCCGAGGTGCGGCGGGTCTGGCCGGGGCGCCTGGCGGTGACGCTGGAAGAGCATGTGCCTACCGCGCTGTGGCAGGGCGTGGACGGCAACGACAAGCTGGTGAACAGCTTTGGCGAGGTCTTTGAGGCCAACATCGGCGACGTCGAGGACGACAAGCTGCCGCTGCTGGCTGGCCCTGCGGGCAGCGCTGCCACCCTGCTCTCGATGCTCAGGCGGCTGCAGCCGGTATTCAAGGGCCTGGACGCGGGCGAAGTGGTGCAGATCGATCTGTCGGCGCGCGGCTCGTGGCGGGTGGGCCTGGAAAAGGGCGCACAGATCGAGCTTGGCCGTGGCAGCGAAGACGAAGTGGTGCAACGCACGCAGCGCTTCGTGCAGACCTTGCCGCGTGTCACCGCGCAGTACCAGCGGCCACTGGAATCGGCCGACCTGCGCCATGTGGACGGCTTTGCGGTACGGCTCAAGGGCGTGACCACCGCCGTGCCCATCAAGCCTGGGCGCAAGCCCTGAACAAACAGCGCAGCAGCACACATCAGACCAAGAGGCAAAGTACCCATGGCCAAGGAATACAAGGATCTCATCGTCGGGCTCGACATCGGCACCGCCAAGGTGATGGCGGTGGCGGCCGAGGTGCTGCCCAACGGCCAACTGCGGCTGGCCGGGCTGGGCGTGGCCATTTCGCATGGACTCAAGCGCGGCGTGGTGGTCAACATCGACGCCACCGTGCAGAGCATCCAGCAGGCCTTGAAGGAGGCCGAGATGATGGCCGCCTGCAAGATCGAGCGTGTCTACACCGGCATCACCGGCAGCCACATCCGTGGCCAGAACTCCACCGGCATGGTGATCGTGCGCGACAACCGCGAGGTCACGCCGCTGGACGTGCACCGCGTGGTTGAAACCGCCAAGGCGATCAACATCCCCAACGACCAACGCTTGCTGCTGGTCGAGCCGCAAGAGTTTGTGATCGACGGCCACGAGGTGAAAGAGCCGGTGGGCATGAGCGGCAGCCGGCTTGAGGTCAAGGTACACATCGTCACCGGCGCGCAGAGCGCGGCCGAGAACATCCTCAAGTGCGTGCGCCGCTGCGGGCTCGAGGTCGAGCGGCTGGTGCTCAACCCCAACGCCAGCGCCGCTGCGGTGCTGACCGAGGACGAGAAGATGCTGGGTGTGGCGCTGGTCGACATCGGCGCTGGCACCACTGACGTGAGCATCTTCACCGAGGGCTCGATCCGCCACACCGCAGTGATCCCGATCGCCGGCGACTTGATCACCAGCGACATCGCGATGGCGCTGCGCACGCCGACCAAGGATGCCGAGGAGATCAAGGTCGAGTACGGCGTGGCCAAGCAAATGCTGGCCGACCCGAGCGAGAACCTTGAGGTGCCCGGCCTGGGCGACCGCGCACCGCGCATGCTCAGCCGCCAGGCGCTGGCCGGCGTGATCGAGCCGCGCGTCGAGGAGATCTATTCGCTGGTGCACCAGGTCATCCGCGAGTCGGGCTACGAAGAGCTGCTGTCCTCGGGCATCGTCATCACCGGCGGCACAGCGGTGATGCCCGGCATGGTTGAGCTGGGCGAAGACATCTTTCTGAAACCGGTGCGCAAGGGTCTGCCGACCTACAGCGGGCCGCTGTTCGACATGGTGGCCAACCCGCGCTCGGCCACCGTGATGGGCCTGCTTGAAGAGGCTCGGCAGGCGCGTGCGCGCGGACACAAGGTGGCACAGCAGGCGGGGTCGATGAAGACCTTCGTCGGCCGCGCCAAAGACTGGTTTCTCGGTAATTTCTAGGGCTGGCAGGACGCGGCCGCAACACATGAGGGATCGACACAGATCCCGCGCTCTTTGGAAATTGGTAAGACGACCCATTCAACGGCAACTGCTAAACGCTAGTCACAGGAGAGATAAAAATGCCTATCGAGATGATTGAAGAATTTGACCAGGGCACCCGCATCAAGGTGGTGGGTGTGGGCGGTGGCGGCGGCAACGCGGTCGAGCACATGATCAGCCAGGGCGTGCAAGGCGTTGAGTTTGTCTGCGCCAATACCGATGCCCAGGCGCTCAACCGCAGCAGCGCGCACCAGCTGATCCAGCTGGGTGAAAACGGTCTCGGCGCCGGTGGCAAACCCGACAAGGGCAAGGCTGCGGCTGAAGAGGCCGAGGCGCGCGTTCGCGCCAGCCTGGAAGGCGCGCACATGGTCTTCATCACCGCCGGCATGGGCGGCGGCACCGGCACCGGTGCCGCGCCGATCGTCGCCCGCGTGGCCAAGGAGATGGGCATCCTGACGGTGGGCGTGGTGACCAAGCCGTTCGAGTTTGAGGGCCCGCGCCGCATGAAGCAGGCCGACGCCGGCACGGCCGAGCTCGAAGCCAATGTCGACAGCCTGATCGTGGTGCTGAACGAGAAGCTGCTCGACGTGCTGGGCGACGACGTGACGCAGGACCAGGCCTTTGCGCACGCCAACGATGTGCTCAAAAACGCCGTCGGCGGCATCAGCGACATCATCCACATGCACGGCCTGGTCAACGTCGACTTCGAAGACGTCAAGACGGTGATGAGCGAGCCCGGCAAGGCAATGATGGGCACGGCGCAGGCCGGTGGCCCCGACCGTGCCAACAAGGCCGCCGAAGCGGCGGTGGCCTGCCCGCTGCTCGAGGGCATCGACCTGTCGGGTGCACGTGGCGTGCTGGTGCTGATCGCGGCCAACAAGGCCAACTTCAAGTTGAGCGAGAGCAAGGCAGCGATGAACACCATCCGCCGCTACGCTGCCGAGGATGCGCATGTGATCTTCGGCGCGGCCTATGACGAGACACTGGGCGACCAGCTGCGCGTCACGGTGATCGCCACCGGCCTGTCGCAGCGCCGGCCGCAAGTGGCACCGCTGACGGTGGTGCAGCACAGCACGGGCCTGCGCACCGGCACCGACAACCTGCCGATCCTCAACAACGTGCTGAACACGCCGCAGCAGGGCCAGCCGGGCCAGCCGGCCAGGCAACAGGCCGACTACAGCAACCTGAGCACGCCCAGCGTCTGGCGCAGCGCGCGCACCCAGGCTGCGGCCAAGGTGGAGGCCTTGTCGAGCAACGGCATGGACGAGATCGAGATCCCGGCGTTCTTGCGCAAGCAGGCGGATTGATCGGGGCGGGGTAGCGGGGGTCAGTGGGCTGCCCGGTCCCGCTTGCTCGCGACCGCGAGTGAAGGGGGCCAGGCGCCGCGTTGCGGTGTCGCCGAGGCCGAATGGCGATCTGGCGGCGCAGGTTGGCGCGGGCGCCTGGGTGGCTGGTTCCGGCCAGGTCCGGGCGTTCGATTGCGGCGAATCCCTTGTCCGCGACGACCGGTCTCAAAGTACAGCTGACATTGGCAAACGCCGGCCCTCAGAGACGACTTCTCCGACGCAGCCGTTCGACGAAATCCCGCACCAATCCTC
>JBBQJN010000073.1:0-14114 GCA_038325945.1 Burkholderiales bacterium | reverse complement strand
CGGGCCCAGCGTGGTGCCGAACTCGCCGGTCTTCTGGTTGTAGATGCGGGTGCCCACCAGGTCAGCCGGCACCAGATCGGGCGTGAACTGGATGCGCTTGTAGCTGCCGCGCAGCGTGGCTGCCAGCGTGCGCACGGTCAGCGTCTTGGCCAGGCCGGGCACGCCTTCGACCAGCAAATGACCCTGGGCCAGCAAGGCCACCATCACCCGTTCAAGAAAGCGGTCCTGGCCGACCACGACGCGCTTGACCTCGTAGAGGATGCGCTCCATCAGCTGCGCGGTTTCAGGAGCGGGGCTGTCAGCCCCCCGGGCGCGGGATACCGCGCTCGACCACCCGAGGGGGTCTCGCCCGCCTTCGGGCGGCCGGGCGGCGGGCTCGTTGCTTCGGTCCACGGTGGGTCCTTTCAATCAGGCGGTGAGGGGTGTCAGAACGGTGGCAAGCCGGCGCCAGCAGCGGCGCTTTCGATCGGCACCGCAAAGCCGATGCCGATGAAGGTGCGCTGCTTGCTGGGGTTCATGATGGCGGTGACGATGCCCACCACATGGCCGTCCATCGTGATCAGCGGCCCGCCCGAGTTGCCTGGGTTGGCGGCGGCGTCAAACTGGATCAGGTTGGTCAGGATGCGCTGGCCCTGGGGCGAGCGGAATTCGCGGTTCAGGCCCGAGATCACGCCCTGCGAGGCCGACGGCCCGATGCCAAACGGAAAGCCCACCGCCAGCACCGCCTCGCCCGGCGCCAACCCGGCGGTCGAGCGCATGGTGGCGGCGTGCAGGTCATCGGGGATGGTCAGCGCCTGCAGCACGGCCAGGTCGTTCTCGCGCTGCAGGCTGACGACACGGGCCTCGCTCTCGCTGCCGTCGGCAAAGGTCACGGTGATGCGGCTGGCGCCCTCCACCACATGCAGGTTGGTCAGGATCAGGCCCTTGTCGACGATGACCACGCCAGTGCCCACGCTGCGCCCGGCCATCGCATCGTCCTCGTCATCATCAGCGTCCGGCTTGCCCTGGCGCTGGCCGGGCTTGGGCTCGGTGGCTGAAGCTGCTGAAGCGGCGTTGGCCGGTGGTTTGGCGCTCTCGCCGACCACCCGCACCACCGACGGCAGGATGGCCTCGTAGGCAGCCAGCCCGGCCGACTGCAGCGGCTCTTTGACAAAGGCCTCGCGCAGCGCGGCGTCGATCTGTTCGATGGCCAGCGGCCGCTGGCTGCGCGCCGTCCAGCCCGGCCAGCCGGCCAGCAAGGCCAGGCCCAGCAGCGCGGCGGCCCATAGCCAGCGCTCGCGTCGGATCAGCCTTTGGCCCAGCCGCTGGCGCCAGCCTGTCGGCGGCGCGTTGGCAAGCATGCCGTCATTGCCGCCACCAGCGCCTGCCGCCGCCGGGGCGGCCGCAGGTACGGCGCCACTGGCTGCACGCGCAGGGGATCGGCTATACAGCGACGTGCGGGCCATCGGCAACCACTCCAGCGGACGCTAGCGGACCGCATGCAGCAAAGGTATCACGGCAACGCGGCGCTCGCAGGCGCTGATCGGAGTGGCCCTGGCGGGCATGATGGCGGCATGCCTAACGCCGCACCGGCCTGGATCGACAGCCATTGCCACCTCGACGCGCCCGAGTTTGCTGCCGACCGCGCGGCGGTGCTGGCGCGGGCGCGTGCGGCCGGCGTGGGCCTGCTGGTGCTGCCGGCGGTGTGCGCCGAGCACTTCGAGACCGTGCGCGCGCTGGCCCATGCCCATGGCCTGGCCTATGCGCTGGGCATCCACCCGCTGTACGTGGACCAGGCGGCCGACGAAGACCTGGATCGCCTTGCCGATGCCCTGGCCAGGCACCGCGACGATGCACGGCTGGTGGCGGTGGGCGAAATCGGTCTTGACGGCTTTGTGCCCGGCCTGGACTGGGCTCGCCAGCAGCGTTTTTACGCCGCGCAGCTGAAACTGGCGCAGGCCAACGCACTGCCGGTGATCCTGCATGTGCGGCGCTCGGCCGATGCGCTGCTGGCGGGCCTGCGGCGCATCGATGTGGCCGGCGGCATCGCCCATGCCTTCAACGGCAGCCGGGTGCAGGCCGATCTGTTTGTCGGCCTGGGTTTCAGATTGGGCTTTGGTGGCACGCTGACGTTCGAGCGCTCGCTGCAGATCCGCCGCCTGGCCAGCGAGTTGCCCGAGGCAGCGCTGGTGCTGGAGACCGACGCGCCCGACATCCCGCCGCAGTGGCTGTACCGTACCGCCGCACAGCGCGATGGCGGCGAGCAGAGCCGCAACGAACCCGCCGAGTTGCCGCGCATCGGCGCGGTGCTGGCCGGCCTGCGCGGCTGGTCGCTGGCCGAGACGGCGGCCACCACCAGCGCCAATGCCCGCGCCGCCTTGCCGCGGTTGGTGGCGCTGTGAGGGGGATGGCGGCGCCTGTGCGCTGCGTCACCGGCCGCTGCGTCATGGCCTGGCATCGACAATGTCGCCCGTGCCACCGCCGTCCCGCCCCAACTTGCCTGCCGTGAACCTGTCGGCCCGCCGTGTGCAAGCGACGCCGCGGCCGGCCGCGTCGCGGCCGCGGGCAGGCGATGCGCGGCCGTTGCTGACCGGCTTGGCGCCGGTGGCCGGCCCGGCTACCCGGCTGTTGCTGCTGGGCAGCTTTCCCGGCGTTGCCTCGTTGCAGGCGCAGCAGTACTACGGCCATGCGCGCAACCAATTCTGGCCGCTGCTGGGCTCGATCTGGGGTCGTGCCGATCTGCCGGTGCTGCCCTATGTGCAGCGGCTGGCCGTGATGCAGGCCCATGGCCTCGGCCTGTGGGATGTCTATGCTGCCTGCCGGCGCCAGGGCAGCCTGGACAGCGCGATCGAGCAGGCCGAGCCCAATGACCTGGCCGGGCTGGCGGCGCGCCTGCCAAGCTTGCAGGCCATCGCCCACAACGGCGCCGAGTCGGCGCGGGCGATCAAGCTCAGCGGCGCGCTGGGCCGGCCGGTGTATCGGCTGCCGTCCACCAGTCCGGCCAACGCCAGCTGGTCGTTTGAACGCAAATTGGCGGCTTGGCGCACCGTGTTCGAGGCCCACGACATCCGATGACGAACCGAAAGAAGACCCAGACCCTGCTGGCCGGCGCAACGCTCAGTGAATTCGACGGCGTGCGCTACCTGCACCTGGGCACCCCCTGGGTGCAAGGCGCCATGCGCATCCGCGCGCCGCGCAAGCTGGAGCTGGAGTACATCCAGCGCATGATGGCCTGGCTGTTGTGGCGGCCCAGCGACGCGTTGGCGCAAGGCCATGCGGTGCAGCTGGGTCTGGGTGCGGCGGCGCTGACACGTTTCAGCCACCAGGTGCTGCGCTGGCAGACCACCGCGGTGGAGATCAACCCCAGCGTGGTGCTGGCCTGCCACTTGTGGTTTGCGCTGCCCGACGACGACGCGCGCCTGCAGGTGGTGACAGCCGATGCCGGCCACTGGGTGGCGCAAGACGCCCTGCCGCAGAGCGTGGACGCGCTGTGCGTTGACCTCTACGACCATGAGGCGGCCGCACCAGTGCTTGACGACGAGGATTTTTATCGGGGCTGCCGCCAGGCGCTGGCGCCCGGTGGGCTGATGACCGTTAACCTGTTTGGCCGCGACGCCAGCTTTGAGCGCAGCGCAGCGCGGGTGGCGGCGGCCTTTGGCGCCGACCAGCTCTGGCTGTTGTCGCCCACCAAGGAAGGCAACACCGTGCTGGTGGCCGGCCGCGAGGTGGTGGTGCCCGACCGCGACACGCTGACAGCACGCGCCGAAATCATCGAATCGCGCTTTGGTCTGAAGGCGCGAAAGTGGCTGCGCATGGTGCGGCCTTACGCTCCGGCCGCGCCGCCAGCGGACGCCTGAAGCCAGCATTGCATCCACCCTGCCACGTCCAACGTAGAACCAGGATGAAACCCCCACGCTCACTTCGTTCGCTGCCCCCCGAGGGGGCGCTCAGTACCTTCGGAACGGCCGGGCGGTACTTGTATGAAACCCCCACGCTCACTTCGTTCGCTGCCCCCCGAGGGGGCGCTCAGTACCTTCGGAACGGCCGGGCGGTACTTGTATGAAACCCCCATGTTCACTTCGTTCGCTGCCCCCCGAGGGGGCGCTCAGTACCTTCGGAACGGCCGGGCGATACTGACATGATGATCTATCGACTGATGTCTCGCCGTCGACCGGCGGCCTGGCTGCTCGCCGCCGCGCTGACCACCGCCGCCGCGCCGGCCCTGGCCCACGACAGCTGGTTCCAGCTGTTGTCGCAGGGCCGCGCCGGCACGCTGCTGGCGCTGGGCACCGGCAACCGATTTCCCGCTTTTGAGTTCGGCATCGATGCGCGCTACCTGGTGAAGCCGGGCTGCCGCGACGGCGCCGGCGCGCCGCTGGCGCTGCAAGCTTTGCGCGACGGCCAAGCCGCGCTGTGGCTGCGCAGCAGCGCCGACGCCAGCAGTTGCTGGACCCAGCTCAGCCCCTTCGAGGTGGATCTGCCCGACGACAAGATCGCGCTCTACATCGACGAGGTGCGGCCGCCGCCGGCGATGCTGGCGGCCTGGGAGGCAATGCGCGCGCGCGGCCTGCCCTGGCGCGAGCGGTATACCAAGCATGCCCGTGTCGCGCTGCCCGCCGCCGACGGCAGCTTTGGCGCCGCCGCGGCCATGCCCGCCCCCATGGGCATGGATCTGCTGCTTGAGCGCTTGGGTGGCGAGCTGCGTTTTCAGCTGCTGCGTGACGGCACGCCGCTGGCCGATCTGGCGCTGGAGCTGCGCAGCCTGGACGCCACCGCGCAAGGCCGCTGGCTGCGCAGCGATGCCCAGGGTCGGCTGCAGATCGCCGCGCCGGGCGCCGGCCGCTGGCTGCTGCGCGGCATCGACCTGCGGCTGGCGAGCGACAACCCCGAGCGCTTTGACAGCCGCTTCATCACGCTGGCTTTTGAGCTGCGCTGAACGCCGCCCGGCCAGTTTTCAGAACGGCATCAGCTTCAGCTCAAAGGCGCGTTCGACAAACCACAGCCCGGCCAGCAGCGCAATCAACAGCGAGCCGCCGGTCAGCACCGCGTGGCGGTAGAAGCCGGTGCGGCGCAGCGCAAAGGCCAGCGGCAGGAAGACGGCGACGATCGCCAGCTGGCCCAACTCAACGCCGAGGTTGAAGCCCAGCAGCGCCACCGCCAGCGCGCCCTGCGGCAGGCCCAGGTCAATCAACACGCTGGCAAAGCCAAAGCCATGCAGCAGGCCGAAGACAAAGGCCACCATCCAGCGCCGGCCCTGGAACAGCGGCCAGACGTTGTTCAGCGCCGCCAGCACCACGCTTGCGGCGATCGCCGATTCGACCACTCGCGACGGCAGTGAGACCAGCCCCAACGCGGCCAGCGACAGTGTGATCGAATGCGCCACGGTGAAGGCGGTGACGATGCGCAGCACCTCCCAGCCCGCCTGGCGCAGCCGATCCACCGGCTGCCAGCGCCGCCCGGCCCACAGGCCAACCGCCGGCAGCAGCAGCGAGAGCAGGAACAGGATGTGGTCGAAGCCGATCCAGATGTGCCAGACGCCTTCGCGGCCGTAATCGAGCAGCTGGGTCCAGCGGCTGGCATGGGCCAGCTCAAACTGCTGCAGCGGCGCCTGCGGCCCCAGGATGGCGGTGCGGGTGGCGCCGTCCACCGTCAGCTTGAGCAGGCCACGGTGCTGCGGATCGAGATCGGCAAACAGGCTGTAGCCCAGCGTCAACGACTGCGCCGCCGCTGCCGGGCAGTCCAGCCGCAGCGGCAGCACGCTGTAGGCGCCGTCGGTGTGCTCGTCCACCAGTTGATCGCCCACGCTGAGTTTGCAAGCCTGGCCGTCGGCCTGCAGTTGCAGCCGCGCTGCGGCGTAGGCGGCAATGTCAGCATGGCGCTGGCGCACTTCGCCCCAGGTGATGCGGCCGTCGCCGTCGGCGTCGAGGCCGATGGCGAAATCGAGGTCGCGCAGCGCGATGTCCCAGCTGCCGCTGACCTGGCCGCCCACCACGCTGATCGTGAGGTAGCTGTCCGAGGGCTTGTGGGCCCAGCCTGCTGCGGCGACCAGCCCCAGCAGCAGTGTCAGCGCGGTGCGCAGGACGCGGGCGATCACCGCAAACCCTGCAGCCGCTCGGCCAGGCCGCGCAGCGCCAGGCTCTCGATGCCCGAGGCCGTCATCCAGTCCAGCACCGGCTGCGCTGCCGCCGCTTGCTTGGCCGCCAGTGCGGCCTCCAACAGGATGCGGGCGTCGGCGGGCTCACGCTGGACCGCAAAGTTCTGCTGCGCCAGCCTCAGCGCGCGCGGCACATCGCCCAGCAAGGCCAGCACAAAGCGCGACTCTTCCTTGCGGTGCGAGGAATCGCCGCGCCGCTGCGCGGCCTCGAAGCGCGCCGCCAGTTCGTCACGCCAGCGCGCCGCGCGCGGATCGCCCTGGGCCTTGGCCGCCAGCGCCAGGCGCAGTAGCAGCAGATCGGCGCGGGCGCCGTCGGCCAGCAGTGTCAAAACCTCGGCCGGGCGGCCGCGGTCGAGCAGGAAATCAGCGTAGGCCGCCATCAGGTAGACATCGGCCAAGCCCAGCGCCATCGCCTCGCGGAAAGCCGCTTCGGCCGGCCCATCGGCGCCGCGCCGTTCTTCGGTCTCGGCCAGCCGGGTCAGGGCCCACAGCTTTTCGGCGGCATCGGCGGGGGGATTTTTCGCCAGCGCCGAGCGCAGGCTGGCCGCGGCCTGCGCCGCGCGACCGGTGATGGCGTCGACCTGAGCCAGGCAGGCGGCTGCAATCAGCGGTGTGGCCAACGGCGCCATGCGCTCGCAGCTCTGGCGGGCCCGCGGGTAGTCGGCAGTCACCATCAGGATGGCGGTGCGCCAGGACCAGGCGCTGCCGTTGCCGGGCTGCTCGGCCAGCGCAGCATCCAGATCAGCCAAAGCCTCGTCGAAGCGGTGGTCGAACTGCAGCAGCTGGGCGCGCAGCACGCGCACCGCTACCGGCGGCTGCGGCATCGTCCACCAGGGCTTCAGCGCGGCCTGGGCGTAGCCGATGTAGCGCGGGTCTCCTTCAGCCGCCACTTCATCAAAGTAGCGCCGGGCCAGCGCCACGGCGGCGTCCACATCCCGCGGTTGGGCGCGCCAAGCCTGGCGCAGCGCCACCAGCTCGCGCGCGCGCGGGTCGCTGGCGCGGGCCGGCACGGTGGCCAGCACTTGCTCATCGGCGCTGGGCCGAAAGGGCGCGGCCGCTGCCAGCAAGGGCAGGCACAGCAGCCAGGGCAACAGGGGCATCAAGGGCAACAAGGGCAGGATGGGCAGCAGGGGCGGAGAGCGCGGCACGGCGGCGATGGTAGCGGGCTTTTTCCGCAGCCGATGGCCGCACCGGCCATCGGCTGTCAACCGGCCGGCGCGGCCTGCGTTAACTCAAGGCGACGGCGGGCCACTGAGTGCCCGCAGTCGTCAGCGGGTTCTGCCGAGGTTTGGGCACGGCCCGAGTTGTTGAAACTGCCTTTTCCCGTCCATCGATTCAGGAAACTCCCATGATCAAGCTCATCAGCGCCTTGTTGCTCACCGCTTTCGCCTTTGGCGCCCAGGCCGCTTCCCATGCGGGCGGCGCGCCGATGAAGGCCGAGGCCGCCAAGCCGGCGGCCAGCGCCGCCAAGGCCGAGGCCAAGAAAGACGGCGCCAAGAAGGAAATGAAGGCCGAGCCCAAGAAGGAAGACGCCAAGAAGTAAGTCGAGGCTGTTCGATCAAGACGGGCGCTTCGGCGCCCGTTTTGTTGACCACAGCCTCGGCCTCAGCCTCAGTCGCCGCTGACCTTGCCGCGCGAGGCCTTGATCTGGCCGCGCTGCACCTTGCCCTCCACCCGCCGACGCTGCGAGCCGCGGGTCGGCCGGGTGGCGCGGCGCAGTTTGGGCACATGGGCGGCCGCCTCGATCAGCTCACGCAAGCGCGCCACTGCGTCGGCGCGGTTGCGCTCCAGGCTGCGGTGGTCTTGCGCCTTGATCACCACCACGCCGTCGCCGCTGATGCGCTGGTCGGCCAGCGCCAGCAGCCGGGTCTTGATCTGCTCTGGCAGGCTGCTGGCGTGGATGTCGTAGCGCAGGTGCACTGCGTTGCTGACCTTGTTGACGTTCTGCCCGCCCGCGCCCTGGGCACGGATGGCGTTGAACTCGATCTCGTCGAGTTTGGGGTGGTCGCCTGGCGCTGGCATCATGGGCGAAAATCGTGAACGGAGGGCAGAGACATGTTCGGTGTGGCGGACTACGGCGCGTTTGTATTCGCCGTGATTGTGTTCCTGGCGATCCCTGGGCCGGGCAATCTGGCGTTGATCACCTCCACCGGCAAGGGCGGGCTGGCCGGCGGGCTGGCGGCCACGCTGGGCGTGATCGCGGGCGATCAGTTGCTGATCTGGCTGGCGGTGGCCGGCATGGCCACTTTGCTGGCGACCTCGCCGCTGCTGTTTGGCGCGGTGCAATGGCTGGGTGCGGCTTACCTGGCCTGGCTCGGTTGGCGGCTGATCCGTGCTCAGCCGGGTGATGCGCCGGTGCTGCACATGCGCGCCGGCCACTACTTCCGCCAGGCGCTGTGGATCACCTTGCTCAACCCCAAGGCGATCGTCTTCTACATGGCCTTCTTTCCGCTGTTCGTTGACCCGGCGCGCCACCAGGGCCTGCTGACCTTCGGCTTCATGGCCGCCACGGTGGCGGCCATCACCTTGCTGTATTGCGCGGTGGCGGTGGGCCTGGCCTACCGCTTAGCCCAGCGACTGCGGGCCAGCCCGCAGGTGGTACGCTGGCTCAACAGGCTGGCCGGCACCTTGCTGCTGGGCTTTGGCATCAAGCTGGCCTTGTCGCGGTGATTTATCAGCACTGATGAGCCCTGGCTTGCCACTGCCGCTGCGGGTTCGTGGGGGGTGCGGCCGGGCCTACCGCAAATCCGTGCCAGCATGCAGCGGCAGATGACAACGGCGAGGCGTGTATGCAAAACCTGATCTACCTGATCATCATGGCGCTGGCCGGCGGTGCCGGCTGGTACGGCGGCTCCTGGCAGGGGCGCGACGCGATCACGGCACTGGGCCAGGCCAAGGCGGTGGGCGCGCAGGCAATTGCCGAGCGCGACAAGCTGCAGCTCGACCTCAAGCAAGAGCTGGCGCGCCTGACCGGCGAGTTTCAGCAAGGTCAGCAGCAGCGCGACACCGACCATGCCATACAGGCCACGGCGCTGAAGACCGCGCTGGCCAGCAGTGACAAGACCGTCACCGAGCTGCGCCGGGTGCAATCGGGCAAGCAGACCGAGATCACCCGTCTGGCCGCCCAGGCCGCCGACTTGGCCACCGCGCCGGCCGAGCGGCTGCGCCTGCAGGCCGAAGTGACGCGGTTGCAGCGCGAGGTGCAGGACCGCGAGACCCAGATCGCCGGTTTCGAATGCTCGAAGGTGGCGGTGCCCGCCGAGCTGCTGTCACCCTTGCAGGGGAGCTGAGCATGATCGCGTCGATCCGAATCGCCCGGCCCCTGCTGCCCCTGCTGGCGCTGCTGGCGCTGCTGGCGCTATCTGCTTGCGCACCCACCGTGCCGGTGGTGGTGCAACCCATCGATTGCCCGGTCAGCGCCGAATTGCTGGCCAGCCGCTGCGCCGCGCCGCAGGCCATCGCCAACGGCGCTACCTATGGCACGGTGCTGCTGGCGCATCAGCTTGACCGCAAGGCGCTGCGCGACTGCGCCGCACATGACCAGCTGCTGGCCGACATGATCCTGCGCTGCCAATCGACCATCCGCGACTACAACCAGCGGCTGGCCGAGATCAACCGGGCCATCGCCGCCAAGCCTTGAGCGTCTGAGACGCCGCAGCCAGCGCCAGCGCCAAGGCCGGCGCAGCGGGGCAGCGGGGCAGCGGCGCGGCCGGCTGGCATCCTCTCCCCGCTGCCTTCTCTCCCCTGCCCTGGCCACCAAAGCCGCCACTGAGTCCCGTCATTCGGACGACCCAACCCCATGTCAGCATTGACGATTGTCATCGTCTGCGTGGTTGATCCAAAGGTCGGCACGGTGGCTCAATTCGGCGTCGGAGACAACAGCCCGGGACCTGCTCCAATCTCTGCGCGCAGCCCAGCGCGATGCTGGCACCGTCTAAGCCTTCGTACGAGCTGCCATGCTCGAATCCTCGCGCCTCGATGTGCAGGCGGTTGCTGTTGCTGAAGAAGGCCAGCGTACTGGCGAGCACCGAGCCGATTTCGTTGTTGACCAGGGCGCCGCTCGCTTTCAAGGTGGCGTTGCAGTCCGAGGGCTTCGAACCAATGGAACCAAAAGTCAGACGGGAGCGCCAAGGACGGGACAGCGGCGCTGCGCCAAGCGGATGCCGAGCGCAGGGTGTGCAAGCACTCTCTACCGCGCGCACATCAAGTTGTCACACGGGCCGGTTTCAATACAACGCTTTGTTCAAGTGGGCCCAACAGCTGCCAGGTGGCCATGCCCGGATCCTTCCCCGTCTTCGACGCTGTGGTGCAGCACCTGATCACCCGCATTGCGCCCGCCCGGGCGCTGGATGTGGGCACCGGCGCGGGCAAGCACGGCCGGTTGCTGGCGCACTGCGCGCCAGCCTGCCACCGCGTGGGCATCGAAGTGGAGGCAGCCTATGTCGACCAGTTCGGGCTGGCCTCGGTCTACCAGGAACTGCACGTTGAGGACGTGACCACCTGGTGGCGGCGCACGCCGGGTGAGCTGTTTGACCTGGCGTTGATCGGCGACTGCATCGAGCACCTGCCCAAGAGCGACGGGCTGGACCTGCTCAACGCCCTGGTCTACCGCTGCGGCTGGGTGGTGGTGCTGGTGCCTGAATTCATCGTGCAGGCCGCCGTGGGCGGCGTCGCCTCGGAGGCGCATGTGTCGGTGTGGAGCGAACGTGATCTGCATTGGCACGACCGCTGGGCCTGGGACAACTGCCGCGCCATCACGTTGATGGTGCTGCGTGGCTACCAGCCGTCGCCGTTGACGCTGGACCACCTGGTCGACGAGCTCAACGCCGCTGACCTGCCGCTGCGCCACTTCGATGGCCAGGGCTTTGTGCGGCCGGCCCGGCTGCGGCTGGTGGAGTACCGGCGCGAGGTGGACTACCGCTCACTGTGAGAACGCCTGAAACCATCTTCATCAGCGTGGCTTCGTACTGCGATCCGCTGCTGGGCTTCACGCTGCGCAGCGCCTACAGCCAGGCGGCCGATCCGTCGCGGTTGCGCTTCGGTGTGGTGGAGCAGGCCGTGCCCGGCCAGCAGTTGCGGCTGCAGGCGGGCTGGGCAGCGCAGCAGGTGCGTTGGGCCCGCCTGCATGCGCTGGAAGCGCGTGGCCCCTGCTGGGCGCGTGCGCTGGCGATGTCGCTCTACCAGGGCGAGGACTGGTTCTTCCAGGTTGATTCACACACCTGGTTCGAGCCCGGCTGGGACGATCGGTTGTTGCGGCAGGCCGGGCGCTGCGTGGCCATCAACCCACGCTGCCTGGTCAGCTGTTACCCCAACCCGTTTCACATGGTGGCCGGCGAGCCCTACGCTACCGTGGCAGGCTCCCAGGTGCTGGCGCATGTGGTCAGCGAGCGGTCAGTGTTTGTCGACGACCACCCGGTGCTGTATTTCGAGGCTGTGCCGGTGGCCGGCACCGATCCGGTACCCGGCCTTCACATCGGCGCGGGCTGCCTGCTGGCGCCGGGCCGAGTGGTGAACGAACTGCCCTATGACCCGCAGTTGTACTTTCACGGCGAAGAGCAAGCCTTCGCGCTGCGTGCCTACACCCACGGCTGGGACATCTTCCACATCCCCGGCATGCCGGTCTACCACCAGTACCACCTGGCCGATGCCGCGCCGCGGCCACTGCACTGGTCACCCGAGCTGGATGCACAACGGGCGGTGCAATCACACAGCCTGACCGCAGCGTCCAACCGGCGGCTGGCCGCCTTGCTGTGGGGTGGTGCGCAGGCCAGCGCGGCGCTGGGCGTGTACGGCCTGGGCCGGCAACGCACGCTGGCTGACTACGCGGTTTTCAGCGGCATCGACTATGCGGCGCGGCGCATCGACGCCAAGGCCCGCAAGGCGCGCTTCGGTTATTGACCGGGCGGCCGGCGGACTGGGACTTGCGGGCACAGCTATCGCATCTGCGGGGCTGCCGGCAGCCTTTGGGCATCCAGGCGCAACAGCAGGTCTTCGGCCTCGCTGCCGATGCGCACCGCGCTGAGGCCCAGGATCGGATCGTCGAGCAAGGCCCGTTCGGCTGGCGTCAAGCCGCGCAGGCGCTGGATCGCTTCCTGCCCAACCGCATGCAGTTGGCGGTTGCGCTGCTGTGCGTCGGTCAGGGACTGGGTGGCGGCTTCCAGCCGGGCCACCAGCGCACGGTTGGCGGCAGTGCGTTCGTCACGCTCACCGCGCCACTGGGCGGCCTGGCGGCTGGCTTCCGTCAGGCGGGTTTCGGCCTGGGCCTTGTCGGCCAACGTTGACTCGCGCAGGGCCGCCAGCGCGGCCTGCTCGGTCGCCAACTGGGCGTGCAGGCCGTTTTGCGCCAGCGTCAGTGCACGCAGCCGCTTCAATTCGGCCTGGGCGAGCCTGTGCTGCCGCTGGGTCAGCGCGGCCTGCTCAGCCTGTTCAGCCTGGCCACGTTCCAGCGTGGCTTTCTCGGCCTGCAAGGCATCACGCTGCTGCTGCGCCTGCTGCAAGGCTGATTGCGTACGGCGCAGTGCTTCACGCTCTCGGCTGGCCGCAGCATCCTGCGCCAGCACGGGCCAGCACAGGGCCAGGCCAACGAGGCCGACACCCAGCGCGCGGGGCCAGGCCAGGCGCGACGTGGGCTGCTGCCGGTGGGAGGAAAGGGTCATGCTGGCTCCGTGAAATCGGCCGGGCGGGATCAGTTCAAGACGCCGGCCGGAAACTCATGTCAAAAGCGGGTGTTGACTTCCAGCTGCAGCACATCTTGCTTCAGCGGTGCGCCGCTCAGCGTGCCCTGCGGGAAGGTGTCGGTGACCACCTTGTCGTCGAGATTGCGGCTGCTGGTCCAGCGCAGGCCGAGGTGGCTGTTGCGGTCGAAGGCATAGCGCCCGCCCAACGACCAGCCCTGGTAGTTGGTGCCGCCGCCGTGCCAGGTGGTGTCGGTCAGGCCGTCGATCCAGGCGTCGCGCTCAAACTTGCGCAGCGCCGCAAAGCCCTGCCACTGGCCGCGCTCGGCCAACTGGCCATCGCCGAACTGCACCCGCGCCTGCAGGCCGGTGGTCTTGGCCAGCACCCCGCGCACCCGGCTGTCGCCGGCCCGGCGCTCGATATCGGCCAGGTCAAAGGCAGAGTTCTTCACCCAATCCAGCGACAGCATCAGCTGCATCGGGTCGAATGACTTGAGCAGCAGACCGGCCGTCAGGTTGATCGGCCGGAACTTCGAGGCCAGGCCCCAGGTCGGTGACGCGGTGCTGGTCGGGTCGTTCAGGTTGATCAGCGTGTTGCCCTTCAGCCGCAGCGCGCGCGGGTACTCGCGGGACAGGTAGTCGGTGGTGTTGGCGGCGGCACCGCTGGGGCGCGGCTGGGTTTCGCGCACGCCCTCGATGTTGCGGAAGTCGTAGACGCCCAGTGCCAGCCGCAACTGCGCGGTGGCGCTGATGGCCCAGTCGGCGCCCACTTGCAGGCCGTAAAGCCACTTGTCGCGCGGGCTCAGTGCGCGCTCTTCCAGCGCAAAGGCTCCCGCGTTGGCAAACAGGTAGAGGCCGCTGGCCAGCGTGTAGTCACCGCTGGCCGCCACGCCGTCGACCGACAGGTCTTCGGGCCACAGCAAGTCGGTGCCGAAGAACGGCTGGGCCATGCGGCCAGCGACCAGGCGCAGGTCGTATCGGGGCTCCCAGCGCAGCCAGGCGCGGTCCAGCGTGACGCTGAGCTTGTTGAACGAGGTGCCCAGCGTCTGGCTCGACGAACTGGGCCCGCTGCTGGTACCGGTGGACAGGCGGATGCCCGCGGTGGTGTCCTCCGAGACCTTGATGTCAGCACCCAGCCGGGCCCGCAGCGTCAGGCGGTTGCGGTTCTGGGTGGTGTTGCTCAGGTCGGGTGACCAGGCCGGTGTCGAGGCCAGCAGGCTCTGCAGCTGGTACTCGTCGGCCGGCAGGTTGTTCGGGTCGAAGCGATCGGACTGGGCACGCACCCGCAGGTCGCCGCTGAAGCGGAT
>JBBQJN010000072.1:0-14132 GCA_038325945.1 Burkholderiales bacterium | reverse complement strand
CTTGACGAGAACTGCCTGACCCTTTCAACTTTTTCACCAAGGAAGCACCATGAAGGTCTATTACGACAAGGACGCCGATCTGAGCCTGATCAAGGGCAAGAACGTCACCATCATCGGCTACGGCTCGCAAGGCCATGCCCATGCGCAAAACCTCAACGACTCGGGCGTCAAGGTCACCGTGGGCCTGCGCAAGGGCGGCGCATCCTGGTCCAAGGCCGAAAAGGCCGGCTTGAAGGTGGCCGAGATCGCCGACGCGGTGAAGACCGCCGACGTGGTGATGATGCTGCTGCCCGACGAGCAGATCGCCGCTGTCTACAGCACCGAAGTGGCCGCCAACATGAAGGCCGGCGCCTCGCTGGCCTTCGCCCACGGCTTCAACGTGCACTACGGTCAGGTGGTGCCGCGCGAGGACATCGACGTCTGGATGGTGGCGCCCAAGGCCCCCGGCCACACCGTGCGCAATACCTACAGCCAAGGCGGCGGCGTGCCGCACCTGATCGCCGTGCATGCCGACAAGACCGGCAAGGCGCGTGATCTGGCGCTGAGCTATGCCGCGGCCAACGGCGGCGGCAAGGCCGGCATCATCGAGACCAACTTCCGCGAAGAGACGGAAACCGACCTGTTCGGCGAGCAGGCCGTGCTGTGCGGCGGCACTGTCGAGTTGATCAAGGCCGGCTTCGAGACCTTGGTGGAAGCCGGCTACGCGCCCGAGATGGCCTACTTCGAGTGCCTGCATGAGCTCAAGCTGATCGTCGACCTGATCTATGAAGGCGGTATCGCCAACATGAACTATTCGATCTCCAACAACGCCGAATACGGCGAGTACGTCAGCGGCCCGAAGATCGTCACCAGCGAGACCAAAAAGGCCATGCAGCAGTGCCTGAAGGACATCCAGACTGGCGAATATGCCAAGAGCTTCATCCTGGAGAACAAGGCCGGCGCGCCGACCCTGATCAGCCGTCGCCGCCTGACCGAGGAGCACCAGATCGAGGTGGTGGGCGAGAAGCTGCGGGCGATGATGCCGTGGATCAAGGCCAACAAGCTGGTCGACAAGAGCAAGAACTGAGCGCGCCTTGAACAGCAGGCCCGCGCCAGCAGGCGGGAGCCCGTGGGCGCCGGCCCTGTGCAAGCAGTTGCACAGGGCTTTGTCGTCGCCCACTGCCGTGGATCAAGGCCAACAAGCTGGTCGACAAGAGCAAGAACTGAGCAGACCTTGAACGGCAGCCTCGCGCCTGCAGGCGCGAGCCCGTGGGCGCCGGCCCTGTGCAAGCAGTTGCACAGGGCTTTGTCGTCGCCCACTGCCGTGGATCAAGGCCAACAAGCTGGTCGACAAGAGCAAGAACTGAGCGCGCCTTGAACGGCAGGCCCGCGCTGGCAGGCGCGGACCCGTTCGCGCCGGCCGTCTGCAAGCCCTTGCAGACGGCTTTTTCGTTGCGAACTGCCGTGGATCAAGGCCAACAAGGGGTCGACAAGCGCGAGAACTGAGCGCGCTTTCGTTCAGAGCAGTTGTTCAGGCACAAAGCCGCCCAGGATGATGTTCTGCAACCGTTGCCAGAACGATGACTCGGGCTCGGTGTGGTGCACCTGCTGCTGGTCATCGTCGACCGCCACCCATTGCAAGCTGCCGGTGGCATCCTGACTGACGCGGTAGGCGTTCTGCAGCTTGCTGATGGCGATCACCTGAAGCATCTGACGCGCCAGTTCGGCGCTTTCGACAAAGACACCGAGTTCGGTGTTCTGGGTGCGCGAGCGCGGGTCGAGGTTCATCGAACCGAAGAAGGTCTTGTCGCCATCGACCACCGCGGTCTTGGCATGCAGACGACCGGTGGACGAGCCGAACAGGCCCAGTCGGGCATGGCGCCGGCTGAGTTCGGGGCTGAGTTCATAGAGCTCGACGCCGGCCTGCAGCAATTGCGGCCGGTAGCGGGCATAACCGGTGTGCACCAGCGGCTCGTCGGTGGCGGCCAGCGAATTGGTCAGCACCGTCATCTTCACCTGGCGCTGGCCGAGCGCCTCGAATGCCGCAATACCCAGCGGCCCCGGGATCAGGTAGGGCGAGGTGATGGTCACTTCCTGCCGCGCGGTCCAGATCTTCATCAGCGCCTGGAAAGCCAGGCTGTCGGCCCAGGCTTGGTCGGCGTCCTTGTCGCGCTTGTCGGGCGGATCGACCAGCACCAGCGCCGGGCCCCAGATCAGGCTCAAGCGGCCGCGGTCGAAGCCTTCACCGATCGGCCCATGGCCCAGTGGATCGCTGTCGGACATGGGCAACGGCAGCGCCAATTCGGCCCCGGCGGTCGATTCGGCAAAACGTTGGCGCAACTGCGCTGGATCGCCGCCTTGCGTCGACAAAGCCTCGATGGGCATCACCACCGGGCTGTTCCAGTAGAGGTCGAAGCTGGCCGCCAGGTCGGGCACGATGGCGCCGGTGATCAGCGCGTCAAGGTCGATGAAGTTGTGCTGGGTACCACGTTGGAAGTAGTCGTCAGCGATGTTGCGGCCGCCGGCCACCGCCCAGGCGCCATCGGCCACCAGCAGCTTGTTGTGCATGCGGTGGTTGAGCCGGCGCACGTCCAGCAGCGAGGCGGCAAAGCGGCCGAGCAGGCCGCTGTCGCGGGCCGCGCCAAAGGGATTGAACAGCCGCACCTGCACATTCGGCAGCGCGGCCATGGCCCTCAGCAGGGCGTCGGTCCGGCTGGTGTAGAGGTCGTCGACCAGCAAGCGCACGCGCACGCCGCGGGCAGCCGCGTCGGCCAGCCGGCTGAGCAGCAGGCGGCCGGAGGCGTCGTTGTCGAGCACGTAGTACTGCAAGTCCAGCCCGTACCGGGCGCGGTCGATCAGCTGGAGCCGGGCATCCAGCGAGTGCACACCCAGGGGCAGCAGCCGAAAGCCCGACAGTGCGGGGGCGGGTGTCGATGACCGGGCCAGCGCCACCAGCGGGCTGTCGGCACGTGGCACCAGCGATCGCGACTCGGGCATCGCTGCGTGCTTGGGCAGGCTGCCGCAGGCCGGCAGCAGCAGCAGGGCGGCCAGCAGCAGGCCGCACGTGCACCAGATCGAGCGTCCGGATATGCGGCAGCCGAGCGCGGCCTGGGTGATCTTGTGGAGGGTGTTGGTCATGTGAGGCGTTCCTGAAGTCAGCGCGAGACGCCTGGGGTTCAATTACGCAGCAATCCGAGCCTTGGATGCAAGGCCCGCGCGTGCGAGCCGGGGGCTCAGGTATTCTCAGGCCTTCGCTGTCTCGGATTGCCATGCCCGCCACCCCGTCCCAATTGCCAGATTCAAACCTGCCTGACGACGAGCCGGTGCGCCGGCCGCGCAGCAAGGGCATCTATGTGCTGCCTAACCTGTTCACGTTGGCGGCCTTGTTCGGCGGTTTTTATGCGGTGGTGATGGCGATGAACGGCCGCTTCGACCTGGCGGCCATCGGCGTCTTCTGCGCCATGGTGCTCGACAGCCTGGACGGCCGTGTCGCACGCATGACCAACACCCAGAGCGCTTTCGGCGAGCAAATGGACAGCCTGTCGGACATGGTGAGCTTTGGCGCCGCGCCGGCGTTGATCGTCTACGAGTGGGCGCTGCGCGGCCTGGGCAAGGCCGGCTGGGCGGCGGCCTTTGTCTATTGCGCCTGTGCGGCGTTGCGCCTGGCGCGCTTCAACACCAACATCGCTGTCGTAGACAAACGCTTCTTCCAGGGCCTGCCCAGCCCGGCGGCCGCCGCGTTGGTCACCGGCTTCATCTGGATCATGGACGACGCCGGCTTCCGAGAGGGCGTGCGCGACATCCCCTGGCTGGTGTGGACGACCTGGGGGCTGACGCTCTACGCCGGCCTGACCATGGTCACCAATGTGCCGTTCTACAGCTTCAAGGACTTCGGCTTCAAGCGCTCGGTGCCCTTCATCACGCTGGTGGCCATCGCGCTGGGTATGGCCTTGATCAGCCAGCATGTGCCGGGCACGCTGTTTCTGCTGTTTCTGCTGTACGGCCTGTCGGGTTACGGCATGTACATCTATCGGCGCATGCGCGGCCGCCCGGTCAGCATGATCGCCACCTCGACCGACGAGCCCGATGAGCGCGGACTGCACGGCTGAGCCAGCCGTGCTACATTCAAAACTTATGACGACGTGTTCAGTCCGTGCCGCGATCGCGGCCTCGCTGCTACTAAGGATGCATCAGGCGCGCTGAGCATCCTCGTCTCATTGTTTTTGAAGGATAGCCGGCCCGCCAGCGCAACGCAGCGGGCCGTTTCCGTTTTCGGAACCCATCCAGCAGCTGCGGTGCAACCCCCCGCTACTGACCCAGGAGAGTTCCATGTCCATGCTTGACCAACCCGCCACCAAGTACCGCGCCTTTGCTCCGGTTGGCCTGACCGACCGCCGCTGGCCCGATGGGGTAATCAACCGCCCGCCCACCTGGTGCAGTGTGGACCTGCGCGACGGCAACCAGTCGCTGATCGAGCCGATGGATCCGGCGCGCAAGCTCAAGCTGTTCGAGGCGCTGGTGCGCATCGGCTTCAAGGAAATCGAGGTCGGATTTCCGGCGGCCTCGCAGGCTGATTTCGACTTTGTGCGCTTGCTCATCGAGCAGCGCTTGATCCCCGATGACGTGACGATCCAGGTGCTTACCCAGGCCCGTGATCACCTGGTTGCGCGCAGCTTCGAGGCTGTGCGCGGCGCGCCACGGGCCATCATGCATGTCTACAACGCCACCTCGCCAGTGATGCGCAACGTGGTGCTGGGCCTGGACGAGGACGGTATCGTCGACCTGGCGGCCACGCAGGCGCAATTGCTGGTCGACTGCGCGGCTCGCCAGCCCGACACGCAATGGACTTTCCAGTACTCGCCCGAGATGTTCTCGGGCACCGAGCTGGCCTTTGCCAAGCGGGTGGTGGATGCGGTGACCGCGGTCTGGCAGCCCACACCCGAGCGCAAGTGCATCATCAACCTGCCGTCGACGGTGGAGCACAGCACGCCCAACATATTTGCCGACATGATCGAGTGGATGCACCGCCACCTTGAGCGGCGCGAGGCCATCGTGCTGTCGATTCACCCGCACAACGACCGCGGCACCGGCACCGCAGCGGCCGAGCTGGCGCTGATGGCCGGCGGTGATCGTATCGAGGGCTGTTTGTTCGGCAACGGCGAGCGCACCGGCAATGTCGACATCGTCAACCTGGCGCTCAACCTCTACACCCAGGGCGTGCACCCCGGCTTGGATTTCAGCGATATCGACGGCGTGCGACGCATCGTCGAGCATTGCAATCAGTTGCCGGTGCATCCGCGCCACCCTTACGTGGGCGATCTGGTCTACACCTCGTTCTCGGGCTCGCACCAGGACGCCATCAAGAAGGCCTTTGCGGCGCGACGCGAGGGCGATCTCTGGGACATGCCCTACCTGCCTGTCGATCCCAAAGACCTGGGCCGCAGCTACGACGCGGTGATCCGTGTCAACAGCCAGTCGGGCAAGGGCGGTATCGCCTACCTGCTGGAGGCCGAGTACGGGCTCGAGTTGCCACGGCGGCTGCAGATCGAGTTCTCGTCCTCGGTGCAGGCGGTGATGGACGTGCAGGGCAAGGAGCTGAGCGCGGCCAACATCTGGCAGCTGTTTGCCGAAGCCTACCGGCTGGGTGACGACGATGTGTTGATCGACGAGCAGCAGATCGAGGAGGGCGCGGGTGGCCGGGTGCGCTTGCAGGCGCGGCTGCGTCACAGCGGTGGCTCGCTGGCCGTGCGCGGCGAGGGGCGTGGTCCGGTTGAAGCCTTTGTCGACGGCCTGCAGCGCGCCAGCGGTGTGGCCTTGGCGGTGCTTGACTTTCATGAGCACGCCATCAACCAGGGCGAGCAGGTGCGTGGCACAGGCGCCCAGGCGCTGGCGGCGGCCTACCTGGAGTTGCGCGTCGCCGATACTCAAACGCTGTTTGGCGTCGGCATCGATGCCAACATCGTCACCGCGTCCATGAAGGCCGTGTTCTGCGGCCTGCTGCGCAGTGGCGCTGCGCTGGCCGCCCCCAGCCACCGCGACACCACCGTTGCCTGAAGACCCCAAGGAGAACCCACATGGCCGACAAGCTGATCATCTTTGACACCACCTTGCGCGATGGCGAGCAATCGCCCGGCGCCTCGATGACGCGCGAAGAAAAGCTGCGCATCGCACGCCAGCTTGAGCGGCTCAAGGTGGATGTCATCGAGGCCGGCTTTGCGGCCTCAAGCAACGGCGATTTCGAATGTGTCAAGGCCATCGCCAGCCATGTGCGCGAGCCGGTGATCTGCTCGCTGGCGCGCGCCAACGACCGCGACATCGCGCGCGCCGCCGAGGCCCTGGCCGGCGCCAGGCGCTCGCGCATCCACACCTTCATCGCCACCAGCGCCTTGCACATGGACAAGAAACTGCGCATGACACCCGACCAGGTGTTTGAGCAGGCCAAGCTGTCGGTGCGCTTTGCGCGCAACCTGTGCGAGGACATCGAGTTCAGCCCCGAAGATGGCTACCGCTCTGACCCTGATTTTCTTTGCCGCGTGCTCGAGGCGGCGATCAAGGAGGGCGCGACCACGCTCAACATCCCCGACACCGTGGGCTATGCCATCCCCGAGTTGTACGGTGAGTTCATCCGCAGCCTGCGCGAGCGCATCCCCAACAGCGACAAGGCGGTGTGGAGCGTGCACTGCCACAACGACCTCGGACTGGCGGTGGCCAACTCGCTGGCCGGGGTGATGATCGGTGGCGCGCGGCAGGTGGAATGCACCATCAACGGCCTCGGCGAGCGCGCCGGCAACTGCTCGCTCGAAGAGGTGGTGATGGCGGTGAAGACGCGTCGCGACTACTTCCAGCTTGAGCTCGGCATCGACATCAGCCAGATCGTGGCGGCTTCGCGCATGGTCAGCCAGACCACCGGCTTTGTGGTGCAGCCCAACAAGGCAGTGGTCGGCGCCAATGCCTTTGCGCATGCCAGCGGCATCCACCAGGACGGCGTGCTCAAGGCCCGCGACACCTACGAGATCATGCGCGCTGAGGATGTGGGCTGGGCCGCCAACAAGATCGTGCTGGGCAAGCTGTCGGGGCGCAACGCCTTCAAAGCCAGGCTGCAAGAGTTGGGTATCGATCTCGAGAGCGAGGGCGAGATCAACGCCGCCTTTGCCCGCTTCAAGGACCTGGCCGACCGCAAGGCCGAGATCTTCGACGAGGACATCATCGCCCTGGTGGGTGACGAAAGCGTCACCCGTGAGCATGAGCATTACCGGTTGGTATCACTCAGCCAACGCTCCGAGACCGGTGAGCGGCCGCAGGCCAGCGTGGTGTTTGCCGCCGGCGACATTGAGCACAGCACCGAGAGCGACGGCAACGGGCCGGTGGATGCCAGCCTGAAGGCGATCGAGTCGCAGGTGGGAAGTGGCGCCGAATTGCTGCTGTATTCGGTCAATGCCATCACCAGTGGCAGCACAGAATCACAGGGCGAAGTGACGGTTAGGCTGCAATTGGGTGGCCGGGTGGTCAATGGCGTGGGGGCCGATCCCGATATCGTCGTGGCCTCGGCCAAGGCCTATCTGGCGGCGCTCAACAAGCTGCACTCGAACCTTGATCGGGTGGCCGCTCAGGGATGACCCGAAGTACTTGAGAAAGCGCGTGCAAGTTTTTGATCTTGCGCATGTTTTTTCGTTAACCTACACTGGTAAGCCGCTGTTCCCATTGCCTGCCTGGACCGCCATGAAACTGACCCTACTGCCGCTGCTGTTGAGCCTTGTTCTGGCGCTGGGCGGCGCGTCACAGGTTCAGGCACAGGCCGCCAAGGCTGAGCGCAGCGCAGCCACTGCCAAATCGAGCAAGGCCAGCGGCAAGGTCCGTATCAAGCAGCGCGCCGTGGTGGTGCGCAGCAGCCAGACACGGCGTGTGGCGCTGCAGGCCATGGTGCCGGCGCGGCCCAGCTTCGGCCAATTGCAGGGCCTGCACGTCGGCAATGACCCGCTGGACCTGAAGTCCAGCGTCGCGCTGGTGATTGATCAGGACACCAACGAGGTGCTGTTCAGCAAGAATCCCGGCGCCGTGCTGCCGATCGCCTCGATCACCAAGCTGATGACCGGCCTGGTGGTCAGCGAGGCCGGCCTGTCGATGGCCGAGCTATTGACCATCACCCAGGACGACATCGACACCGAAAAAGGCAGTGGCTCACGGCTGGCGGTAGGCACTCAGCTCTCGCGCGGCGAGATGATGCATCTGGCGCTGATGTCGTCAGAGAACCGCGCCGCCAATGCGCTGGGCCGGCATTTTCCCGGCGGTCTGGGCCAGTTTGTCGCGGCCATGAACAGCAAAGCAGCGGCCTTGGGCATGCGCGACACGCACTATGTCGAGCCGACCGGCCTGTCGAGCAAGAACCAGTCAAGCGCAAGCGATCTGGCGATGTTGGTGCGCGCGGCACATCAGGTGCCGATGCTGCGCGAGCTGTCCACCTCGCAAGAAGCCGCAGTGGCCGTGGGCCACCGTACGCTGCAGTTCCGCAATACCAATGGCTTGGTTCGAAGCCCCAACTGGGACATCGGCTTGCAGAAAACCGGGTACATCTCGGAAGCCGGGCGCTGCGTGGTGATGCAGGCCGAACTGGCCGGTCGCAAACTGATCTTGGTGCTGCTCGATTCGGCGGGCAAGTACTCGCGCATCGGCGACGCCGAGCGCCTGCGCAAGTGGTTGCGCAGTAACGCGCATTGAGCTGAGCTGGGTCGCCGCCGCAGGCGGCAGAACTTGCGCCGCAGCTGACATTTAGGGCGTCTGGTGCGTCTGGTGCGTCTGGTGCGTCAAGTTCGTCAAGCGCGCTCAGCGCGGCCGCTTGCCCAGCAAGACCGAGATCTGATCCGCCGTGGCGCGCACGCGTTCGGCCCAGGATTCCTCCAGCCTATCGGTCGGCGCTGACACCGACAGCCCCGCCACCAGCCTGCCCTGATCGTCGAAGATGCCAGCGGCCATGCAGCGCACGCCGAGCTCCAGTTCTTCGTTGTCACGCGCCAGCCCGCTCCGGCGAACCTGGGCCAGCTCGCGCTCCAGTGCGGCCAACTCGGTGATGCTGTTGCGGGTGTGGCCCGACAGCCCGGTGCGCGCGGCATACGCGCGCACACGCTGCGGATCCTCGTGCGCCAGGAACAGCTTGCCCACTGAAGTGAGGTGAAGCGGCGCACGGCCGCCGACCGCGCGCACCACCTGCATGCCCGAGCGCTCGCTGAAGCTGCGCTCGATGTAGACGATCTCATCGCCCTGGCGCACCGACAGGTTCACCGGCTGGTGGGTCAGCTTGTGCAGTTCGCGCATCGGGCCGAGCGCCGCTTCGCGCACGTCCAGCCTGGCCTTCACCAGGTTGCCCAACTCCAGCAGCCGCATGCCCAGCCGGTAGTTGCCGGCCTCGGGCCGATCAACGTACTGGCCGATCGCCAAGTCATTGAGGATGCGGTGCGCGGTGGACGGGTGCAGCCCGGTGGTCTCGCTGAGCACTTTCAGCGACACCGGATCCCGGTGCGAAGCCAGCGCGTCGAGCAGCGAAAACATGCGGGACAGCACCTGGATGGCGGGAGTTTGGCCTTCTTTCTTGGTTGTCATGGCATGCCCTGAAGTGACGGCCATTTTGCATGGCGAAACATCAATTGGCATGGCGGAATTTTGAGGCCTGTCATTGGGCCTGTTTTCGGCCCTGCTTGCGCGCGTGTTTCGGGTTCTGACACAGGCGGTCGGCGGCGGCCAGGCCACTGCGAACCGCGCCCTCCAGCGTGGCCGGGTAGGGGCCTGCGATGGCATCCCCTGCAGCTACCAGACCCGGCGCGATCGCCAGAGGCGGTCGCGCCAGGCCGGGTGTGCAGGCAAAGGTGGCGCGGCGCTCGGCCGCCAGGTGCACCAGCACCTGCTTATCCGGCCCGCTGAAGGCGCCGGGGAAGGCCTGGCGAGCCTGCGCCAGCATGGCCTGGCCGCAGGCTGCCAGGCCATTGGCCAGCGCCGCGTCCGCGCTGCTGGCCACCAGCGTCCACAGCCCTTTGGAGGCGGCGTTGCCGTGCAATCGGCCGAGGTTGAAAGCAAATTGCGCCGGCCGGCCTGGGCTGCTCTTCAGCGCCAGCATCGGCAGCGCGTTGTGCAGCTGATCGTCGCGCAGCCACGCGGTGACGATGGGTTCGTGCCGCACCGCTGCGGCCTGCGCAGCCCAAGCTGCAGCCAGGTCGGCGCTGAGACGGGCCGCCTCGGTCAACGGGCAGGCCAGCACCACGCCGTCGAAGTGCTGGCCATCGACCTGCCAGCCTCGGCCATCCACCGCCGCAGCGATTTGGCGCACGCGGTGGCCGGCATGGCATGCGGCGCCTTCGGCCTGCAGCCAGCGCCAAGCAGGATCGGGCAGCAGCTCAGACAAGGGCACACGCGGCAGCAGCAGGTCGGCGCCGCCCGCGCCGCCGAACAGCGCATCTTTCAGCACGCGCAGAAATACCTCGGCACTGGCCTGGTGCATCGGCGTGTTCAGCGCGGCCAGGCACAGCGGCTCAATCAGCTCGCGCTGCACCGGCTCGGGCAGGCCACTGCACAGCTGGGCCACGCTGAGCGCTGGCGCGCAGCGAAAGCGCCGCAGGCCCCAGCCGCCGGCCGTGCCCAGCAGTGCCAGACGTTGCGCCAGCGGCCATTGCCGGGCCGCCAGCACGGCGCGCACAAAGGCCGCAACCGGCGCGCCTACGGGCAGGCGCAGACCCTGGCCGGCGGGATCGACCAGCGCCAGTGGGCTTCGCAGCAACAGTTGATCGGGATCGGCGCCAACGCAGCGCATCAGGTGCAGCGTGGCGCGGTAGGCGCCGATCAGGATGTGCTGGCCGTTGTCGAAGACGCCCGCAGCGGTTTGCACCCGGCGCGCCCGTCCGCCGGGCGTGGCCGCCAGCTCAAACAGGCTGACGTCAGCGCCATGCTGCACTGCCTGCACCGACGCTGCCAGGCCGGCCCAGCCAGCGCCGATGACGGCGATACGTGGCGGCGGATCCGCCGGTGCCTGGCTGGCGCGGCTCACCGCCCGCGCAGACGCCGAACTGGCGCGGCTCACCGCCCGCGCAGACGCCGAACTGGCGCGGTTCACCGCCCGCGCCAGTGGGTCATCAGCGCGATCCACAGCTTGCGCAGCGGCGTCAGCGAGGTGCGCTGGTGCAGCACCTGGAAGCCGTCGGACTCGATCTCGCGCAGCAGGCTGCGGTAGATGTTGGCCATCATCAGGCCGGGCTTCTGCGCCTGACGGTCGGCCTCGGGCAGCAGTGCCAACGCCTCGTCATAGCTGGCGTGTGCGCGCGCTGCCTGGAAGCGCATCAGTGCCGTGAACCGATCACTGTAGCCCCAGGGCGCTTCGCGCTTGAGCAGTTCATGGGCCTTGACGTCGAAGCGCTGCAGCTCTGACATCGGCAGGTAGATGCGGCCCCGGCGCGCGTCGTCGCCAACATCGCGGATGATGTTGGTCAGCTGCAGCGCGCGGCCCAGCCGGTGGGCATAGAGCAGAGTCTGCGCATCGCTGTGGCCGAAGATGCGCGCCGCCACCTCACCGACCACGCCGGCCACCAGGTGGCAGTACTGCAGCAGCGAGGGCAGGTCGAGGTGGCGCGTTTGCGCCAGATCCATGCGGCAACCCTCGATCACCGCGCCCAGGTGTTCGGCGGTGATGCCATAGGTGGTGGCATGCGGCATCAGCGCCTGGGTTGTCGGGTGCGTGGGCTGGCCAGCGAACGCGCGCTGCACCTCTTGTTGCCACCAGGCCAACTTGCTGGCGGCCACGCTGGCATCGCGCATCTCGTCGACCACATCGTCCACCTCGCGGCAGAAGGCGTAGAAAGCGGTGATCGCGGCGCGTCGTGGCGGCGGCAAAAACAGAAAGGCGTAATAAAACGACGAGCCGCTGCCCGAGGCCTTGTCCTGCACATATTGTTGCGGCGTCATCGGCGGGCTGCGCCCCGCAATGCAAAGCCGGGCAGTGGTTGACCGGCGCGCATGCGCAGGGCGCGCCAGAGCATCACGGGCAGGTCGATGGCGCGCAGCACGGGGCGCTGGTGAAGGGTGCGGTACTGCATGGCGGCGATTCTCTCAAGGATGCGCAGTCCGCCTTGCACCACCAGCCGCAACTCCCAGCCCAGCCGGCCCGGCACTTGCAGCGCCAGCGGTGCGCCTTGGCGCATCAGCTCGGCCGCCCAGGCGCAGAGCTCGGCCATCAAGGCCTGGCTGGCGGCAGAGTCGGCCTGCTGCGCCAAATCATCGAGTTGCAGGCCATGCGCCTGTGCATCGGCCAGGCTGACATAGTGCCGGCCACGCGGCAGGTCGATGCTGGGGTCTTGCCAGAAGTTGATCAACTGCAGCGCGCTGCAGATCGCGTCTGATTGGGCCAGCGCGGCGGCACCGTGCACGCCGGCCATGTGCAACAGCAGCCGACCCACCGGGTTGGCCGAGCGGCGGCAATAGTCCAGCAACTCGGCGCGGTCGGCATAGCGCGGGTTGCCGGTGTCCTGCACAAAGGCGTCGAGCAGGTCGTGCAGCAGTTGCGGCGGCAGTTGGTGGCGGCGGATCGCTGCGCCCAGCGCTGTGAATTGGCCAGCCCAGGCACCGGACACCGGCCGCGCGGCCAGCGTGTCATCCAGCGCTTGCCGGTACTGCGCCAGGCTGATCCGGCGCACTTCGGCACTGGCCTCGCCTTCGTCGGCGATGTCGTCGGCGGTGCGGGCAAAGTGGTAGACCGCAGTCACGCCGGCCCGCATATGCGGCGGGCACAGCAGGCTGGCGACAGGGAAGTTCTCGTAATGATCGACGCTCACACGCTGATTGTCGGTGGCCGGCGCACGCCGCTGCGGCCGCCGTGGCCAAGTTTGCCGGTGCAATCCCCCGCAGGACACGGGTGTTTGACAGCCAATTGGGGCTGGGCTTCCGGGTGGGTGGTCAGCTGCTGCGGCGACAGGTCGGGCTCGGCGACGCGGTCAAGGCCGGACAGCCGCTGGCCCGGTTGGACGCCCGCGACCTGACATTGGCGCAACAAGCGGCCGGGGCGGCGCAGCGCGCTGCGCTGGCCCAGCCGGCCTTCAGCGAGGCCGAGTTCAAGCGCTACCAGGAGCTGCGCGCCCAGGGCTTCATCGGCGCTCTGGAGCTGGATCGGCGGGAAACCGCGCTCAAACGCCGCCCGCAGCCAGGCCGAGCAGGCCGCAGCGCAGGCCAGTGTGCAGGCCAACCAGGCTGGCTACGCGGTGCTCACGGCCGATGCGCCGGGCGTGGTGAGAGCGGTCGACGCCGAGCCCGGCATGGTGCTGGCCGCCGGTGCGTCGGTGATCCGTCTGGCGCACGACGGCCCGCGCGATGCGGTGTTCAGCGTGCCCGAGCACCAGGCAGCGGCGCTGCGCGCATTGATCGGCCGGCAGCCCTGGGCAGACCGTGGTAAGCGCCGGCGTGCACACGCTGACGCCAGGCCAGCATGTGCGCTGGTATGCCGAGCCCGGTGCCGCCCGGCATCACGCTGTCGCGGGTGCAAGACCAGCCGGCCGCCGTCAAGCGCTCGGTGGGCGAGTTCGTCAAGGTGCTGATCGAGGCGGTGGTGGTGGTGCTGCTGGTCAGCTTCATCAGCCTGGGGCTGCACACCAAGCCCGGATCCTGGAAGCTCGGCATCGACATCTGGCCCGGCTTGGTGGTGGGCATCACCATCCCGCTGGTGCTGGCCATCACCTTCATCACCATGTTCTATTGGGGCGTGGGTCTGCACAAGATCTCGCTGGGTTCGCTGATCATCGCGCTGGGCCTGCTGGTTGACGACGCCATCATCGCGGTGGAGATGATGGTGCGCAAGATGGAAGAGGGTTACGACAAGAAGCGCGCCGCCACCTTCGCCTACGAGTTGACGTCGATGCCCATGCTCACCGGCACGCTGATCACCGCGGCAGGCTTTCTGCCCATCGGCATCGCCAAGTCGGTGACCGGCGAATACACCTTCGCGATCTTTGCCGTCACCTCGGCGGCGTTGGTGATCTCCTGGGGCCTGTCGGTGTACTTCGTGCCCTACCTGGGCACGCTGCTGCTGCACAACCGCCCGCGCGCCGAGGGCGAGGCCCACGAGTTGTTCGACACGCCGTTCTACAACCGCTTTCGCCGCATGGTGAACGCCTGCATTCGCCACCGCT